>JACOSX010000039.1 GCA_016178625.1 Ignavibacteria bacterium
AGCAAGTTTCTGATTCTCTTGAGCATTCCCTTGCACCGCACACCAGAAACACGCGACTAACAATACCGTTATGATGTATGAAATTTTGTCCATGACTTTCTCCTTGGTCTTTATCGAATGACGATAAACTTGCGGATGGCTGAACTGCCTTCGGGGGTCTGAAACACGGCAAGATACACTCCGCTCACCACAATCTGGCGGAACATTGTCGTAGAATCCCAATATTCATCACCAGATCCATTGGAATGCTCGATGGTCGTGATCAGGTCGCCACGCTCTGTATAGATCTTGATCGTACAGACACCCGGAAGTCCGTAAAATGCGATACGGTCGGGCGTGGCGGTCGTTCCGAATTGTTGACTTCTCAACGAGATGTCAAAAGGATTGGGAACAACTCGGATATCGCTCAGTTGTATCCCAGGCGGACGGAGAAGATGTGCTGGCTCGTTGGTCATCGTGTAGAACTTGCTGCTGACCAGGGGAACACCACCACTTTTTGTGCCATCATCCTTGCTCACAATATAATAGTAGTAATCAAACCCACGCCGGGCAGTCGTATCATCAAACGTGTGGACGACATTTGCTGCACTGCACGAGAAAATCTTGGTATAGAATGTATCTGGCTTGTCAATTGCGCGATAAATCTCATAGCCGTCAAAGTTCGGATACGAAGCCGCATTGTTAGCCCATGTGAGCCTCACCCGATTACCGCCGGAATTGACTTCAAAAAGACTCGGCGGTGGGGGCGGCAATGGAATCGCAAATCCGCTCTTATAGTTCTGAATGGCGCGCCGAAATGTCTGCTTGATGGAATCCTCGCATGTGTTGACCCATGCATCTTTGTAGACATCGGGCTCGGCTGTTGTGGTACCATTCGGCAGCGTGTAGGGCGGCGCGTTTTCTTTCCACCGTCTTCCAATCTCATATTCCATCTCACGGCTCAGACCCCCTACAGCTTCAGCAAGAACAATGCGTATGCTATCGCCGGGGTTTAAGGTGTACGGACCGAATCCTTGTCCCTGGGCATACCCTCCCGCATCGGCGCCATATGTATCCCCATACTTTCCGGGCAGTGCTTCAACCAACTCAGCATGCGTCTGTGCCGGATGACCTGCGTTCATAGCAAGATACTTTCTGGTCATCTGTGTCGGATTAAACTGATCGTTGCTCTGAGGTCCTGTATCGTTGCCAAGAAATTGCGTCGTTCTTGGCTGGTAGGGGTCGTCACTTTTGTCGGTTGCTGATTTGTCCGCATGGACCGTTACCGTACCTACATACTGCGCTGCAGCGAGATGCCCGTCACCCAAATCATACGGAAGGCCGAAATCATCTATTATCTTACTTTGAGAATCCCGACCATACCATGAGTACTGGGCGCGCATCTCGAAATTCGGCGCGTTTGGATCTTGACCGATTACTTGATTGACGGCATTTCTTCCCCAATCGATATGATTGGAAGGAGCCCAATTGCTCTTGAACGCTTCGTTCCCGAGTGCGTAGCGGTACTGGAAATGGAAGATGACGCTGTCCAATCGCTTCGCATCTATTGTCCCTTTGTTGTCGATCATACCAGTGTTCTTAAAGATATACTCGTAAATGAAGTAGTTATCATTAAACTGCTGGCTGAATGCCAGAATCCGCCTGGTCACCGTGATGCCAAGATACGTGTTCATGACGCTGACGATCATTCGGTCAGCTTTGAGGGTATCAACCGTTTCATCGACAACATCGTCGACACTGTTATCGGTAGCCGTGATGCCATCGACCACAACCGTTGGGGCGTAGTCACGACCATACATCTTGAAGCTGACGGGCATGATCTCATTTATCGGGTCTGCCGTTCGTGGTCCAACAGCAATGACTTTGTGAGGCACCGTCGACTGCAAGACGCGATCATAGTAATTGATAGTTCCGATCCACATTGATTTAGCGGCTTCATGGTTCTGCCAGCGAAACTGTGCGAGCCACCGTAAACCGTCGTTCTGTTCGTTCGCACTTCCGGTTCGTCCCGTCTCGACTTCTGAGCCGACATTGGAGTACCAACTATGGAGCGATCCAACACGGAGCCACCGAATCTCCTGCCCTTGGGGTTGTGCAAACGCGGGCTTCGATGCAAGCGACAGAGCGATGCAGGTGAAGACCAGCGACGTGTGATATGTCCTTCGAGCGAATCCTCCGATGCGCATATTCATGTCCTCTTTGTGGTTTCTGATGCGTTAGAATTCAAACGATGCCGTTATCCCGAAAAAGACACTTCGAGGATTGAGGAAGTTAAAGGATGACATGTTAGGCATATCAATGTACGCTTTCGTGTCAAGAATTTCCTTCATTCGAGCTCCATCGACTTCCGACCATGCGTTATTCTTGTATTCCATATACCTACCGGTGGATTTCTCGTAAAAGATTGCTTCAGGATGCAGGGGAGGACCACCAGGCAGTACAAGTATTTGCTCAATCGGCTGGAATGCTACTCCATCATCACGATAATTCCCCACTTTGTCATCGCCCGGAATGTTATCGTATTCAGTGCTACTCGGCAGATGGAGTGATTCATAGTAGAATTCCTTATCGTTACCATCGTAGAAGCTGTTGAGATTCAGCCTTTTGGTGTTGAGGAGATTGTTGACGTCCATAAGAAGAGTCACCTTCATTTGACCGAATGCCACCAGCTTGGTCAGACGGAGATTGAAATTCAACCAGTCAACCATCTTCACATTTTCGTAGAGAATCTGGAATGGCCACTTCGTCATCCCACCGCTTCTCCAATCTCCAATGATGTTCAGGTCCCAATTACCCAGAATTTGATGATCTAGAACTGTGGGTCCAAAATCCGCGGGCGTGAAAAAAGAAACGTTGAGACGGGCGTAAGGCTGAGATACGGGTCGTAACACGTAGGCATTCCTTGTGTCATCATCATAGTCCCGGTTTGCGTGTGGGTTATCAGTCACTTGACCTCTATTAAACCTGCCATTGATAACAACCTGATAGGTGTAATTTGCAAACCCTCTCCACCACGAGCCAACGACTTTACGCAGTGTTACTTCGAAACCACGAATGTCCTGATAGCCGTCATTGTTCGCCTTCGTATAACCGATGCCCCCCCGGTCACTGAAATACGTTGTGAAACCTTGTAGATCGGTGATGTCACGATAAAAACCGGCAAGCTGCAGAAGATAGGTATCAAACAACGAGTGGTCATACCCTAATTCATAGGCAATGGTCTTCGCCATCACCAAGTTGGGGTCCCCAATGTTCTGGAGTTTTCCAACAGTGTTGCGGGATGAACGCAGCAATTGTTCGTACGTCGGCAATTCCCTGAAATGGCCATAATTGAAATACAGTTTTGAATTTTCTGTGATAGGATGAGATATACCCAGCCGGGGACTCAATGAGAGCTGGGACTTCGCCTTGAGCATCGGATAGCTGTTCTCAGGACTATATCGTGAGGAATAGAAGCTTCTATCAAATGCATTAACATCGGGCCAATCCGTATTCGCGTTTAGGTAGTCGAGACGCCCACCAAGGTTTGCAATGAAGCCTTTATACTCGAGCTTGTCTTGCAGATACATGGCGCCTCGGAGCGGAAAGTCATGTTGCCTCACATAGTTGTTGCTTTCAGGGAAAAAGAGATTCACAATACCGTAATCGATATTCAGATCGTTGTAAACAAACTCAAGACCAGTTCTGATTTCGTTGTTGGCATTCACTTGTGCAGTCAGATTTCCCTTCAATGTTGTCGAGGAAATAGTGGTGTGATCTCTCGCTGTGCTCGTATGGCCACCCATCAACATCCCGTCAACACCTACATCGGGTTGCGGACTCCACCCGAACGGGGCTTCATTGACAAAAAAGCCGGGGAAGAGCTCCACATTCCGCGTTGTATCGCGGAGGCGTGTGGGGTTCGTCTCATAACCGCGTCTTACATGTTCGAGCCGCACTTCATAGAACGCAGACGGGTTTACAACATTGGTAAAGACTCCTGCAATCGACCGCTGGGTTACGTCTGCCAGACTGTAGTACGAGTCGAGGAAAATGCGGCTGTCATTAAACGCCAACGCGGAGAGGTTCTGCGTAACCTGATCCGGGGTTCGGAGGTACGCAGTGCTGGTGGCTTGCTCGGTTCCGTTAACCGCGATATTGTAACTTCTCCCGAGCGTTCCGCTTATACCCAACTTTTCCCCCGAACCGAGATCAGATGACAACTTCAGGACCCAATCGTCCTCGTAATAGTCGTCTCGGGTCAATGGCACAAGCAGCATCTCTCGGTTGTTGCGGTAAGAAAGGAAAAACCTGAGGTCGCCGAGGCTCTGACCGATGAACGGAACCGGTCCGCCAAAGCCGCCATCAATATTGTAATCCGACTGGTCCGTCCTTTCCCGTTTCCGATGTTGCCACATAAACAGACGCTGTGCTGCGGCAGGAGAGAGATCGTCGGATGGGTTGTCGTTCGAAAGCGACTTCTCCGAAAGGGAGTTCCATCCCTCAAAGAAGGGATACTGAAGTTGCGTATAATAGTCCCAGCCACCATGTTCTGTGCCAGTCCACGCTACGGCCGGATCCAGAAACGGCCTTAGCCACATCGAATTCGGATTGTACGGTGAAATGCCGAAGTACTTCTTCCCCGGTGGCCGGTACCTCACTGTGAACGATGCTTGATACTTATCCGATCTGCCCTCCTTGGTGACGACATTGATGATGCCTGATTGGAGCTGACCGTATTCTGCTTTGAACCCGCCCCGCTCAATCGAGACCTCCTTCACGCTGCTCAGAGGAACGTTCGAAATTGGCTGGTTATTTCGCGGATCGCGAAGGGTGACGCCATCCAACAGAAAAAGAGATTGATCAGCAGCACCGCCACGAATAACGAGTCCCTGTTCTACGCCGGCTTGCAAACCGACCACTTCGGTGACGCTGGCAACTGGCAGCACCTTTATCTCGTCGTTGTTGAAGGATGTCACACTCGTTGCCACATCTTCCCTCACTAATTTTCTCTCTGCGATTATTACGATTTCACCGACCTCGACAGCTTGTGGTTGTAACTCAACATTGACCTTTGTGGTTTGATCAATATAAACACGAACGTCGCTGACAACCAGTGGTGCGTAGCCAACCATGGATATCTTCACTGCGTACGTACCGGGAGGGACATTCAGAATCGTATAATTCCCTTCGATGTCGCTAACGCCTCCATATGGTGTTTCTTCTACTATAATATTCGCCCCGATAAGAGGCTCGCGACTCTCTTTGTCAACGACTTGTCCCGATATCTTGCCCGTGGTTCCTGCGTACGCTGTTGTTTCAAGCAGAGAGAGAAGCAGCAACACCAGCCACGCAATTTTACAGCTTCTTTTCATTATCATCTGCAGAGTCTCCTTCTGTTTAGAGTAGCAAGATGCTTATCAATTGAACAGCGAATGCTATGAATTACTTCTTTTCTTTAGCGGCATCGTCATTATGGGAAGATCCGTTTTCTGAACTCGCCGCCATAACCAACTTTTCTATGGCCGGTACAATCATCAACTGTGTCTCACCTCGTGGTTCCTCTGCTTTTTGCAGCACCTCCATTCGTTCCTTCCTCCACGAATGATCTTCTTTGTTATTCTTCTCTAACTGGGTGAGAGCTTCGAGACCTAATGCCGACACCGTACTCAAATCCTCCGACAAGGATTCAATCTCTGCTAAAGAGGGAGATTTCTTAATCGCGATCGCGAGTTGTTGGTGATTGTTTTTCCACCGAGCGAGCCATCGCGTCATTTCCTCAACAAGAGCCTTACCATGTTCCTTATCTCCAATGTATTGGTTTACCATCCTACTGAAGTTTCTGGCAACCCTTGCGTCGGGGCGTGCAGCATCGACCACGCGTGTGAGTGGTGAAAACGCAGTATGCGGCTTCAGTCTACCGCGTACATAGCCTTTTACCGGCTCGACGAGATCGACAAGGTTCTTCAGTGCCTCGACGTCGTAGGTACCTGTCAACCGTCTCAGCATCATCTCATAGTTCTTTTCGTGTGTAAGTCCATGTTCTTCGAGTTGAATGCTGATTGCATCAAGGCGACGATACATGTCATCGACGTCATTGACCGTTTGCGGAGACCATAAGCGTTCTGCAATTGCGGCAGTCCTTGGCCAGATCCGAGAATCTATAGTTTCCGACGAAACATACTCCGACCACATTGTTGCCTCGCCACCGAGAATTGTCTCCTTTTCTTTATCACTCAGGCGCGAACTTGATGGAATGGGATCGTTCAGGTAGTGGAACTCCGTCGGTTGAATGAGGTCGATGTAATATCCATTTGAAAGAATACTGCGAAATCCTTTTTTTGCAGCGCTCTCCATCGACTCCCTCCCACGCCAAGATTGAATAACAATCGTGTTCGGCATCGTCTCGTGGAGAATTTCATCCCATCCCACCATGACTTTCTTGTATTTCGTGAGAATGTTGAGAATCCGTCTGTTGAAGTAGCTCTGGAGTGCACTGTTATCAGGAAGGTTATGCTCTTTCTTGAATTCCTGTATCTGAGGATTGTTATCCCAATGGTCGGCTTTATGTTCTTGGCTTTCGATTTCATCTCCGCCAATGTGAAAGAATGGATCTGGAAAGAGCTGCGTCATCTCTCCGAAGAACTTGTCTAAAAAATCATACGTGTATTCACTGGCAGGATTGAGAACCGGGAAAAAGATGCCCCAGTTGCGTTCAAGAGTAAAAGAGCCTGGCACGCTCGATAGTTCAGGATAGGCAGTAACGAATGAGGTCGCGTGTCCGGGAATATCGAACTCAGGAACAACTCGTATTCCACGCTCTCCGGCGTAATGAAGTATCTCTTTAATTTCAGCTTGAGTGTAGTAGAGACCGTCCGAGGCTGTCTCGTGAAGTTTCGGGAAGAGTTTGCTCTCTACGCGAAAACCTTGGTCATCACACAAATGCCGATGAAGTCCGTATATTTGTGTAAAAATTAGGAGGTGCCGCTCCGGTTGGTTAGATTTGAAGTGAGCAAACCACAAATTCTAATCAAATAAAAGGAGACAGCACCATGAATAAGAAGATACGGCCCTCGGAGAAGAAGAG
>JACOSX010000047.1 GCA_016178625.1 Ignavibacteria bacterium
CAGCACCGAGGGGATGCGTAATCGATGAAATGCTAAATCCTGCCGTGTACACAATCGCCGCGGCGACAAATTGACCAAAGAATTTCCTTCCCGGAGTTAAGGGTTGCACATCGTCCCAAATTCCTAAAATAAGAACGATCGTGAGTGAGATAACCAGCATCACACCTGTATGGGGGTGCATTGCTGAGAAAGGGTGTAACGCGAGATCAAAATAAATGTAGAGGAGCAATGAGAGGAAGAAGCTCATGTAAATCGCCAATCCCCCAAGTCGTGGGATGGGAAATGTGTGAACTTTCCGCTCATTTGGCTGATCAATCGCTCCAATCCTTTTGGCAAATCGGATAACGAATGGGGTAAGCAGCAATGACAGCACAAGGGGGATAACGAAAATAATATATAACTGGAAGATCATATGATTATCATTCCCTTCTCGAATTCAATTAGCTTTTTGATGAAATAATTTTAGATATTGTTAATGACATCAAGGTGAATCGACCCCGCGTCCTGACGACAGTAACCAAGGAGAATCTCCGTCGAACAAACCCTAGAACTTTAACCATTAACCGATTGCTTCTCGAGATCAATCACCCCTCTACCCCTGGGGCAATGAGGGGCCTCATCAGCAACAGAGTGATTGGGAAGCCGCTTCAGTCGAACGATGAGGTTCGCGGGCAAAACCTCTATACATCAAAACTGCTCGGTTTCCTCCACTGTAACGCCGTTGACCCTCTTGTTATAGTCCTGAAGATAAACCGGTAGATGATTCTTCCGAATAAATTGATCGGAACATATTCTGGCTGCGTGTTTAATCGCCACTTTCAATTCCCGCGCGTTCCCCGGCCAATGGTACTCGAGACACGTGCGAAGTGCACTGCCAGTTATCCCCTTCGGCCGATTCGCACGATCAGTCGTTGTTTCCATGATGAATTTTTCAATAAGAAACAGGATATCTTCGCGACGCTCGCGCAACGGGGGAAGATTGAGAATCACCGGGCACATCCTATGATAGATCTCGGTCTTATCTATTCCGTCGTCCTCCAATACTGCTGGTTTCGTTCTCGATGTTGTAATAATGCGGACATTCACACCGATCTCTTCAAATCCTCCCACGCGTCGGAAGTGTTGATGTTCAAGGACTCTGGCAATTTTCATTTGCAGTAGTGCTGGCAGTTCTTCAACATTCTCAAAGAAAATCGTACCGCCGTATGCTCTCTCGACTGCACCGCGGGTAATCTCAATTCCTGAGAAAGTCAGTTCTTCGGAGCCAAAGATTTCTTTCTCAAGAGTTTCCCGATTCAGAGTCTTGCAATCCACCCATAGGAATGGACTCCGTGCCCGTCCACTGACTTGATGAATCATTTTCGCAAGCCATTTCTTTCCCGTTCCTTCTTCACCGACAACCAGAACTCCTAAATCACTCAATGCAATCCGGTCGAGAGTTTGCATTATGGTTCGCATTGTCGGACTCGGCTGAGGTCCAAAGAACGAATCGATCGATCTGAATACATGGTTCCGAGGCATCATTTTCTCGTCAATTGCTTGTGCTCAGGTAATATCGCTGTTGATGTCTCACTATCGGGGTAGAGCTTCAACGCGATTCCAAAGCGTGAACGCTGCAGAAACGTGGTATGCCCGATCAGTTTGTTTGCTTGGCGAGATCGCATAATCAAGTTGAAAACGTTCTGTCCGAATTCCAAAACCAAACCTCGCAGAACCGAGGCCTGGTTCAACAATGTATCCACCACGAAGAGCAAGGACTTTAAAGAGAAAGAGTTCCATCCCGCCTTTATATCGAATCCCATCCTGACCAAATACTTTTTCATTCGCCACACTGATCGTGAAAAAGGTTTGGCTAAATGTAGGCGGGAACCTAAGTGTTGCACCAGCTTGAAGGCTCCGCGGGAGATTCTCAGAACTCAACGATGTCGTTGTACGATCTGATGCATACAGAATCCCGGAACCGATACCACTCAAGACAGCACCATAGCTAATCTCCTGCGACGGAGAATAAAAAACACCCATCGAAGAAGATACCCCCCAAAGGCTTGCTGTGGTACTTTTCGCATATCGGACTCCCAAGCCTGCGCCGACACTGACCGTTGGTACAACTTCGCGTGAATATACAATGTCATATCCATACTGAATGACATGAAAATCAAAGTTCGGGCTTGATTCAATGTAACCGACATGATTCACTGTCAACCCAATCGCAACGGCCTCGCCTCGACGAATTTGGAATGGAACGGCTATGTTTTCATTCATCGTATTAATGATACGCTCTTGAGAGTGGTTCATAACAATAGAGGATCTCTGAAGATAGACCAGCGCAGCAGGGTTCCAATACATGCTGTTCGCGTCGTACGCATCTGTAACGTAGGCTTCTGCAAAACCAGCCGCCCTCGCTCCGACATTTACTGGACGCGAGCTGTAGAGACTGATCGTCTGAGATCGAATAGGGATCCAAAGCATCAGTGTGCACAAGAGAGAGAACCATGCTCGATATTGTAACTTCAATTCCACTTCCATCGGGTTTGGCGATGCGGTGCCTAGTTAAAAACTCTGAAGAATCCAAAGATGAAGATGGCATCTCTCATGAAGTCGGAAAGTTCCCGAATAATATTCCCTTTCTTCGGAACGAAAACAGTGTCCCCTGGTCGGATCATTGGGATCGATTCAATGTTGCCATTCTCCATGTACCAAGTCAAGTCAATCTCAATCGGCTGACGATTTGTGCCGCTTCGCAAAATCTTGATATGCCGAAGATCAGATTCGGGTGTTGTACCGCCAGCTGTGGAGAGAATCTCAATGAGCGATACATCACTCGTGACTGGATAGTTTTCTTGCTTTGAAACTGCACCCAACACCGCGACCTTCTGTGCGACGGTACTTACCACGGTTGCCGTTAATTTTACTTCGCCTTGGATATACTCAGAAAGTTTTTGCCGTAATTGTTCAGTGAACTGTTCCTTGGTGAGACCCGCTGCGTTCACTTCACCAATGAGCGGGACCGGAATTGTCCCCGTTTCTCTCACAGAAGTTGTGACATTGAATTCCGGATATCCCCAAACCGAGAGTTGAATCTGATCTCCCTGCCTGATCACGTAATTGTCAGCCTGCGCCTCCATTTGAACAGATCGGCTACCTGAACGAATTATCTGGGTTAAATTGCCCTTCGCTATTTCTTCAGAAGATGAGCATCCATTAAGATAACAAGCAGCCAGACCAAAGAGGAGAAGATAAAGTATTCTTTTCATATACATTATATCTAGAGCAAATTAATATTATCACACGCGCAAAGCATTGAACACCATCCACATGATGGATGATTTGCTGGAAGACGCTGATCAGACGATCAGATCCTTGAGTTATAGCTTGTGTTGCAGGTAGAGAATTTAGATGGATAAATTACAAATTATATGCCAGGAGAGAACACGATAGAGAAAGCCTCAACAGACTATTTATTTTCTCCCCGAATTCCTGTCATGTATCATAGTAAGGAACAATTTCACAAATTCGCGTGATGATGCGCAATATACGTTCAGGTATTTTTTTGTTCTATAGGAAAGCAAGTTTCCGGGGAACGAACCTAATTTCATTTGATACTACTCGATGGGCCAACTGAGTGTGTTAGAATTACACATTATAGTGTAATAATTACTCACTCTGTATAAGTTGTTCCATGAACTGTGTAGTTGGTATTCGAAAAGAGATAAGAAGCAAGGAAATCTCTCGAAGACAGGGGTATTGGATACGTTGACTTCGATGAATTGATCTTATTAAGAGTATTAACCGACTATTAGCCATGGCATACAATTTGCCGTTTACTTCAACTACTCCACACTAATACACTCTCATTTTTTAAGGAAGCACACCGTGCGATCGGCACAATTTACATTGCGAGAGGTTATTGCACTTTTCCGCCGTCGGAAGAAGCTCCTCATCATCCCAAGTGTCATCATTACAATTCTCTGCGGGATAGGGGCATATCTTCTTCCCAATAAGTACGAATCGTCAACGACGATCCTTGTACAACGCGATGAGATTCTCAATCCGCTCATTAGCTATGAGATGGCGGTAACGATGGCCTCCGAGGATCGTCTACGAACATTTAATGAAATCATCTACAGTCGGACAATCCTTCAGCAACTTATTGACAGCCTCGGGCTCGGAGCCAGTACAAGGACAGAAGCGCAGCGTCAAGCGCTTGTCGATGCGGTCGGACATAACATCACAACAGAGCGTCGAGGATCGGATTCTTTCCGCATCACGTATCTCGATTCGGATCCGGCACGTGCGCAACGCGCCGCTGCGTTGATGGCAAACTTGTTCATCGGAACCACCCTTCATGTGGAGGGGCAGCGCAATGAACAAGCTGTACAGTTTTTTGAAAAGAAACTCGAAGAACTCAGACAAAAATTCGAAGTAAGCCAAAAAGAAGTTCTCTCCCTTTTGCAACAACGGATCAGTACAGCTCCGACAGAAAACCGGACACTCTATGTGCAGATAGAAAACATCGAAAAACAGATCAATGACATTGATTCCCGCCTTAAGGTATATCAGCTGGAGCTGGCGGTGTTGCGGAGGTTCCCTGACGCATTGCACACTGAGGAAGGAAAACAATCGCTCTACGACCTGCAACGGGCAGAGATACCCTTCGCCGCTGACCTTCGGGGCTTATTAGCAAAGTATGATGATTTTCTTCGTCGGTACACACCAAAGTATCCTGAAGTCGAGAAACTTGAAAAACAAATGCTCAACCTTTTGGAGCGCATGCGCAACGCTGTTGAATCCGAACTTGCAAAACAGCAGCCTCAGCGCTGGGACCTCGAGAAACAACGCGCTCAACTGCTCGATGAGATCAAACAATCTTCAGTGAACCAACGCGTCGACGAGGACAAAGAATCGGATTACGGCATTTATCGAAAACTCTACGATGAGATGAAGGTGAAACTTGAGCAGGCCAGAACTTCTCGCGATCTCGGAAGTAAAGGGGCAAACCAATTCATTATTATCGATCCGGCTTTGGTTCCTACAGTTCCTTCAAAACCACATCGATTGCAGATTGTTCTCGGAGGTTTGGGCCTTGGGTTGTTCATGGGGTTCCTGACAGTAATGCTGAAGGAACTCCTTGATACAACGATACGACTGCCACGAGACATAGAAGTCTATCAAAAACCAGTCATCGCATTCATCACTGACGGAGAAGAATGATAATGAACTTGATCGATCCCCAGGGTGGTTACATGCGCACAGAGTTAATGGGGAAACAACAGCAAACTCATGATGAATGATCTGAATATACCTATGAATGACAACGACTCAGAACTCCACGAAAAGTTTACACCAGCACCAGATAGAGAAAACACCAAACTTGTCCGACTCATAAAGTCGATAGAAGTAAATCCGGAGAAGGGAAAGTTCATCGATAATAAGGTCGTTAAATTCAAATATTATAACGCGTTCAATTACTCGCTCCTCTCACGGGGTCATGAAGAAGTTAACATGACACTCGGGATTACAAGTCCCAAGCATGGCGAGGGGAAAACTCTTGTTGCGTGTAATCTCGCCGTCTCCCTAGCGATGGGTTCGCAAAAGAAGACTGTCCTTGTTGATCTGAATATCGCCAACCCTCGATTACATAAAATTTTTGGGGTTCCACAAAGTCCAGGTCTCACAGAGGCATTCCTTAATGGCTCGATTCACATATCGCGGACCGCGATCGAACATCTCTCGGTCCTGCCTTCAGGAAGATGTATCCCCCACCAGGAGAAAGTGCTACAAGCTGACCCATCCTCGAACCTTGGCTCTGCACATACAGTCGTGACCCCTACTCTCGGGCTTGAGCAACTCCCGGCATTTCGAGATGTTATTTACTCCCTCGAACAGGAATTTGAATTTGTCATCGTCGATATGCCAGCAATTCATTCCGAGGGAGTGCCAATTCTCTTTGCGAATCAGTTGAACGGCTTACTTGTAGTCGTCGACAGTGGAAAAACAAAACGCGAAGAGATCGACGCGATGTTTCATTACATCAACGAGCGGCAGGTTCTGGGTTTCGTGTTCAACCGCTTCAACGAGAAAGCTTCTTCATAGCCTTGATCAGGAATGCTTGCAACCAGCATAACAATAAGTCTGATGATCCTTGTGATCATCGTGGGGAAGAACACGAAGCACATGCACTATTTCACCTATATTATCATTGGTCTGATCGCGCTTATCCAAGTCGCTGTGCTGTTCTTGATCTTGTATACGATGGAACGACCAAGTTTATGAACGCGAGTTAATTCTCTCATGCCTTCCATATTTCACAAAACTAAACTTCCCAGGGCAACGGCGGAAGGAGTCATGCTCGGGGAGAATGTCCGTAATTCCCGATCGATGATTGCATTGATTTCCGGATCGATCCTGATTGGTCTCCTTCTCGTGTTGACGGAGGGAAACGTCATCGCAGCCGCCGCAATTATTATCTGCACGACTATTATCATTCTCACGTTTTATCGCCTTGACTACGGATTTCTTCTCTTCGTTGGGATGGTTCTCCTCTTCGATCAGTATCCACCTCGAGGATTTGATAAGTCCATCATCGGATTTGAGTATTTTCAGAATCTCAAATACTTTCCACTCTTTTCCAGTATTGATCTCGCTGCGATTAACCCGATTGAGTTACAGCTTGGTCTTCTGCTCATCATCTGGGCATTACTCATTGTGATGGGGAAACAAGTTTTCTTACAGCCCATACCCGTCTGGCTCGCCGCCCTGATGTTCTTTCTCTGGCTTACAATTTCTGCGGTTTACGGCATTGGCCGCGGCGGGGATTTTCTCCCAGCCCTCTGGGAATTGCGCGCGCTCTTTTATTTTGGTATTCTCTTTTTTTTCGTCCCTCAAGTCATCCAATCGAAAGAACAACTCCAGAAATTGATGTGGGTCTGTATCCTTGCGATTTCGTTCAAGGTAGTCCAAGGCGTTGTGCGGCTCGTTCGGTTAGGCTTTAATTTCGGTGAGAGGACTGAGCTCACCAATCATGAGGATCCGCTCTTTTTCATTTCACTCTTCGTCCTACTATTTGGTTTCGTTGTGTTCGGATGCAGTGGGAAACAACGTCGCTTCCTTTTATGGTCTTTGCTTCCAATGTTCATCGTGTTCATTCTCGCCCAACGGCGAGCAACGTACGTTGCACTTGGCGTAGCGCTTGTCGCGTTCATCATCCTCCTTCCTGGAAAGGAACGGCTCACGATGCTCAAAGTGATCGCTCCACTGCTTGTCATCGCAGGACTGTATCTCGCAGCATTCTGGAATAGTGAAAGCAGCATCGGTCTTCCAGCACAGTTAGTAAAGTCTTCCTTCTCGGTCGACCAAAAAGGCGCCGGCGAGCGTTATTACTCGAACCTATACCGCGAGTTTGAAAATTACAACCTGGCGATGACACTAAAAAAGTCGCCAGTCATCGGCATTGGCTTCGGCAATAAGTATGATCAACCGATAAGCCTGACATTTATTCCTTTTTCACTGCGAGATTATATTCCCCACAATGAAATCTTTTGGCTTGCTGTCAAGATGGGGGGAGTCGGATTCTTTCTGTTCTGGTTTTTCTTCGATGCATTTGTCTTTCAGGCAGCGTTTGTCTTCGCGCACCTAAGAGATCCCTACTTGAAGACGATCTGTGCAGTAAGCATGATCGCAATCTTATGCCAGATCGTCGTCTCGTATGTCGACTTGCAACTCACATTCTATAGGAACATGATTTATCTCGGAGTCTTGATGGGCTTGCTTCCGACATTGAAGATGTTGGACACTAAGAATGAAGAGACGCCGTTAGTAGATGAAAAGCGTCCATTGTATGCGCTTTAATAAGTATCGCGCGGTGGGCTTGCATTCTCATAAATGAGATTACGGAACCCTCTTAACTAATAAATGGAAATGGGACTAAAAACGGTTTTGAAGCGACGGCTCCCGAAAGCAGCAGTAACTGCGATCAAGAAGATCCGTTACGCACGCAAGATCAGCTCAGTCAATGAAGAGAGTGAGGTGGATTTTAGGGCAATCAAATATCTGGTCAGCCGAGGAAACCACGTTATCGATCTTGGCGCGAACATGGGGTTCTATACGAAATATTTGTCTGATTTGGTTGGACCGACCGGGAAAGTCTACAGCATAGAACCGATTCCTAGCAGTTTTGGACTGCTGAATTACATCGTCCAGAAACTGCATCTTCAAAACGTTCATCTTTTTAACTACGCCATCTCGAGTTCCGCCGGTGAAGTAAGAATGGAGGTTCCTGTTCTTGATTCCGGCGAGGAAAATCTCTTCGAAGCAAAAATTACTCCAAATCAATCCACTTCAACGGCACGAACCGTTATTGTCCCTTCACGGACATTGGATTCGATTATTTCTCTGGAGAAACGGAAAATCGCGTTCATCAAGTGCGATGTCGAGGGACATGAATTAGAATGCCTCAAAGGAGCCGTTTCCATTATTCAGCATTCGAAGCCTTCGTGGCTCGTTGAAATCTGGGGCGACCTTGACGAACAAGATTCGAAGGCTCATCAAACTGTGGAGTTCTTTAGCCAGCTTGGATATTTCTCGTATTGGTTCGATGGAATCCACTTCCAGAAACGACAACAGGGCGAGAGAAGCGTTAACTATTTTTTCCTTACAGCAGACCATCTGAGAGCTTTGGAGGAAAATCATATTCTTTCACCCGATGGCAATCTACATCTGATAACAGAAAAAGGAATATGAAATCTACCATGCGAATTTCCTCGGAAGTGAAACCGCACGCTGTTAAATATCTCAACACGACAGCATTGAATATTTCGTCGAGTAAGATTCTCGGTATTCGAGTTCACCATGTAACACTGGATGAAACCCTATCGATTATCGGGACCATGGTGTTCAGTGGGAATCGCCACCTCGTTGTGCCGCTGAATCCTGAACTCGTAATGACCGCGCAAAACAATAGCGCCTTTCGCGACGTTGTCAACAACGCGTCATTAGTCCTCCCTGATGGAGTCGGTATCGTGTTAGCATCGTGGTTGATGGGAGATCCGCTGAGGGAACGAGTGACCGGTATTGATACCGTTCGACATCTCGCTGTGTTAGCGCAACGACAAGGACTACGATTATTCCTATTGGGGGCAGCGCCGGGCGTCGCAGAACGCGCTGCGCTCCGTCTCCAGGAACTCCATCCTGGACTCCAGATTGCCGGCACATATGCCGGATCACCACATCCCGATGAGGAAAGAGAAATTTGCAGACGCATCGAGGAAGCTGATCCCCAGATTCTTCTTGTTGCATACGGCGCTCCAAGACAGGAGATCTGGGTCGCCCGAAATTTATCTAAGCTCAAGGTTCCGGTTGCCATCTGTGTTGGAGGAACGTTTGATTTCATCGCGGGGGTTTCTCCTCGCGCCCCTCGTTGGCTGCAAGTATTTGGCCTCGAATGGCCCTACCGTCTCATCAGAGAACCGCGACGATGGAGGAGAATGCTCGCTTTACCACTATTTGCTGCAGCAGTTGTCCGATACCGATTCACAACGACTTACTAAATGAGAGTTTAATGAATTTAGAAATTGTAAAATCTATCGCAAAGAATACGACAGTACAGATGGGTCAGCAACTCATCACCTGGGCATCGAGCTTTATCCTGATGCTCTTTTTGCCGCGATACCTCGGCCCGGTGAATTACGGGCGGATCTATCTAGCAATGTCCATTTCAGCGATCTTTCTCATGTTGGTCAATTTTGATGGTCGACTCGGAATTGCCAAGCGGATCGCGCGAGCGCGCGAGGACGCTCAGGAAACAGTGGTGAATGCGATTGGATTGAGGATTATCTTATGGGTCGGCGCGTTCATCGCTATGATTATTTTCTCCTTCATCGTCGATTACCCTGCCACAGTCAAGGTGCTGATTCTCATTTTCGGGATAGAGATGCTTTGGCAAGGAGTGAATACAGTATTGTTGGGTACATTCCTTGGATTTGAAACGGTTCAATACTCCTCGCGTGGTGCAGTTGCCGAGCGTGTCTTCATATCAGTTGGTGGAGTGACAGCTGTTCTTCTCGGAGCCAGCTACGTGATCATCGCAATCATCATGATCACTGGTACGCTCTTGAACTTTCTCATTTGTGCCCGCTTCACGTCGAGGATCATTACGCACTTACCAAAGTTCAATCTAACTGCTTCCCTGGGCCTCATTAAAGAAGGAATTCCGTTTCTGCTCTGGACCGTTTTTGGTGTAATCTATTACCGCGTTGACACAGTGATGCTTTCATTGTTAACCCCAGCAGTGGTACTCGGATGGTACGGAGCATCATACAAATTCTTTGACGTCCTTGTCTTCCTTCCAAGCATTTATACTCTTTCAATCCTCCCCATCTTATCGCGGTTGTGGGGAAAGGAAGATGGAATGCTCGCGCGGACAACACAAAAAAGCCTCGAGTTTATCATGATCGCAGGAATTCCAATCAGCATAGGCGTTTTTGCATTCTCTGAACAGATCATCAAACTCTTTTTTGGTCTTGAAGGGTATGGACCATCGGTGCTGAATCTCCAAATCTTTTCGATTGGGCTTTTGCTGGTATATGTCGACATGGTGCTGGGAACTGCTCTCTTCGCGTGCGATAAGCAGCGCCAGTGGGCAACGGTAGCGTTCTTTGCGGTGATCATTAACGTTTCACTGAACTATTTCATGATCCCCTATTTCCAAACTCACTCAGGAAACGGAGGCGTCGGTGCATCGATTGCAACAATCATGACTGAATTGTTTGTGATGGTCCTGGCGCTTGCGATTATGCCGAAAGGGATTATGGATAAGGAACTCGTGCCTGTCTCACTCAAAGCGATTATCGCAGGGATAGTCATGGCGGGTTCGCTGTGGTTGCTCGGAAAGACGCCTGTGCATTGGATTGCGCAAGCAATGGTTAGCGCTATTGTCTATGTCCTTGGACTTTTTTCCCTAAAAACATTCAAGCCATCTGAAGTTGCCTTTATGAAAAGCCACCTCTCGTTCCGAAACTTGAAGACCGTATTCGTCCTCAATAAGGGAGCCAACGCATGAAGATCCTCTTCACATTGCCCTACGTCCCTGTTCCTGCAACGTTCGGTGGAGCGATGCGAGTATTCCATTTAATGAAGCTTGTCTCCCAGCGTCACGATGTGAGCATCATTACGTATGGTTGGCCTGAAGAGGAATTCAACCTTCGAGACCAACTCGGTTCACAGGTGAAAAGTATTCATGTTGTTTCACGCCATTGGCCTCGAAAACTTCGACGTATTGCCCAGCTCTATTCACTCTTCGGCAAACACAGCTTCTTCTATATGCTGGCTCGCAGCAAAGAGATGCAAACGAGAATTGATCAGGTGCTCAGCCATAATGACTTCGACATCGTGCAAACAGAGTTTGCACACATGGCATCATTTGACCTAAAGACAAACGGAGTGAAGATCCTTGACTCACATAATGTCGAGTACGACAATTTTCGCAGGATGTGGCTGAACAGCAATTCTCCCCTCAGACGATTGCATTATCGTAGCGAGTACAAGAAATTTTATCGAGAGGAACTCGACGCGTGCACTAACTACGATGCATTGTTCGTAACTTCGGCGCGCGATAAAGCAATCCTTGACGCAGACATCCCATCCATCTCCAAGTATATTGTTCCCAACGGCGTCGATGCAAAATATTTCACACCCTCACTCGAAACCCCAGAGCCATATTCGATCGTGTTTACAGGAGCGATGTCGTACGTGCCAAACTATGATGGGATGACGTACTTCCTCGACAATATTTTCCCGCTGATTCTCAAGAAAATTCCGGAAGCAAGAGTGTATATCGTCGGCAGCCGACCGCCCAAGCACCTTACCCAACGTGCCTCGACCAACGTCATTGTAACAGGATTTGTCGATGATGTGCGCCCGTACGTCTGGAGATCGAGCGTGTATATCGTTCCCCTGAGAATGGGAAGTGGCACGCGGCTCAAAGTCCTCGAAGCGATGGCGATGAGGAAACCCATCGTCACGACAAGTATTGGATGTGAAGGCATCGACGTCGTCAATGGAGAGTCCGCCCTGATTGCCGATGAACCGCATTCCTTCGCTGAGTCTGTTGTAAAGATCCTTCACGACAATGCGTTACGACAAAAGCTCATTAGGAACGGCTATGACCTCATGCGGTCAAGATACGAGTGGTCAGTCATCGGCGACGTGCTTGAGGAACTCTATCAGAGCCTCTCTCAGAAATCGAAAGGCAATAATATCCGTGCCACGAGAGGCATTGAGAACTAACGCTATGATGCTTACACATTATATCGATCGCGTCGGGAAGAGATTGAAGCGCCACTCGCTGGTCGATCACATGAAAGGGATGTGGTTTTCTAGAAAGTTCACGCGGGCGGGCATCATCGTTGTTAGCGGTGGATTTCCTCTTCCAAAAATCATCAACAATGGCGGAGAGATCTACGCCGAGAACTGCCAATTCTACTCGGGTGTACGACTTGAGGTAGGCAAGGACGCACTACTCCGCATCGGTAAGGGAACGTACCTCAACCGAAACACGGTGGTAGTGGCAAACAAATTGGTAGACATCGGCCGTGATTGCCGAATTTCGTGGGATGTGGTCATCATGGATTCCGATCTTCACTCGCTGCCGGGTGAAGAATTCGCAAGCAAATCTGTGACGATCGAAGACAATGTCTGGATTGGATGTCGCAGCATCTTATTAAAAGGGATTCGCGTAGGCACTGGCGCAGTCGTCGCGGCGGGAGCTGTCGTAACGAAGAATGTTCCGCCACACACGGTTGTTGGCGGCGTACCTGCACGCGTATTATACGAACTCAAATCGACAAATAGGGAAATATTCGATGAATCACGGTCGCCCGATAAGCAATAAGAAACCGGGAGAGGGCAACCCGCAGAAGATCAAAGTCCTCATGTATCACCGAATCGTGTCAGAGGAAGAGCTGAGTCATAGCTATCCTTGGTTATGCACGCACGCGCAGGAATTCCTTCATCACCTGAGATTGTTGGAGCGGTGGGGATTCACGCCTATTACGTTCGAAGATTACAGATTATTCCAAGAAGGAGAGCTGAACTTACCAAAGAAGCCGGTGATCATCACTTTTGATGATGGTTATCTTGACACCTTCGAACACGCATATCCCCTGTTGGAAGAGTTCGGAATGAAGGCGGTCATTTTTGTCCTGGGAGATCGGAACATGAGAGTAAACACCTGGGATCAACTCGCGGGCCTTCCTATGAGCCCACTCCTCACTGAACAACAAATTCTTGAAATGCACTCCGCGGGATTTGAGATTGGCTCACACTCGATGACGCACACCAAACTCCCGGAACTTCCGCACGAGAAAGCATGGGATGAGATCTCACGTTCTCGGATGCTCTTGGAAATCTTGTTGAATGCACCAGTCAAAACATTCGCGTTTCCCTACGGTCTCACTGATTGCAACACAAAGAAAATGGTTGAAGACGCAGGTTATGCCATGGCGTGTGGAACGTACAGTGGACCGCCGTGTTTTGGAAATGACCCCTTTGAGGTACGGCGATTATTTATTCCTGGCTTCACCAATGCGCTCCGGTTCGCGACCCAGATGCTGACCCCCTACGAATACTATGCATGGGCGCGGTGGAGGGCAAAACTGTTGCTTATCGGCAATAAACAGAACGGCTCTACAAATGGACGCATAGCCCCTTCCAAAATTCTCAGTGCCCTGAACCCCGCGGAGAAAAGTTAAGAACATCATGAAAGCAGAAACCGAAATAATGCCAATTCTTGATGAGATTCCCAATTACTCGGCGGAGAGAAATGACAAGGGTCCGTGTCTCATGACAGAAGTTGTTGATACCGTCGAGACATTCACCTCACTGCGTGATGAATGGGATACGCTTGCACAATCATCATCCGCAACCATCTACCAAACTCACGAATGGCTCTGGCTCTGGTGGAAACATTACGGTAACCAGACGAACCAAAAATTGCAGATTGTTCTCTTCCGTTCCGAGGAAACGTTAATCGGCATTGCACCGATGTTTGTAGAAAACGATTCGATCATTGGAATTCGATTCAGTAGCAAATTGAAGATGCTTGGAAGTGGAACCGCTTACAGCGGTTCGTTTGGCCTGTTCTTCGATGATGGTCCAAGTGATTATCTCGACATCCTTGCCCTCCCGGGAACAGAAGCAGAGGTAAGCAGAGCACTCGTCGATTATTTGAAGCACAATAGTCGGCTGTTCAATGAAATCGAATTTGTGAATGCAGCCGACGGAAGCATCGTTCGGCAACACATTGCACCCCAGTTAGAGGCTGGGGGTTTTTCCTGCAGAGTCACTCGCGCGGATGTATGCCCTGAGTTGGCTGTGCCGTCATCTCTTGACAAGTATCTTCAAAACGTTAGTTCAAGCGTCCGGCGCCGTCTGAACCAGGCACAGCGGGCAAGTGGGGAAGGATTTTACACGATCTTGAACGTTCAGACTCATGAAGATTACCGAAAAGCGCTCGATGACATCATCGAGCTGCATCAGCAACGATGGAACCGACTCGGGTACCCCGGACTCTTTGCAGATCGGCGTTTTAGAGCATTCCAAAAAGATGTTGTAAATGCATTCTATCATAGGGGATGGCTCTGGTGCAAGACAGCGAATGTGAATGGAAGCTGTGTTGCCGGACGATTAGCGTTCAATTTCAACAGCACCTTGTACGATTATCTCTCTGGCTTCGATGATACTGTTGCCGCTGCGAAACGCAGACCCGGACTCGCTCTTTTGATTACAATGATCCAAGACGCAATCACCGGAAACTTTCAAAAGATCGATTTCTTGAGGGGAGATGAGCAGTACAAGTTCGAGCTGACTTCAGATGCAAAGTACAACTGGAATATTTCTGTCATGCATTCGCCGACCATCAATCCACTGCACCAGCTCTTGCGAAGAACAGTACGTGGGATGCAGTTCGGGCGATTTCTCCTCGCGCGGGAATTCAGGCTCCTCGTGGTGCAAAGCCGACGACATTCTTTCCCTAAGTTCTTTGCCGAATATATACGATTCCGGATGCCGCGGCTTAACCGCAAAGTCGGCAGCCTCATCGGCAAGAATCCAGATGTTGAACGTGAGAATCGTGAACAAGCGGGTGAATTCCAAAAGGTCAACCGCTCACAACACAATTAATAACTATGCAAGATAAAAAACTTACAAGAATCAAAGCACTGACACTATTGACCACAGGTGTGTTACGGGCGGAACCTCAGAAAGAAGAAGCAGACGAGTGTCCGCGCGCGTCGTTGTATGAACGCTCAATCAATACCGACATGCTTGATGAGCAAGCGCTTCAATCGGCGCCGGTTTGGCGACGGCTGATGTACAGATTCATCCCGCGCATTCCATCACAGGTGATTGAAGCATTCTTCATCAGGAGGAAGTATGATGTCGTCATCTCGTGGTCCGATCCTCATGCTTTGCTTTTCGCATCATTACTCAAACTCACTCGCACGCGGAAACCACATGTTGCCCTGATGTTTTGGATTTCCAAACCAAAGAAAGCGGCAGTCTTGAAGAGAGTACATTCCCATATTGACACCATCGTTCTCTGGACTTCCGCGCACTATGAGTTTGCCGTCAACGAACTGGCGATACCTCCCTCGAAGATTAGGTTTATCCCTTACTACGTCGATCAGAAATTTTGGCGACCGATGAACGTGCCTACTGATCAAATTTGTTCGGTAGGAATTGAGATGCGCGACTATCCAACCCTCCTTGAAGCGTTGCGGGGACTTGATATCAGGTGTCATATAGCAGCCGGTTCAGCGCGAGGGAAATTGTTTCCGACCGTGAAAGCGATCTACGAGAATGGACCGCTTCCACCAAACATCACCGCAGGAAAATTGGGACCGGTCGAACTCCGCGCACTCTACGCGCGATCGCGCTTTGTGGTTATTCCTCTCCTTCCCTCAGAATCAGACAATGGCTTGACTGTCATTCTCGAAGCCATGGCGATGGGGAAAGCTGTGATTTGTTCACGAACCATCGGTCAACGGGACGTTATCCAGGAAGGGAAGACGGGTTTATTTGTCCCACAGGGTGATCCGATCGCTCTGCGCGACGCGATCACTTACCTGTGGAATAATCCAAAGATAGCAGAACAAATGGGCATGGAGGGACGGAAGCTCATAGAATCAAACAACACATGGGATCAGTTCGTCAACTCGATACAATCGATAGCGGAAGAAACAGTCACGGGGGAATGTGCAGAACGCACTCTATCTGACACTACCAGAAATTCAGTGAGGATTCATGCAACTCGTGCATCAATATATTCTTGAATCGGCGCGGCGGCATCCCGACAAGCCCGCGATCGTTTGCGACGGGAAGCAATACTCGTACGCAGAGCTTGTTACAAAGATCAATGCCCTCGCTGATATGTTTGTCGTTGAAGGACTCCATAAAGGTGAGAGAGTTCTCATTCTGTTACGCGACAAGTTGGATTTCGTAACCGCATGCTACGCGGTCATACGCGCTGGTGGCATTGCTGTCCCGCTCCCGGAATCGACGTCGCTCTCGACCGTTCAGCACATTGCGAAGAATTGCGACCCGACAATGGTTCTCACTAGTAATAGCGACTTGAGGGATCTTCCGCTTCTGCGCGATAAGTTAAGTTGCAATTTCTTTTTCATGGAAGAAAACGCGCTCCCTTCCATTAGACACACGTTCGTCACGAGCACATCATATGCTGGGGGATCTGCGGATGACATCGACCGCATTACCAAGCTGATGGATCTTCGACAAGACGATGGAGCGCTCATCCTCCACACCTCCGGCACCAGTGGTCAGAAAAAGGGCGTCTTGCTGACTCACCGTAACCTTATCCGGGAAACGGCAAACATCAACCAGTTCACAAAGAGTGATTCACATCTGCGCGAGTTTGTTGCCCTGCCACTCGAGCAGTCGTTCGGCTTTGGAAGGGTCCGTTGTGTCCACTTTATTGGAGGAACAATTGTTCTCCTCAACGGCCCACCGAACCCCATCAACGTTATCCAGAGCATCCTCATGAATCAGTGCAATGGTTTGTCGGCAGATCCAGCAACATTCTCTCTTTATTTCGGACTTGTCGAAGACCTCCTGAGACGGATCGGTCCGCAGATGCGGCTCATCGAACTTGGAAATTCCCCCATGCCCTTGGTTCAAAAGAAGAAATTGTTGGAGACGTTCCCGAATGCCCGCATATGCATGCACTATGGTTTGACGGAAGCATCATCCAGCACCTCTATTGACTTCCCATCTGAGCGCAAGAGACTTGACACTGCCGGACGACGGTCACCTCACGCTGAAATCACGATTTGTGACGACAGCGGCCAGCGCCTTGAGCGCGGGAAGGCTGGAGAAATTCTTGTGCGGGGAGACCATGTCACGCCGGGCTATTGGAACAACCCGGAGCTCACCAAACAAAGCTTTCTCGATGGACATTGGTTAAAGACCGGCGACATCGGTATCCTTGACAAGGATGGTTACCTTATTGTATTAGGAAGGAAAGACGAGATGATCAATGCCTCAGGCATAAGAATCTCTCCACTGGAGATCGAAGAAAAGATCCACGAGGCATATCCCGAAAGTGAAATTTGCGTCGTGGGAATTCCGGATCCATCCGGTGCTGGAGGAGATATCCCTGTGCTCTGTTATATTCCACGAAATGGAAAAACAATCATACCTTCCGAGCTTTCCTCGTTGCTCGCTAAACGTCTTGATCCCAACAAGATTCCTCGAATTGTATATCGCGTCGATCATTTTCCACAAATCGAGAACAAGATCGCGCGGCATGAGCTGAGGAAAAGACTATTAGAAGGGATCCCTTATCCTGTCCGGCAACTGATGTAACAGCTAAATATACGTTGGATGATAATAATAACTACGATAGAAACCCATTATTGATCTCATGATGATACACATGAACCACGATAAATCTCCGCGTACTACAGATGGGCAGACACACAGGAATTATAGTGATGCCATCGAGAAACAACAACACCTCGCTGACACTCATTTCCAATCCGCTGCAGTGTATTGGAAAGCTATTTATGAAGACCGAGACCTGCAGAGCCAGATTTACCAGCAACGCCGAGAAGTCATTCTTGATATGATTGATGAGATTTCCCTGCCAACAAATGCACACATCCTGGAAGTTGGCTGTGGCGCGGGATATACGACGGTTGAACTTGCGCGCCGGGGACATAGGATTGAAGCAATCGACACTGTTCCAGACATGCTGGAACTTACGCAAAACCTCGCTCTCGAACACCGAATCTCAGACCGCGTAAAAACAAGCATTGGAGATACATACAACCTACATTTTCCTGACGACAGTTTCGACTTCGCCGTTGCCATGGGAGTCCTTCCTTGGCTCCAATCGCCCTTAAAGGCAATTCGTGAGATGCATCGGGTCTTGAAGCCCTCGGGCTTCATTATCATAACAGCCGATAATCGATGGCGATTGAACCATATTCTTGATCCATTCCTCAATCCTCTGTTGGTGCCATGGCGATCTCTCCTCGGAAAGACACTACGATCCCTTGGTTTGAAGAAGCCCGTCGGTGAGGGCGCTCACGTCTATATGCATTCTACACGCCAGGTCGATGGATTTCTTCAAGCAACAGGGTTTGAGCGTATGAACGGCGTCACAGTCGGATTCGGGCCTTTTTCGTTCTTTGGGAAGGTAATCCTGCCAAATTCGGCCGGTGTCAAGCTGAACGAACAACTTCAGATTTTAGCGGATCGGGGCGTTCCCGGTTTGCGATTAACCGGTTCACATTACATCATTCTCGCGAAGAAACCGAGAACAGGCTGAACATTATTCATGGTTCCGAGCGATACATATGGACCGAGCGCACTAAGTACTGAACATTGAAAGGACTATCATGAAAAGACCAACAAGAAAAAAGAAATCAGGAAAACTTCATACTAGTGATTATCTCAAGAATATTGGAGTTCCGGAAATCACACCGGCGACAAGTCCCTTCGATCCGGGCTACGATCCTGTGACACTCGAAAGCCATCTTGAACAAAGCTCACATCTGATGTCCATTCTGAAGATCTCTATGGCGTGCTGGATGATCGCCAACGAAAAAGTCACTCGCCGAAAAATTGCCGCTGCAAAAAAATACAAAGTTCCGACTACCACAGGTGGAGGACCCTTTGAAGTGGCAGTGCAGCAGGGAAAGTTGTTGGAATACCTCGATCTCTGCGCCGACATGGGAGTCACCCGCATTGAGTGTGGCGAGGGGTTCACTGATATGACATTGAAACCACGTGACGTGGTCACACTTGCGAATGAGAGAGGACTTGATGTTCAATTTGAGTTGGGGAAAAAACACGAAGGCGCTTTCACAAAGGACGCAGTCGAAGGATTGATTGAGCAAGGACATCGATGGCTCGACGCGGGAGCTCTCCAACTTGTCGTTGAGGCACGGGAGAGTGCTAAGGGTGTCGGCTTGTTCGACGATCAAGGAAACTTTAACTGCACATTCGCCGATCGATTTGCGAAAGCCTTTGGTCACGAAATTGTGATGTTCGAAGCTCCAAACAAACCGAGTCAGTTTGCTCTTTTAGATTATTTCGGTCGGGAAGTACACCTGTGCAATGTCCGGCTTGAAGAAGTGCTACGAGTGGAAATCTATAGGCGCGGACTTCACTCAGATGCGTTCGAGAAAGAAAACCTTCGTCCGCGACTACCAGAACAATCCCGCACAACAGTGAAAGGTTGAGGAGATCACACTATGGACTGTAGGGTAGTCATCGATTGTTTCCCGGACAGTGTCCGACGATATAGAGAAGGATACGCGATTGTCGCCATTGATGTTATTCGCGCAACCACGACAGCGGTTACAGCAGTCGCAATGGGCAGAAGGTGTTTTCCTGTTCCATCGATCGAAATGGCAGTCCCACTCGCGGCGCGGCTGGATCATCCATTGCTTGTTGGCGAGCTCGGCGGCAATATGCCCTACGGCTTCGACATGAACAATAGTCCGGCAGAGATGGTGCACCGGAACGATCTGATGCGTCCGATGATTCTGTTGTCGTCATCCGGAACACAACTAATGCACAACGCGAAAGATTGCGACGCCGCCTACGTTGCCTGTTTCCGCAATCATGGCGCGATCGTCAATCATCTCAAGGATCGCCACCACAGAGTCGCCGTTATCGGCGCTGGGACGCGAGGAGAATTCCGTGAAGAAGACCAGATGTGCTGCGCATGGATTGCAGAGAGTCTCATGAAGGTAGGATTCAAACCCGAAGACGATCAGACTCTCGACGTCATCAAGAGGTGGAGCGGTGCGCCGGTTGAAGCGTGCGCAAGTGGCAAGAGTGCCGAGTATCTTCGCAAGAGTGGTCAGACAAAGGATCTCGATTTTATTCTGACTCACATAAACGACCTCGATTCAGCGTTTATGTTCAAGCATGATGAAGTCGTGAGGATTCCGATTTCGGAGTAAGGGACCGACCAACACCTCGCTTGATGTCTGAACCGGGGAGCGTTCAAGGAAGAATCAAATCTTCGTTTTTACTGTCAAGAAAAAAATCTTTAGTACAATGTTAGAAGGAACATCGACATGGCTACCATCGCAAAACCAAAAACCGCAGAAATGAATCCCGGACCGGGCTTCCGGATTCGATCACAAATTTCACGGCCTGATCCGAAAGTTATTGTCGGACTTGGAGAATTTGATACGCCAGTGATTTCAGATCTCATGAATCGTTTATACACAATGAATCCGGCAATTCGAAATCTGACGTCACCAGACCTTAAGATCCTTGGACCAGCATGCACGGTCAAAGTGTACCCCGGGGACAACCTGATGGTCCACAAATCACTCGATGTTGCGAAACGCGGGGATATCATCGTTGTCGATGCGGCGGGATCGCGCATGAATGCAGTCCTCGGCGATCTCGTTTCCACAAAAGCGCGCCACCGAGGCATCTGTGGATTTGTTGTCGATGGGTTTATCCGCGACATCGAGGGGATCATGAAGCTGAATTTCCCCGTCTATGCACGCGGGGTCACTCCAATCGGACCTCTGCACAGGGGACCGGGAGAAATTAATTTCCCGATTCAATGTGGCGGGATCGTCGTCAACCCTGGCGACATCATCATCGGCGATATGAACGGCGTCATCGTCGTTCCTCAAGAGATCGCTCCTGATCTTCTTCTCCGATTACGAGAGCGCAAGGAAGCTGAAGCTGCATACCTCGCTGCTGTTCAACGCGGAGAGTTCTCCAATGCTTGGGTGGACAAATTGTTGGAAGAAGGTAAGTGTGAGATCATCGAAAACGGACAAAATGTTCAACACTGAGGCAAAAGAGACAACACGAAGTAGCGGACGGTTGCAGCGTTGGGCTATTCACGTCTGGCGGCTGGCGTACTACTTGAAATTCGTGTGGGACAAATTAGCAAATCGATGGGGAACGCTGGACGACCCCATGAGAACGAATTTCTACATCGACATGTGGCGAGCCGCTGCTCAAGAACTCTCGGTGAAGTTTACACAACTCCCCGATGGTTTTTGTGAAGCATCGGTGAACGGACGATCCACGCGCATGTACCAAAATCTTATCATGCTGGATCACCCGGTGACAATGAAGCTCGCGCGGAATAAGCCGTTAGTCCTGAAGCTCCTCTCAGATCATGGGATTATGGTGCCGGAGTATTGTGAGTTTACCCTCCGGAACATCGCTCCGGCAATCGAATTCTTACACCATCATTCCCCATGCGTTGTGAAGCCAGCGCACGGAACTGCCGGCGGTGAGGGCGTGACGACCAACGTGCGGTCCATTCGCGAGCTCAAACGAGCAGCGATCTTCGCCTCATTATACGGACATACATTATTAATGGAGCGGCAGATTCCCGGAGAATCCTACCGACTGCTGTATCTCAATGGGGAGCTGATCGACGCTATTCGCCGAAGATCACCGAGGGTGATTGGTGACGGCACATCGACAATTCGCGAACTGATTAAACGTGAAAACGAACGGCGCGCATATCTGAACGGTACTGAAGGACTTACGTGGCTCCGCGCCGATCTCGATTGTCGGGCAACGCTTCGAGCGGGTGGGCGTACGCTCAACACTGTGCCGAAGTCCGGCGAGGAAATCGTTGTCAAACAGGCTGCAAATGATAATTCTTCCAGAGAAAATGAATCGGTCCGTCACCTGCTCTGCGACCAGTTAATTCGTGAAGGAGCACGTGCTGCAATGATCGTTGACGTAAGACTTGCTGGTGTCGATCTGATCACAACTGATCCTCGGCGACCACTGAAGGAAAGCGGCGGTGTCATCAATGAAGTAAATACAACCCCCGGGCTACATTATCATTACCAAGTGAGCGATAAAGCACATCTGGTTCCCGTGCTCGTTCCGATCTTGCGGCATCTGTTGGAACTTGACGTTCATCAACAAGTAAATTCATACTGAACGAATAGCAAGTGAACCAGCAACCGACAATATCTCCTTCTCTTCCACCTGCCATCCTTATTGGTGGCGGAGCGATCGCGCTCTCAGTTGCGCGATGCCTCGGACGACAGGGAATCACCGTGTACGCTTTGGACGGTCCATCATCGGAAGCGCGGTATTCGAAATACTGCACGTGGATTCCGCTCCCGTACAACGCTGGAAATATCTTCAACAATGGGAATACCCAACACCTCTGGGAAAATTGGCTGTTGGGCGAAGCGACGCGAATCCATAAGGGAGCCGTCGTGCTGCCCTGTTCTGACGAAGGTCTTGAACTGATCATCAACCATCGAGCAACACTTGAGAAACATTACAAAGTGATTGAAGCAAACGACGATGTGATTCGCTCGATGTTAGACAAAGCACTCACGTATGAGCTCGCTCAGAAGTTGAACGTCCCGGCACCGCGAATATGGCAAGTCGACACACAGGCAGATCTGCTAAAGCATCTGGATGAATTTCGATACCCATGCGCGCTAAAACCCCGTTCATCCCATGATTTCGTCAAGCATTTTCCATCGCTGAAGATGTTCATCGTCGATTCGTCAGAGGAATTGATTCGGGTATTTGCCGATGTCCAACAGTACAATCTACAAATGATTGTGACAGAACTTATTCCCCAAAGTCCGGAAGGGTATTGGAGCTATTACAGTTATCTCGATGAAGCTGGTACTCCGTTGTTCCATTTCACGAAACGGAAACTGCGTCAATACCCAAATACCTTCGGCCTTGGAACGTATCATGTCACCGATTGGAATGCGGAAGTCGCAGAGGCGGGTTTGAGATTTTTCAAGGCAATTGGCCTTCGCGGCGTCGGCAACGTTGAGTTCATGCGAGACCCACGCGATGGTCAACTCAAGCTGATCGAATGTAACGCCCGCTTCACACTCACCACAGAGCTTGTCGCCTCGAGCGGGATTGACATCGCGTCGATCGCATACAACAGGTTGACCGGGCGAGCAATTCCACGAGTCGATTCTTATCGCACCGGTCTGTACACCATTCGACCGACGAGTGATTTTCTTGCATTCTTGGAGATGAGACGCCGAGGCGAACTGACATTCCTTGAGTGGGTGAAGAGTATTTCGCATCGTCAGCAGCTTCTCATTTTCCACTGGAGCGATCCAGTGCCGGCACTAGCTCGAAGCAGACCATTTTTCTCGAGGCAAATCAGGAAACTCATCGGAGCGCTTCCCTTTACCCAACGGACGGTCGGCGCTGACGTAAAGACTGTTTCCCGATCAACCGTGAAAGGCGGCTCGTTGTAAGAATGATAACGATCTCCAAAGATGAACTCGAGCTGTTCGCGACGGATTTGTTGCTCGCCGCGAAGTCCTCGCGGGAAGATGCCGAGCTCGTCGCCCATTCGCTGGTATGGGCAGATCTGCGCGGTCGACAACCACAGGGCGTTTTTCGCATCCCCGTGCTGGTAACGATGATCCACCATGGTTTGATTACTTCTCCAACTGAAATGAATTGGTCTAAGCGTTCCGAAGTCATGTATCATCTCGACGCGGGAAATGGATTTGGTCAGGTCGCGGGTTATCGGGCGATGCAAAAAGCAATTGACATCGCCAAGAAAATCGGCATCGGCATGGTAACAGTGAATAGGAGCAACCACTTTGGCGCCGCTTCATACTTCTGCGCGCTGGCAGCAGATGCACAGTGTGTAGGACTGACCTTCACTAATGCTACACCTAAAGTGGCGCCATTCGGCGGAACCAAGCCGATCCTTGGAACAAATCCGGTTGCCTTCGGGTGTCCGACATCTTCCGGTGTTCCGATCCTCGTTGATTTCTCAACGTCATCGATAGCAGGCTCGACCATCAGAACAATTACCGAAGGTGGCGGTCGATTGCCCAAAGGTGTCGCTCTCGATGCATCCGGACAACCAACAACCGATCCTGCAGCACTTTCATCAGGTTGCTTGTTACCTGCTGCGGGTGCAAAAGGGTATGGTCTTGGTCTTATGATCGAAATCTTCTGCGGTATCCTCGCAGGCGCAGGCATGAGCCATGAAGTTGGTCCGTTCTACTCTACATGGAAACGACCCGTCAATTCAGGTCACATGATGATGGCGATCGACATCAGCCGACTTCAGCCGTTGGATATGTATTTTGATCGACTGGATCAACTCATCAAGGAAATCAAGAGTTCGCCTACGCTGGAACATGTCGACGAAGTCTTGATCCCCGGTGAGGTTCGTGGAAGATTCGCGGATCAATTTTCTCGCGAAGGGATTCCGCTCAACGACGAGACGATCCATGGATTGGAAAATCTCGCTCGTTCTCTCGCGGTCGAAGTACCTTGGAAACAGGCAGCGCCGGTCAGCGTTCACGATAAACAGTAGTTCATCACTATCACAATGTTCATGTTCCAACAAGATCAAGGAGTTTCAGAATGAGCCGTACAATGTTCAGCTTCGATCCTGCTCAATGTGCCGGGCAGTTCGCGGCAGAAGGGTATGTCCATATCCCTCATGGTGTGACAAAGGAATTCTATGCTAAGATGGCGAAGCAGGTGGACGAATACATGAAAACCAAACTCCTGAAAGAATTCGCGATCGGCGACAAGCAGCAAGCGCGGTACGAATTCCCCGAAGATGCAGATTACGTGAATGAACTTTTTGGTGCCGTTGGTAGGGTGTGTGGCTTGGATCCTAAAGAGCTGGTGCTTTCCGAGCGTCATATCAAGGGATATGAAGCAAACGCAGACCCGGAACCGCATGCTCACAAGGATCGATTCGCTTCTCAAATTTCAGTGGGGATTTCCGTTCACGTACGAGAAGGATCTACACTGGTGCTCTATCCGTATGATGACACGGCGGTCAATCCGTTCAACGCGTCAACATTGTTGAGGGCAAGCCTTTCTCCCGATCGTTATCCGGAACCGACACTGAAACGCGCGCGTCGAGTAGAAATAAATGATGCAGCGGGAGATGTCATCATATTCCGTGGACATCAGTTCTGGCATTTACGAGCGAATCCCGCCCTCACGACAATGCTCTATCTTAAGCTGAACGCCTTCAACTGCGATCCTCTAGGAGAAGATCCAAAGACGGAGGAATACAAAAAGCGTACACAAGTGGCGGTGAGTATGAACGATCACCAGCTTGAGAACATGGTTCCGATGATCGGTCGGCGCGTGGATTACTTCCATCGACACTATAATAGAGACTGGGTGGAGGTCCTTGGAGTCGTGCTGTGGGGAGAGAAACACTTCACGGTGGATGGAGATGAATTCTCCGCTCTCCAACAGATGGATGGCAAGCGCACAGTCCGGTCGGTGGTGCAATCTATGAACGGCAATGTTAACCGCGCCGAGATGCTCAAGAAGTTCCGTCGCCTTGCAACACGCGGCGTGATCGATCTCGTCGCTCCATTAGATTAATCATTCGATAAGAACGTGCCAGTATGAATTTACTTACGATATCAATATCCCTCAACGTGTGGTTATCTCACGTTGCCGAGATAGGTCGGTCGGTAGTTGCTTCGTTGGTCGGTTATATCCAAGCAAGCACGATAGCGTTGAAGAAATCTCCCTCAACGCACTGGCGACCGTCACACTTGCATGTTGAGGAGATCCGACACATAGACGATGTGGCAAGGCTTGAGCCAGTGTGGAACAATCTCCTTGACCAACATGAGCGACCGATAATTTTCTTAACCTACGAATGGTTCATCGCCTGGTGGAAATGCCTCGGCGGTAACGGCAAAGAGCTTCTCATATTGGTTGTCAAGGATGAAGATGAGATTCTGGGAATCGCCCCGTTCATGGAAGTACACGAAACATTTTTTGGATTGCCGATAACAAAAATCGAATTTATCTCGACAATGAAGTATGCAGACGCTCCGGCGAATTGCTCAGCCACGCTCGACATGATTATCGGCAAGAGACACGCTGAAGTTGTTTCGGCGGTGATCAATCACCTGGCACATCACCATCGGCGATGGGACTTCCTGCGGTTCAATCCGCTGAATGAACATTCTCTCACACCTTCATTGATTGAACGCGAAGCTCTACGACACGGCTACAGGTTTAACAAGCACCCTGTGTTTGCCAATGCCTACATTTACGTGACAGCAGACTGGAATCACTATCGTCTGCAGGTTTCAGCCCGCGCGCGCAAAGCACTTGCCGCGTATGATCGAAAGTTGCGAGAGCTTGGCGTGGTTACGTACGAAGAATTCAGGACTGTGGAAGAGATTGAGAATCGATTCAACGACTTGTTATCGATCGAACAACGGAGTTGGAAATGGGACGTCGGCGTGAGCATCAATTCGGTCGTATTCAGAGATTTCTATCAAGTCTTCGCGGAAGACGCAAGCAGAAAAGGACTGCTCCGTCTTTGGATGCTCAAGGTGAACGACAAATATATCGCATACGATTACAGTGCCGTATTCAAGGGATATCTTGTTTCCCTCAAGACAAGTTACGATGAGGCGTATCGCAAATACAATCCCGGCAATCTTTTAACGTGGCACGAGTTCGAATATTTCATCAACGGAGGGATCAAACGGATCAATTTATTGTGGGGCGATGTCAAGGCGAAAGAACGCTGGTTGACTGAGCTCGAATCGCACTACGAGGTGTTCGTTTTCAATACGAGTGTGTACTCAAGATTCCTTCGCATGCTTTTCTTCTCATTGTCGTTCTATCGGATTCGGAGAATTATCATTGATTATAGAAACAGAATTGCCAGAAAAGCGGGACTGAGACTCACAGAATCCGAATTGACACGCTCGGATCAGGTAAAGCACCGGGGAGTGAAGATTCAATCGATAAACCAAGACGCTCAGATTGCCACAACGATGACTTCGATGAATACCACCAAGATACATACAGAGATAAAAAAACAGGACACGACCGTTCCGGTCGTTGTCCTGAAATCGTTCCATCATCTTGGACTGGGAGTTGTCCGCAGCCTTGGACGACTCGGTATCCCAGTGTATGGAATTGATCCGAACCCACTGGCACCCGGTCTCCATTCTCGTTATTGTCGCGAGAGATTCATCTGGGATGTTGACAATGCCTCCCAAGAATCAACTGTGAATTTTCTTTTGGACGTTGGGAAAAAACTTGGCAAGCGATCCATCCTCATCAACACGGCTGACGAAACTGCCCTTCTCCGTGCCGAATATGCTAACGTATTGAGCGAATGGTACATCTTCCCACGGTTATCACCCACGCTCATCCAGTCTCTCACGAGTAAGAAAGAGATGTATTATCTCGCGAAAGAGCATTGCGTCCCAACTGCCGAAACGGCGTTCCCCCGAACACGAGACGACGTGCTACAGTATCTTGACCATGTAGCCTTTCCCGTGATGCTCAAGGGAATCGACGGTCAACTTCTAGAGAAAAGAGCCGGCAAGAAAATGGTCATCATCAAGAACAAGAAAGATCTCCTCGATCATTACGATAGAATGGAAGATCCGGAACATCCCAATCTGATGTTACAGGAATATCTCCCCGGCGGCGATGATACGGTCTGGATGTTCAACGGATATTTCAATGAGAACTCTGATTGCCTTTTCGCGATCACAGGGAAGAAAATACGACAGGCACCAGTGTATACCGGTTACACATCGCTTGGGATTTGTCTACCGAACCCGACCGTAGAACAAATGACAAAAGACTTCATGAAAAAAATCGGTTATAGAGGAATCCTCGACATCGGCTATCGATACGACGCTCGGGATGGGAAATACAAAGTTCTCGACATCAATCCTCGGATTGGGGCGACATTCCGCCTCTTCGTTGCGGAGAATGGAATGGATGTCGCTCGCGCTAAGTATCTCGATCTCACCGGACAAACAGTTCCTCACTCTTCAATGCGCGAAGGACGCAAATGGTTCGTGGAAGATCGGGATATTGTCTCAAGCATACGGTATTTCAGGGACAAGAATTTAACCGTGCGACAGTGGCTGAAATCGTTCCGCGGTGTACAAGAGGCTGCCTGGTTCGCACCGGATGACGTTTTTCCCTTTCTCCTCATGTGCTGGGAACTCATCCGAAAGTTGTTTAAACGATCAGTCCGCTTCCCACTCGCGCATTTTTTCTCCCTGACCGCTACCTGGATGCAGAGAACCGATCATGTGAATAATGGATTTTCAGACACTATGTGAGCATAAAGCATGGAAATTGAATCAATAGAACCGCCACGAGTAACTAAAGCCCGTATGTTCCGACCAAGAATCGATGCGAAATCTCACGTCCGGCTCATTACGAGTAATGCGGAGTTCGACGCTCTCGAAGAGGAATGGAATACCTTGCTGGGGCATACAGATACCTCTGTCTTTCAAACCTTCGAGTGGTTGCGCACATGGTGGAAATACTTCGCCAAACCGAACTACCGATTGCACATCATCGTATTCATTTATGAACAACGGATCGTTGGGATCGCACCTCTTTTCATCGAACGGCAACGCGTTCTCGGATTAAGGATCTTTTCACGGCTTCAGTTCATCGGACGAGGGCTCTCCGACTATGTCGATTGCATCATCCAACCCGGATTCGAGCAGATCGTACTCAACGCGTTTGCTCACTATCTCAACGCGAACTCAAAGCAGTGGGACGTCTTCGATGTTGAGGATGTGAATGAACGATCTCCCCTAGTAAAGATCTTCCCCGACATGCTGCGTAACCATGGAATCAATGTCTACCAATATCAAGGAAATGTGTGTCCTTATATTAATCTTCCGACATCAAGTGAAATGCTGTTGCCGAGTCTTGGTCCGACAACAAGTTACAATTTCAAACGGAAATTCAAGCGTCTCCAGCAGGGCTTCAAAGCGGAAGTGGAAACCTACAAGGAAGAGACGGATGACATTCAGCGAGCTGTCGCAGAGTTCTCCCACATCCACGGAGGACGGTGGAAGAGTCAGGGATATCCAAGCGCGTTTGATGACGAAAAGCACCGCGCGTTTCACGTCGAATTCTCTTGCAAATTTGCGCGCCGTGGCTGGCTCCGTATCTTCTTCCTCAAAGTTAACGATCTTCCAGTCGCAGTAAGCTACAGCTTCAATTACAACAAGCGAATCTACATGTATCAGAGCAACGCCCACGGAACAGACGATGTGATGAAATGCAGCCCGGGATTCCTGGTCCGCAGCATCGCCATGGTCGATGGGATTGAGGAAGGCATGAGAGTATTCGATTTCTTGCGCGGCGACGAAACATATAAGTATAAGGAATGGAAAGCCATCGATAGCAAGAACTATTTGATCCGGGCGTCTTCTCCCACTCACATGAGCCGCCCGAGATTTATGTTCTTCCTCATGTTCGAACTCCTCATGAAATGTACCGTGCGGGTGAAGCGCGAATATTATCAATTCCGCAGATTCAACATTGTCAAGCCAAGAACCGCGTGGGAAAAGGTACGTTATGTCGGATTGAAGATCACTGACTTGTTTGCTTTGGGATATAATTTTATCGTCCGGCATTCGCCTTTCCGCTCAATCCAAAAGCTACAGATCGAGAGAAGAAAGTGGGACGAGGAACCTGCGCCATCAAAAGAATTGGCACAAAGAACTTCGGACAAAAAACCCGATCATTCCGGAGGGTCGTGAATATCCATGCTTACAATCGTTGAAATACTTTCCCTCGTGTCAGCGGGTTTTTTCTTGCTCTATCTATCTCTTCTGAGCACGCTAGCTCTTCTGAGCACGCTTGCTCTCTTCACACGCCCAAAGAGTTTATTTGACAGCTCCGGTATTCGGCGATTTGCCATTGTCGTTCCTGCACACAACGAGGAATCCTCCATCGAGCGAACACTGAGAAGCCTGTCCGCGATCATGTATCCGAGAAAGTACTTCGATATTGTTGTCATAGCAGATAATTGTGAAGATAGAACGGCAGATCTCGCCCGAGCGCATGGTGCGATTGTCTACGAGCGAATGAATCCTACATTGCGTGGCAAGGGGTATGCCCTGCGATGGTGTTTCGATCAACTCCTCGTGAAACAGCCAACATATGACGCCATTGTGGTGATCGACGCAGACAGCGTCGCATCTTCTAATTTCCTCTCGGTAATGAATTCCTACATCGAGAAAGGATCGAATGCAGTTCAATGCAGCGACATGGTTGAGCCGCAGCCGCAGGCATGGAGTTCGGAGATCACTCGTCTCGGTTTTACGCTTTACAATCACGTCCGTCCATCAGGACGAAGCGTTATTCGATGTTCCGCTGGAGTTCGAGGTAATGGAATGTGTTTCACCACCGAAACTCTCAGGACCATCCCATGGAACACCTATTCCCTCAATGAAGATCTCGAGTATGGATTGGTTCTTCTCCTCCACGGACGGACAGTAGATTTTGCACCAGAGGCACGCGTGTGGGCAACAATGCCCTCGAATGCAAAAAATGCAGAGAGCCAGCGGGCGCGCTGGGAAAAGGGACGAATCCCAGTGATTCGAAAATACGGACCGAAATTGTTGAACGCTGCCCTGCGCAATCGATCGATCAGACCCTTTGACGCATTTGTCGAACTGATTACACCCCCGTTTGTCAACTTGTTTGGCGGCGTGGTGCTGGCACTGATTGTCAATGTGGGGCTTTGGCAATTCGGCATCCAACAAGCTTCCCTATTCTCCTTGCTGTGGCTGTCACTCGTGCTTGTTGGGATATTTCATGTCATTGTCGGGTTGTACGCCGCCGATGCTGATGTATTACAGTACAAAGCGTTTTTCTATATACCACGCTATGCACTATGGAAGATACTGTTGTACACAAAAGTGCTTCGACGCGGTCAAACTCAAGAATGGATTCGGACTTCTCGCGATCACTCGGTGAGAACAGACGTGGTTAGCGAACACAATAAACAATAACATCTCAATAACCACCCACATGCGATATATGGAAGAGACATTACAATGTATAAAATTCTAATCATCGACGACGACGAGGTACAATTACAGCTTCAACGTACCCTCCTGATGGACGAAGGCTACACCGTCTATACCACTGCGGATGGTCCGCAAGGCATCACCATCTTCAAGAAAAATCGGCTGGACCTTGTCCTCCTTGACGTGGGACTTCCAAGCATGAGTGGTATCGAGGTCCTGAAGGAAATTCGTCGGATCGACAACAAGGCGAAAGTCATCCTCGTTACAGGGTATCCTTCAGTGGAATCTTCGGTGCTCGCCATGCAATTGGGTGCATGGGATTATATCCAGAAACCAGTTCATGTGGAGCACCTGTTAGAAAAAGTTAACAACGCTCTTCATAGTGAGAAAACTTGAGATGGAACGATTGAAGATATTCTTCGCAAAGAACTTGTCCGGGACAACAGGAGCGCGATGATCAAAAAGGTAACGTATACACTAATGTTGGTTGCTATTATACAAGTACCTGTCGATGCTCAGCTTCATCATTTTGTCGTTGACACAGTGGGTGGAGGAGATATCACGATCGTGACCGCCGGTCAATCGTTTTTCATCGAGGTCCTTGCGAAGGACAGTCTCAATAATACAGTCACGGATTTCACGGAGACGGTAACTATATCATCCTCGGGGACGCTGCTATCCGGCGGAGGAATTACGGCACCGTTCATCGGTGGTGTTTTAGCTTCACATGAAATTGTCCTTTCCAAAACTGGTGCAACCACGATTACGGCAACACGGGCATCCGGGGGATCAGAGTCAGGCACCAGCAATGCGTTCACAGTTCTCCCGGCCATGCCGACGAAAATATTGGTTGAGACGGCACCCGACGGCAGCGGAGGGGTGGTCCCAGCACAGGATCTTGTTTCAGGTAATGCGTTAAATGTCTTCGCTGTCGAGCGAGATGCATTTGACAATTTTGTGGCGAATGCTCCAGCGGACAATTGGTCATTAGAAAACGTGACCGGGGGAATTACGGGCAGCGACTTGGTTCCAAGTGGAGATAGCACGAGTGCGACCTTCACGGGGCATTTCGTAGGGACAGCACAGATCAAAGCCACTGCAGGCTTGTTGAACCCGACAAGTTCTGGAACTTTATCCGTCATCCCGGGATCAGCCAACCACGTTGTATTTACTCAACAGCCTTCAGATGCGATTGCCGGTGCCACAATAACTCCCACGCTCACCGTCCAGTTGAAGGATTCGGTAGGCAATGACGTTCACTCCTCAGCGATCGCTATAGGAATTGCATTGACAACGGGTACCGGTTCGCTCAGTGGAACGTTGACACAATCGACCAATGGCAGCGGACTTGCCGCCTTCAATGACTTGAGCATCAACATTGCCGGGACAAAGAGACTCACGGCGTCTTCGGCTGGATTGATACCAGTCGTGAGCAATACGTTCACGATTTCTCCGGGGACGTTAAATAACTTCCTCGTCGAGTCGAGCGGCGGCGGGAGTATCCCAACACAAACAATGGGAACACCTTTCAACATTAAAATTACCGCGCGGGACTTGCAGAATAATACTGTTACGAGTTTCTCTGGCAGTGTGGATATCACCTCGACGGGGACGCTCTCTCAGGGTGGAGGTACGACTGCCGCCTTCACCAGCGGGGTTCTTTCTTCTCATACAATTACAATCGCAAACGCTGGGACGTTTACGGTTACTGCAACTCTGACCGGTGGATCAGCGAGCGGCACGAGCAACGCCTTCACTGTTAACAACCCTCTTCCCACAACGACGAGCATCACACCAGCCACCAAGACACTTGGTGAATCGGGATTCACGATGACGATCAATGGAACAAACTTTCTCTCCACTTCTGTAGTTCGTTTCAATGGAGCAAACCGGACAACAACTTTCGTCAACGGCACACAACTCACAACTTCCATTCCTGCCAGCGACCTAACAACAGCAGGTACATTCCCCATCACAGTCTTTAATCCGGCGCCGGGTGGAGGAACATCAAACTCACAAAACTTCAGGGTTCTCACTTCCGTAGTAAATATCAAAGTCATCCTCCAGGGTGCGTACAGTGGGGGCACGATGAACACAACATTGAAGAACACCGGACTCCTCCCGCTTCTCCAGCCCTACAAAGGTGACCCCTGGTTTTACTCCGGCACAGAAAGTGTCGGGACAATTCCGGCAAATATTGTCGACTGGTTGCTCATTGAGGCAAGAACCGGAACGCGAGGAATCACAAGAGTTGGAACACACGCAGCATTTCTCAGATCGGACGGAGTGGTTGTAGACATGGACGGTGCGAGTCCTGTGGCATTCCCTGGTATATCAATAGGCAGTTACTACATCGTCGTTAAACATAGAAACCACCTTGCAATTATGAGCGCAGGACCTGTTGCCCTCAATGATTCGAGCACGTTGTATGATTTCACGACCAGCACTTCAACGTATTATGGTGCAGATGCAAAGAATTTAGGTGGTGGAAGATTCGGCATGTATGGAGGAGATTATTCCCAAGATGGGTTTATTGATAGCGATGATTTCGCCGGACCGGATAACGATCTCTTCAAAAGTGGATATCGAGCATCTGATTTAAACTTGGATGGATTCGTAGACTCTGATGATTTCATCAATCCGGATAATAATGTTTTTAAGACCACCCATGTACCAAATTAACAAAACTCAGTTTCAGATTACTAATGAATATCCGTTCGTTCACAGTTGAGTGTTTAAAGAGATTTCGAGGTGATGGTGTTATGAAAGCTACAAGCACGTTGTGTATGATCTTGTCGTTGTTCCAGATAGGGTTCGGTCAAACTCCAACCTATCAGCTCATCCTGAAGAACGATTCGCTCATCAATAGTACGGCGTATGAGTTCGACATCTACCTGCAACGGACAGGCGTCACAGCACTTGAGCTGGCAACGTTACAACCAATTCTCACATTCAATACGGGAATCTCATCAGGAACGCTATCATTCACGATCAATGCAGGTTCATCACAGCTCAATGCTTCCCAACAACCGACAGATGCGAAGTTATCAATCAACGGCGACGAATTACAAATCCAACCAAATCTTCCACCGGGAGCCGGCAGCGGGACGGTGATTCCGATCGCTCCGGGTCTGCGTGTTGGAAGATTTAGAGTGAGCAGCACGGTTCCGTTCGAAAATCAGCCAGCCAATATTGCCTGGAAGAATTCCGGCGCAAATCCAATCACGAAAATAAATGCTTATGTCGGAGGGTCGAATACTCCAATAACCGATACTACCGGTCACACGAACCTTCTCGCGAACGGCACGCTCTCACCTCTGACGGTCACCACCAATTCACCGCTCCCGAGTGCGACGGCAGGAACTGCATATGCTGAAACACTCATGGCAACCGGAGGATCACCGCCATATTCCTGGTCGATCACTACTGGCTCGCTTCCTACTGGATTAACTCTCGCTTCAACAGGCATTATCAGCGGTACGACCACAACCGCCGGCAATTTTGGGGTCACTATCCAAGCGACTGACGCTGCATCGGGAACTGCGAGTAGAGCATTCACACTCACGGTTATTGCCGGGGCAGCAGCAGAACTCTCGCTTATTCAACAGCCAACAAGTACGACCGCAGGCGCCACAATTTCGCCTGCAGTGACCGCGCAGTTGAGGGACGCCTTTGGCAATAACGTTGCAACCTCGGGCGTTGCAGTGGCGATCGCCATCGCATCAGGCACTGGTGTGCTCAGCGGAACCTTATCCCAGTTGACCAGTGGGAGCGGCTTGGCCACCTTCAATGATCTCAGCATAAACCTTGTGGGTACAAAGACATTAACTGTATCAAGCGGTGGTCTCACTCCTGATACCAGCAACATCTTCACAATTTCAGCGGGCACAGCGAATCATGTAGTATTTATCCAGCAACCGACAGATGCCGGATCTGGCGTTGCTATCAGTCCAGCTATTACGGTTCAACTCAAGGATGCTTTCGGTAATAACGTGACAACTTCCGGTATCACGGTCTCTATGTCGCTCTCGAGCGGAACCGGAACTCTCTCAGGCACAAAAAACCAAAACACGAACACGAGCGGTATCGCATTGTTCAATGATTTGAGCATTGATCTCGCTGGTCCAAAAACTCTTACTGCATCAAGTGGCTCATTAACTCCAGCGGCAAGTAACGCATTTACCATAACTCCGGGTTCGGCGACTCATCTTGTCTTTACTCAGCAACCGTCGAACACTGTTGCGGGAGTTGCCATCGCCCCGGCGATCACGGTACAGTTGCGAGATGCAGCGGAAAATGATGTGCCAACTTCCGGGATCGGCATCACCATGTCTCTCGCCAGCGGCACGGGAACGCTGAGCGGTAGTACACTGCAAGTGACAGACGCTTTAGGGAAGGCAACCTATAATGACCTGAGCATTAATCTTGTTGGCACAAAGACATTGAGCGCCGTTGGAGGCAGGTTCTTATTCGTTGTGAGTAATTCCTTCACGATTTCTACCGCAGCGGCGAGTAAATTAGTTTTCGTACAACAGCCGACCAACGGTGTCGCGGGAGCCGTGATCAGCCCACCGATAACAGTACAATTAAATGATAGCCTTGGTAATACCGTGGCAACAGCCGGCGTTTCCGTTTCAATGGCACTCTCGGCAGGTTCGGGGAGTCTCGGCGGCACGATTCCACAACTTACAAACGGTTCCGGTCTTGCGACATTCAGTGATCTTGTCATCAACCAACCAGGCGCGAAAGTGGTAAGGGCATCAAGCGGAGCGTTAACTCCCGCGACAAGCAATTCCTTCACACTGACAATGGATACGATTATTGCCTCCGCAGGGCCAAACGGATCAATCGCCCCATCGGGAACCGTCACTCTTCTGTTCAATGCGAATCAGACATTTACAATCAGTCCTAATGCTGGTTATCATATTCAAGATGTTCTTGTCGATGGTAGTTCTGTGGGTGCCGTCGGATCGTACTCATTCACAAACGTCACTTCCAATCACTCGATCAGTGCGAGCTTCTCTATCGACACACTGACGATTACGGCAAGCGCTGGAGCGAATGGATCTGTTATTCCTTCTGGCGCCGTGAAGGTGCCTTATGATGGTAGCAAGTCGTTTACGATCACCCCGACCACAGGATATCATGTGTCGGATGTGCTTGTTGATGGCAGCTCCGTCGGGGCTGTGACCTCCTTCTTGTTCACGAATGTTGTTACGGACCACACCATCTCGGCAAGCTTCGCGATCGATACGCTGACGATTACGGCGACATCAGGGGGAAATGGAACCATCTCACCCGCCGGGAATGTACGGGTACTGTATGGCGCAAGCCAATCGTTCACGATCACCCCATCTCTTGGTTACCATATCTCAGACGTAGTCGTCGATGGCGGGTCAGTTGGACCTGTGTCATCATACACCTTTACGAATGTAACGACAAATCACACGATCACTGCGAGCTTCACAATTATTGGATATACGATAACTGCCACTGCCGGTGCAAATGGTACAATCTCGCCATCAGGGGCAGTAGCGGCAAATTTTGGCTCGAGCCAGACATTTACCATTGCAGCAAATACGGGATACCACATCGCAAACGTGCTTGTTGATGGGAATTCTGTTGGCGCCGTATCATCTTACACCTTTACAAATATCCAAGCAAACCATACGATTACAGCAAGCTTCGCTCCAAATAGTTTATCAATCACCGTTCAGACATCTCCTCCCGGTCTGACAATGATCGTCGATGGAGTTACCTTGTCCAGTCCGCAGTCGTTTACCTGGACGGCAGCCACAAATCATACGATTGCCGTTGTTGATACCCAGAGTGGGGGCGTAAGCACACGCTACCTGTGGAACAACTGGAGCGACAACGGCGCAAAGTCGCATACCGTAACTCCGCTCACAGATAGTGTCTTCAGTGCGAACTTCACGACCCAGTATTTCCTAACAATGAGTTCCAATCCCGGTGGCACTGCACTTCCACCGAGCAACTGGTTCAACAAGGGACAGATCGTCACGATCATCGGCGTTCCAGATAGCAAGTATAATTTCAGTGTGTGGAGTGGAACAGGAAACGGTTCGACGAATTCAACAAGCGACACAGCAACTGTCACAATGAACGGACCCATTTCAGAAATCGCGAACTTCGTCCGCAAACCTGTTCAAATTACCATCCAAGCAAATCCTCCAGGAAGAACCTTCGTGTACGACGGTGCACCCTATACGGTTCCCCAGACGAGAACAGTCGTTCCCGGCGAATCACATTCAGTCGATATCTTCAATCTGACACAAAGTGACACGATGCCTGGAAGGCAATTCGTGTGGAAGAACTGGAGCGATGGCGGCCCGAAATTCCATACGATCTCTCCTGATTCGAATACGACATACATCGCGAACTTCGGGTCACAATTCTTACTGACGGTCGTAGCGGGACCGAACGGAACGGTAACCCCACCAAGTGACTCCCAGGATAGCGCGAAGGTTGTTGCGATGATGGCAACACCAAACACCGGCTATCACTTCAGCGTATGGAAAGGAAAAGGGACCGGCTCGTACACAGGCACAAATAATCCTGCGAACGTCACAATGGGTGGACCGATCAACGACACAGCCAGCTTTGCAATTGATACGTTGATCATTGCTGCAACGAGTGGCGCCAATGGATCGATCTCACCGGCCGGCGATGTGAAGGTGACATACGGTAGCAGTCAGACGTTCACGATCACACCGGCTGCGACGTATCATATATCGGATGTGGTTGTTGACGGCAACTCGGTGGGAGCTGTTACTTCTTACACCTTCACCAACGTAACGGCCAACCATACAATCACGGCAAGCTTTACAATCAACGGATATACCATTACTGCGAGCGCAGGCGCTAATGGGACAATCTCACCATCCGGACCGGTCGCGGTAACAGCAGGATCGAATCAACTGTTCACGATGACACCAAATAACGGCTACCACGTCGACAGTGTTCTGGTCGATGGAGTCAATCAGGGTCCTCTCGCACAATACACATTCACCAACATCACTGCAAACCATACGATTCGGGCAATCTTTGCACCGAATGGACTTTCAGTTATCGTCCAGACGAATCCGGCCGGGTTACAAATCACAGTTGACGGATCGATGTTCGTCAGTCCGCAAACGTTCAACTGGCTCGCTGGGTCAAGTCACACAATTGCAGCGCCCGATTCACAAGCCGCAGGAGGGAAGAAACGATATCTCTGGCTCAACTGGAGCGATGGTGGAGCGAAATCACACACTGTTTCATCCCTTAAGGATACGACATTCACTGCTACCTTCACAACGCAGTATTTCTTGACCATGACCGCAGGCGTAGGGGGTTCGGTCACTCCATCCAGCGATTGGCATGATGCCGGACAAATCGTTCCAATCAACGCAATACCATCGACAGGTTACAGATTCACTGGATGGACTGGGACAGGATCAGGTTCCTTCACGGGATCGAGTGCATCTGCCAGTGTTACCATGAATGATTCCGTTATAGAGTCCGCTACTTTCGGTTTGATTCCAATTCAAGTTACAGTCACGTCAAATCCATCGGGCAGATCGTTCACTGTGGACGGCAACCGGTATACAACGACACAGACTTTCACATGGAATTACGGTGAGACGCACTCGCTCGCAACGGCGGATTCCCAGTCAAATGGTGGAACTCGCTTTCTGTTCCTTAACTGGAGCGACGGTGGCTTGATGTCTCATTCCGTAATGCCAATCAGCGACACAGTGTTCTCGGTGAATTTCAAAACCCAATACTTGTTAACGATGAATTCAGAAAGCGGTGGAACAGTGCTTCCATCGAGTAACTGGCAGGATAGCGGTAGGGTTGTTTCCATCTCCGCCCAAGCCGATCCGGGCTATGCGTTCAACGGCTGGACGGGAACCGGAGCGGGCTCGTTTACGGGAATTACCAATCCGACTAACATCACCATGCTTGCCCCGATCACTGAAACGGCATCATTCACCCGGTTTGGTGTTTCTGTGACCCTGCAGACGAACCCATCAGGACTTTCAATTATTGTGGACAGCATCTCGTACGTGAGCCCTCAGACGTTCAGTTGGGTGACCGGTTCAAGCCATACTATCTCGACCACTTCACCTCAGAGCGGTGGAACGGGAACCAGATATGTGTGGAATTCGTGGAGCGATAACGGAACAATGTCCCATGTCGTTGTTCCTCTCAAGGATTCTACGATCACGGCAAACTTCACAACACAGTACTATCTCACGATGATTGCCAATCCAGGCGGCTCGGTAACTCCGACAAGCACCTGGTACAACAGTGGACAGAGTGTCACCATCACCGGCTTCCCGACCACCGACTACGTCTTCAATGTATGGAGCGGAAGTGGGAACGGTTCATACACCGGCAACAATAATCCTGCAACGGTGTTCATGAATGGCCCGATCACTGAAGTGGGAAACTTCAGACGGGACCAAGTTCAAATCGTCTTACAATCAAATCCTCCCGGGCGTCCGTTTTCTTACGATGGCGCCACGTATACGACCACCCAAACTCGCTTCGTGGATCCGGGGACAGAACATTTTTTGAACGTTGCGTCTCCCCAGCCTGTCGGGCCGGGAATGCAGTATGTGTTTAATAACTGGAGTGATGGCGGTGCACAGTTCCATAGTATTTTCCCTGACTCTAATACAACATACACGGTGAACTTCACCAAACAATTTCTTCTGACAGTAGTCGCTGAAACAGGTGGCTCAGTCTCTCCCCCAAGCGGATTCCAGGATAGCGGCAAGGCGATCCCAATCTCCGCAACGGCGAACGTAGGATATACATTCATCGGATGGAATGGTTCTGGACCCGGCTCGTACACTGGACCAAATGCATCGGCGAGTGTTACCATGAGCGGTCCGATTGCAGATACAGCGCGGTTCACTCAATTTGCCGTTCAGGTGACGATAGGGTCTAATCCCTCCGGGCGATCCATCATTGTCGATGGAGTCGAATACACGAGTACTCAGATTTTCCACTGGATTCAGGGTTCGTTCCATTCGCTTGCGACATCTTCACCTCAAACGGGTGATACACTTACGCGTTACCTCTTTACGAATTGGAGCGACGGAGGAAGTCTTTCGCACTCGGTGGCACCGATAAGTGACACAACCATTACAGCTAATTTCTCAACGCAATATTATCTCACGATGAATGCCGGCTCCGGGGGAACTGTCACTCCTCCCAGTAACTGGCACAATGCGGGGCAGTCCGTTTCGATCAACGCTACACCAAACGCGACATACACCTTTGGCGGATGGAATGGATCCGGTCCTGGCTCCTACTCTGGCACGAACTCCAGCGCCGTCGCAACGATGAACGGACCAATCACTGAAACATCGAGCTTCACCTTAATACCTGTCCACGTGACCATCGGGACAAACCCGGCAGGCCTGTCATACATTGTCGATTCTGTTTCTTACTCAAAAGAACAGACATTCATTTGGGAGTTCGGATCACGACACAGTATCGGGGCAACCAGTCCGCAGAACCAGACCTCCGATACTCGAGATGTGTGGCGATCGTGGAGCGATAGTGGCGCGATCTCTCACACAATCATTCCGGTGAGCGATACTTCTTTGACGGCAAGCTTCGGTAGCCAATTTTTCTTAACGATGGTCGCTGATACCGGAGGGACAGTATCTCCCGCGAGTAATTGGCAGGATAGCGGAAAGATTGTTCGCATCTCCGCAACAGCAAACACCGGGTACACGTTCAGCAGTTGGAGCGGAAGCGGTAGCGGATCATACAGCGGCTCCAATTCTTCACCGAACATCACGATGAATGGACCTGTCACCGAACGGGCAAGCTTCATTCGATTTGCGGCTCAAGTGACCGTAAGAACAAATCCCTCAGGACTCTCAATCACAGTTGATGGAACTCCATACATCAGTCCGCATAGTTTCACGTGGCTAACCGGCTCTAATCACACCATTGCGGCGGTAGATACTCAGAGCGGTAACCCGGGAATTCGATATCTGTGGAATAACTGGAGTGATGGAAAACCAATCATGCATGCGGTTACGCCATTGACGGATTCAACATTCACGGCAAACTTTGGCGCACAATATTATCTAACGATGGGGGCAAACGACGGCGGAACAGCAACGCCTGCCAGCGGTTGGTACAATAGCAGCCAGAGCGTCACGATCACAGCAATCCCCGAAGATCGTTATAACTTTAACCTGTGGAGCGGCACAGGATTAGGTTCCTACAATGGGACGAACAATCCAGCAACCGTAACAATGAACAGTCCGATCTCTCAAACGGCAAACTTCACCCGCAAGCCTGTGATTATCAGAATTCAAAGCAATCCTTCGGGCAGATCATTCGTTTATGACGGCGTCTCATACACGCAGCCTCAGACACGAACCGTCAATCCAGGTGAAGAGCATTTCCTCGATGCTGCTTCGCCGCAGTCGGCGGGCACTGGCATCCAATACGTATGGAAGAGTTGGAGTGATGGCGGCGCGAGGTTCCATAGCATCTTCCCGGATTCTAGTACAACGTACACGGTGAACTTTGGCAAGCAATTCTTTCTCACGACGGTTGCTGGAACGGGCGGAACAGTTACACCGCAAAGCGACTGGCAAGATAGCGGTACAGTCATCTCAATCACCGCTTTACCTAACCAGGGTTTCAGTTTCAGTCACTGGGGGGGGGGTGGAATTGGATCGTACACGGGCACCAATAATCCCGCGACTGTAGCGATGAACGGTTCGATCAGCGATACTGCATTCTTCGGCCAAGCAATTCAGATTACGATAGCATCCGAACCGGCTGGTCAGGTCATCATGTTAGACGACTCATCGTACAAAGCCCCAAAACCTATGTCATGGCTTGTCGGGTCAAGTCATACACTTGCCACAACATCACCACAGTATGATAGCGCGCAAACGACGCGCTTTCTATTCGATCACTGGAGTGACAGTGGCGCAATCTCCCATGTCATCGCGCCGACGAGCGATTCAACATTTACTGCAACCTTCACCACGCAATATTTTCTGAAGACGGACGCTGGAGATGGTGGAATTGTCGTAACTTCAAGTGCATGGCATAATAAAGGAAAGCGAGTTCGGATTCTCGCCATGCCCGACAGTGGTTATATCTTCGTCGAGTGGCACGGGGCCGGCAACGGTTCTTATTCAGGCACGAATGCCTCGGACAGCGTGACTATGAACGGACCGATTACTGAGACTGCAATCTTCGGCCGCATCTTGCCACCACCGACGCTTTCCGGTCTGCAAAATAATGCCGAGGGGGTTTCCACTTCTCCAAACCTTGATTGGAACGCGTACCCCGGGGCGACGTCGTATCGACTTCAGGTCTCGGCAGACTCCCTGTTCCGCACAACGGTCTTCGACAGCTCGACAATCGTCGATACAACAATTCAACTAAAGACTCTCGCTAACCTCACCTCATATTATTGGCGCGTCAGTGTCCGGATAGGTGTTGATGCCAGCACCTTCTCGCCAGCACTGAAATTTACCACCATGTCTGCAACGCTAACTGCTCGCTCTCCCTCGATCAATTGGGCGACGAGATTCACGTATAAGATCGAATGGACAAGTACCGATTTGAGCGGTACGGTGAATATCAAGCTGTCGGCAGATGGAGGAACGTCCTTCACGATGATACAACGAGAAATTGCCAACTCTGGCGCCGCAATGTGGAGCGTACCGGACACGCAAAGGGTATCCGATGCGTGCAAGCTTCGGATAGAATCCTCCTTGAATCCGGCAATCTTCGGAGAGAGCTCTATCTTCTCAATCGTCAGCGGAACTCTGCCTGCTACAGTTCCGATGTCGACTTCCATCCAATTCCCTGACGAGCCGTCACTCTCGACTGAATACAGACTCTTTAGCGGAGCCGGAGTCGTCGACACGGTTAAGGTGGGGTTGTTCTTGACCGGCGCGCAAAAATCCGACTGGAGGATCTACGCCGATAACGGTATGGCTGATAATTACCTTGTAGAGCTTTCGGCGAACTCTCCTCTCACCACCGGCATGGGTTACTGGCTTATCCGGAAAGGAACGCTCAATATCCCAGCCTTCCCTATGGTGATGCCGAAACTCAGTCTGGATGCAACGGTTAGCATTCCTATTCATTCGGGATGGAATATTATCAGCAATCCATTCGATAAGAATATTCAATGGCAGACGGTGCTTGCGGCGAATAATCTCTCGACTTCAACACAATTGATGAGTTATACCGGAACCTATGCGACAAGCACAGTCCTTGAACCATTCACCGGATATTATTTCTTCAACGACTCAAGCCTCAGGGCGCTGAAGATCCCATATCCGTTCGGTACGGTCAATATACCGGTCGTCCAACCGCGGGTGAGTTGGAAGGTACAGCTCTCGTTTGAATCTGACATCAATCGCGATCAGGAGAACTATATTGGGATTGCTCCCATCGCGAAGGCAGGAATCGATCAGCTCGACAGTCACAAGCCACCGCTGTTCCTCGATCAGGGATTCCTCTACTTTTCACGTTCGGAGTGGGATAACACATACAGCCGGTTCAGTTCCGATTTCCGTCCATCGCTGGGTGAAGGTCAGGTATGGAATTTTGAAGTATCCAACCCTCGAAAATCGAAAGGGCGTATTCACTTCAACGGGATTGATCAAGTCCCTGCCGGAAATGAGGTGATACTTGTGAATCTGTATAATAACACCCCTGTTGATCTGCGACGCAACAACGCATTAACATTTGAGACTGTGAGTCAGGTGATGCCGTTTAAGCTGATCATCGGGAAGAAAGAATTTGTCGAAGGTGAGATTTCGAAACTGATGCCTGATGCATTTGAGCTCGTGCAGAATTTCCCGAATCCCTTCAACTCAACGACTTCCATCAGCATCAAGCTGCCGAAAGAAACAGAAGTTCGTATAGATGTTTACACGATTCTTGGACAGCGGGTGAAGACGCTTGCGCAAGGTCGATACCCACAAGGCGTGTACACATTTGTATGGGATGGAACGGATCTTGCAGGTATGCCGGCAGCCAGCGGGGTATACTTTTACCGTTTCTCCGATGGCGCAAGCGTTCTCCAAACGAAAAAAATGATTTTAGCCAAATAGGTGACACTATGATAACAACACTCTCACGATATCGTCGTCGCATTATCCTCGGAATCCTTCCCGCGCTTCTCTGCATCCTCGTGAAGACGCCGGTCATCGGGCAGGCACAATCGAATGAAGATAATAGAACCTCAAACGTCAGGTGGACGACAAAAGACGAAGTCATCATCATCAACTATGATTTGACCGGATCTCCCGATAACAAGTATGAGGTGAATGTGCTCATGAAAAGAGAGAAAGATGATTCATTCGCCGCAAACCCACACACGGTCGAAGGAGACATCGGTGAAGGGGTAACTGCCGGAACCGGTAAAGAGATCCACTGGTCTTATCGGCGCGATTACCCCCAGGGATTCCAGGGAGAAGGTTATTATTTCGAGATCCATGTAAAGATCATTAACCAACAGAGCAAATTGATCTATTATCTTGCCGGCGCTGCAGCACTCACGGGCGGGTTAGTGGCATTGATCGTAACGAGCAAACAAGATCACACCACACCGACCCTCGAGCTGCCAACGCCACCCGGACGACCATAGGAGTATTTGAAATTCTCGCCGGCGATTAGTACATTATTCCTGCTCGTTTGTCTCTCTACAGATCAACTCAAAGCTGCATCTTAGCAATCAGACTTGGCTTGGCGCTATCGTCTAACGGTTGAGGACGCGGCCCTCTCAAGGCCGAAATACGGGTTCGATTCCCGTTAGCGCTACATCACAGCTCCCCCCTAAATTCTGGCTACTTCCCCACGTCTCGCTGCTTTGCTTGCATAGCCGTCTAAGGTCGAAAACTTCCTCAGTTTCCTCCCATCGGTCTGCTACTGTGCCGTTCCCACAATGTTTACGAGATCAAACATGGGTAAATACATCGAGACAAGAATGGCAGCTACGATCAACCCTAAGATGAGAATAAGCACCGGTTCAATCACAGATGAAAGTGTCTCAACTTTATGATCGAGTTCCTTTTCATAGTAATCGGCAACTTTCAACAGCATGGCGTCAAGTTCACTTGTCTCCTCACCGACCGCAATCATTTGTGACACCATGGGGGGAAAGAGCTTCGATTCAATGACAGGATCAGCAATCGCATTGCCAAGCTTCACGTGCTTCATAATGTGTCGAATCTCCTCACGAAGCTCCGCATTTGAAATGATCCGTCGAGTGACTTCAAGAGCATCAAGCAAGGAAACTTGCGATTGCAGCATCGTTCCCAGTGTCCGACAGAATCGTGCAACGTGGTTCTTCAGCAATACATCGCCAATGAATGGAAGCTTGAAGAGAACCTTCTCGCCTTTCTCTCGGACCTTTGGATTCTTGATTGTATTCCGAAACGAATAGAGAAGCAACCCCAGGATTCCTATCATGTACAGACCGTACTCTGTACATACCGTACTGAGACTGAGAATGATCTTCGTCGATGTCGGCAATTCCATCCGAAAATTCTTAAACATCTCTCCAAACATCGGAACAATAAACATGAGAAGAAAGGATACCACGAACACTGCGACGGCGATGACTAAGGAGGGATAGGTGAGCGCTTGCACGACCTTTCTCCGAAGCGATGTGATCTTTTCCAAATGGTGCGCGAGATGGCTCAAGACTTCCGCCAAGCGTCCGCTTTCCTGTCCAACTTCGGCGGTCACAATAAAGAGGTTATCAAAGATCTCCGGTTGAAGTGCCAATCCTTTGCTCAAAGAATTTCCCTTCTGAATTTCTTTCCCAAGCGTATCAATGACTTCCTTCATTCGTGGGTTCGTGGCTTGACGAGCCAATACCTGCAGCGCTCGGTGGAGTGAAATTCTCGCCTGAAGCATCACGGCAAGCTGCATACAGAATTCGGCCTTTTCCCGCTCCGTTATCCGACGAGGTCGTATCCTCTCCACCAGAGAACGACCACCACGCGTCCTCTCTGTTACCCGCTCACGTGACCGAGGCTCCACAACATTTTTAAGATCTATTGTCGATTGGACGTTGTTATATTCCATTGGATGTCCGGATAAATGCTTCTCGTCCACTATAAGGAAGGGTCACACGTGTTTCCGATTGATAGGTATTCGATGTCGACGTACCGGAAACTTTGATCGTGAGCACCGGCGCTTGAGCTGATTTCTGGTTTTGGATTTCTTTGGAAACGAGAACAGATAGTTGGATCCCATCCTGGGAAGCAACGACATCGTGATCACGGAAAATTCGATTTCTACTGAAATGATAGACAACCGTTCGATTGCCACGCTTGACAAGCACGAGTGTCGTATCTGTGATCTCGGTGACCTGTTTCGATTGTTGGACGTCCAAGACAAGAGTATTAAGCGTCCCGTTCACAATCGAACGAACTTCCGTGTTCCTCTGCCACGACAGAAGAAGCTTACTTGTGAACAAAAATAAGGAGAAACAAAAACCAGCGAGCAAAGAACTCACGATCAGAACAACCAGAAGTTCTTGCATCGTGAACCCCTGTTCATTGCGTAATAGGTTCATTCTTGTCATTTGTGCGTCAGGAATGACTTGGTCAAGAGAACGATGGTTGTATTCGGTTTCTTCAGGGAAGCAACTGCTACCTGAACTTCTATCAGGTTCTTATTGCGATCAACTTTTCGATGAACAATGAATCCTTCCACCTCGGTATCGTTATTAACGAAATCTCGATCAACCGCGATCCGGCTCATTTCCTTTATTGCTACGTGAAAGGCGCTATTTATCTGATCGGAGGTGCGTTCTATCATGAGATTCCCTACGGAAGCTCCAACGGGGATCAAGACGCCGACGAACAGCGCCATGGCAACAAGTGTTTCAAGGAGCGTGTATCCTTCTTCTCGTTGTATGTGCTTATAAACTCTCATAGCCAATCGAGGACATCGAGGTTCACTTCATCAGACAGTCCCGGTGGCACAAAAAAACCCTCCGGAAGTTTCGACCGATTGATCATAGCACTTCTGAGCCAACCCAAATACATCGTCGGTTCTTCGTAGAAATAAAAATCTTTGGTCATCACGGTCCCGATGACGGAGCCATCAAGCGATACTTTTGTAGTGCTGTAGATGGCGCCAGTAACGCTCGCATTTGGACGTACAGTGATCAAGGGCTCAGAACGTGGGTCCAGATGAACCGAACTCATCGCAACAAAACCCTCCACTGTCACACCGTCTTCAAGGGTAATGTCCTGTTTCAACGTATCAAGAGGATCCATAAGAGTGGAAAGGAGGAGCGATGAATACTGGACGGCGGATCGTTTGTGGACTACGATCGAAGGCGCAATCATTTGTGCTGAGATGCGTGTGCCTTCCTGCAAGAGAATTGAGCGGCGAGAGCATAATAGTGCTTGATCAACTCCTGCATCCGGTTCAACAATGATATCCGAAGATGATATGATGGCAATGAGTCCATGAATCTGTGAGTTCTTCCGGAGGGTAACCTTCCCACTCACAGCGATATACAATGGAATTTCTCGACGTGTGATACTGTCGTTTATAACTACGTCGCCGTTTACGAAAACGTGTTTCGTGCTATCACTGATCGTTGTTGAAAGAGTAAGATGATCTTTTGCTGAAAGCCTTACGACGGTAGGATCATCAACTTGCCCTGCCAACGTTTTCCCAGAGAGTAGTCTGAGAAACAACTCTAATTGTTGCTTTAGGTGCGGAGGATCGAAGACCGGTAGTTCCGGGTTTTGTTTCTTCTCGATCGTTCCTTTGACCAGAATTTTGAGTGGTGAGGTGTAGTTTCTCAGATTTCCAATCGTCACACCTGGCTGACCCACGATAACATTTCCTTCAATCGATGAGAGTCCCGTCATGACAAGCTGATGGCTGGGATTGGCAAAGACGAGTGCATTGTTGAAGACATTCGATGGATGATCCGCCACGATTGCCGTACGAGTAGTTGTGAATGCATGGAATCTCCCCTCCGCCCTCACGACGACAAATGCACCCCATGGAATAATTTCTACTTGTGCTTCGCTTTCATCGGGCATCAGATACGTTCGTCGTGTAAGACGTGTAACACTCGAGAGATCGCTCTCACTGTGTAGTTGCGCAATACTTTTGATGATACCGCTTTCCGCAGCATACTCAGCCTTGAGTCTGGCGATACCAATGAATGTAGATTGCCTTCCAACATACTGGACGGTAATGACAGAAGCGGCGCACAATGAGAGCATCGTCAAGAGCAGAAGAACAGAAGCAAGAGCATACCCATCCTGTGAATCAAAAATATGAAAACCCCAAAGCAACCTTTGGACACACCCTCGAAACAAGCTTCGGGGAACTTCTCCCTCTACTCGCCCGTCTCTGGCGGATCGCCATCGATCAAAAAACTTCCAACTCACATCGCTACCTTCCATACGGAACATTCACTGTAACACCCACTTGTCTTTCTTCTTTTGATAGTAATAGGTCACAACTTGCTCCTGAATATCGACGACCTTCATCCCGCTCAGGGTGTCTCCCTTGTGCAGGAAGAACACCGACCCATTCTGCCCTTCCAGGGTGGCAGTTTTCGCTTTCTTCGTAACAAGAATGCCCGTCAATTTGAACGGAGGAGGCGACCACACGGGTTTAGGGCGTGCAGCAACGTTCCTTACAAGAGAATCTCTTCTGACAGGTTTGACAAAGTGAAAAGGATCACGGATATCTTCTTCATAGGAATACTTCTCTTCCTTGCTGACGCCCTTCGGATCCTCGAGGATTGTCTCATGAGAAATCTCGGTGTCTCGATTATTGGAGTATTCCACGATGCGATATGTGACCGCCCCCCAGGTTCCGACCACAAGAATCACAAGCAGCCAGAAAACGATCTTGTTGGTTTTCATCTCGATTACCGACCTGCGATCATGTACGCAGAACCTTCGATGGTTACCGCCAATTCAGGGGACCCTTCCAATGCTGCCGACATTTCTACCTTCTTCACCCGCACGAGAACGGGACCGATTTCTATTTTATTCAGTAGTTCTCCGACGTGATGATACCGAGCATGAGAAGTTATCGTGAACCCGATTTCTTTGATGATATCGCTCAATGATGATTCTACCGGAACCAACGACTCAAATCGTACCCCCGACTCCTTCGCACATGCATTCAAGTACTCACATACACCGGTCTGGCTCTGTTCATACATACTCCCGTTATTTGCCATTATTGATGTAAGGGATCTCTTTTTCTTGAGGAGGTTCATCTTTTCTTCTGCAAGATGTTCCGGTGTTATCACGATCTCCTCTTTCAGGGTAACTTCACCGTACAATTGGAAGACTCCCCTCCACCGGTCAGTCACTTCTGTCATAAACACATAGAGAAAGACAACACCGAGTCCCATCGTCATGAGTCCATATTTTTTTTGAGCAGAAGTCATCTCGTCATTCTTGCCTTTCCGCCAAAAAGTTGGCGGACAAATCCGCTGTTATCTCAAACATCGTGAAAGCGGTATGGTTGGTATGCACAAGCATAACAGATTCAGAGTTTTGTAATACTCCGGATCGCACAAGAGTTACGCTGGAACAGAGGCCAGAGTGTTTCAGCATCTTTAAGAATGCTGTCACATACTCTGGCGATCTTGCATAACCACTCAGTGACACAGTAGCTCGTTGAGGCCCTTCCTCTGTAAGCTTCAAGTGTGAGAACCACAGACTATCGGGAGTGTTCCCGGCAATATCATGAAGAATTTTCGCCGTGCGCGTTCTTCGGAGTGAAGTTTCTTTCCCCTGAAGTCTGCTTTCCAACGATGTTACCTGATGTTTCAGCAACTCTACTTCCGTATAGGCGGAACCGGAGGAGAGAATCTGATCTTCGATCTTCTGGAGTCGGTGTTCCAGGTAGTATCCTGTGAACATGTGACCGAGGAGCAAGATCATCACCACAGACCCGAGCACAAGCGCAACTCGTTGGAACAAACGTCGAGAAATCCTTTCAGCAACTCTTTCCCTGGAAGAGGCTTTGAGGAAGTTAACGGGACTGATCTCCGGAAGTAATCCTTTGATGGCAAGCCCCGCAGCAAGGCAATACTCGGCAGGGAGATTCCACGGCCTAAACAGGGTGACACGCTTGCGTGTCATGTCAGCCGCCAGTCTTCCAGAAGCGATCATCAATTTGTTTTGATCATCATTTGTCTCGTGTTCGCAAATAGCTTCTAACGACGCCTGAACGACTTCCATCCTTTTTCCGTTGATGAGCGTCGTCCTTGTGGTGCGTTGATCTTCAACGTAGTAAAATTGAATCTCTTGTTCTCTTCCTTTTTGAACCGACTTCATTACTGCATTTACTGCATCTCTCGAGCTCGCACCGATGGCAAGCAGTTCAATTCCTGCCTTTTGAAAGAGAAGTGTCGTTTCATCAATTTCTGAATTTCTCACGAATGTTACTTCGACGAGTGCACCTGTTCCGGATTCTTTGAGAACTTCCAACCCAATAGTCACTTGATCAAGAGAGATGGGGATTTTGAGAAGTTTTTCATGATGTTCGATGATCCACTCATGAATATTCTCCACCTCCGAGGGCACTTCCACTACGAGAGAGCGCACGGCACGTGAGGCCACATTTGCAACCGCCCATTGCGCTTTTGGGGATCTCAGTTGTAAAACATTCTGTAATTTCTTTGCTCGCTCTTCCACCGTCTGTGCTTCTTCCCACTCAAACATGAACGATTGCATGACACTAAAACGTGAGGAAGATTTTTTCAACGGATTACCACACCTTTGGAGCTCAACGACACTGACTGCATCCTCCATGATATCGATGCCGAGGACATCCTTGACCCCGGCAAGCCGCTGAAGATCTACGTCTTTAAAGAAATCTACCATGAGGCTACTCTTGCGGTACATGAACAGAGACATTATGGAATTGTTCGCCATACGAGATATGCGGCGTCACATAAATGAGAAGCTCAGATTTACGGTTTGTTTTCGATGTGGAAGAGAAGAGACTGCCGATAATCGGGATGGAACCAAGAAGGGGAACTTGAGAACGTGATTCAATCTCTGATTCCTCAACAAGGCCACCGAGCACGATCGTTTCTCCTTCTTTGACGACAATCGTTGAGCTGAGGGCTCTTCGATTGATCGTCGGCGGAACATTGGCGTTGAACTGACCGACCGGCGTTCGGAAATCCGGTTTGATCTCGACGGTAATCAAGCTGTCACCCCCCACATACGGGGTAATCTCCAGCTTCACATCTGCCTCGATGGTTTGAAACGTTTGGCTTTCCTGAAACACCACCTGATTCTGATCACGATAGGGTGTTGTGGTTTTTAACAGAAAATACTGAGTGGTTCCGACACTCAGACTTGCCTGTTGTCCATTGAGCGTTGCGATCAAGGGTCTCGATTTGATATTTGCAAGACCTTTTTGTTCCAACGCTCTCAGCTTGAAATAAAAGTCTTGGGGCAGCACAACATTGGAAAGGTTCACATCGTGTCCGAGGATGTTCAGCGTGCCTGCTTGCTGCAACTGTCGCGTGATCCATGAACCGGTCGCACCCACATCGATTCCGGGAATAGCCGAACCGTAGCGTTGAATTCCCGATGTATCCGGTTTTCCTAACCATCCCGCCTGTATGCCGAATTCGCTGCCATGCGTCAGGTCGTAATCGACAACGAGCGCTTCGATCAGCACCTGTGCCACAGGCTTGTCGATTTGATCGAGAAATTCAACCGTCTGGTCGATCACGTCCTTCGATGCTATAACCACTATGCCGTTTTGCTCTTTCAGAGGTTTCATCACCGCCTGGGATAAGATTGATTGAGGAATCATCTCCATAATTTTTTCTGCTCTGAGATGTTTCAGCTTGATCAGTTTTGTGATGGTCAAAGCCTTGTTAGTTTTTTCCCCCACATAATAGAGACCCTCAGATTCCCGGTAGGTGAAATTGGTATTTCTGAGAATGAGATCAACCGCTCGTGCCAGCGTGATATTGGTGGCTCGTGCAGTGATGTTTCCGGTGAGTGTATTGTAGAAGACAACATCCGTATTGAGCTGCCTGATGATATCCGGCAGCACTCTATCAAGAGGCGCATTCGTAACGTCAATGCTGACAAGAGAATCTTTGACACTGACCCAATAAGGACCCGATCGTTGTTGTGGCTGACTCCCCCCTTGACCTTGCGATCCTACAAAATAATCGAGACGGTTGACAATGAAAATTCCATTTTTCTTCTGGACCGCAAAGCCATTATTGTTCATCAACTGGGTGAAACCGAGCTCGAAATCAATCTTGTTCAGGGTCCCGCTGACCGAACCGGTAGTTCCGCTCATGATGAGAATATTAAAACCGGTCTTTTCCTCGATGGCAGCAATGACTTTCTCTAGATCGTCGTCTTTCAATTGAGTAGAAAGGAGACGACCCTCATAGGAAATAGAAGGTATCTTTGGTGGAGGAGGTTCCGGCTTCGGCGGAGGCGGCAGCACTTTGAATATCCCTCCCTCGATTTGAAGCATGAGAGCATTCTGTTCGCACAAGAACTTGATTGCATCATAGACACGCACCTTGGCGAGCGCTATCGTCGACCTTTTACTGATCGCATTATCAAGGAAGATGTTCAAGTTGTGCTGAACAGACAACGCTCTGAACACGTCGCGCAAGTCGGTGTCTTTAAAATTGAGATTGGTTGTATCCTTCGCACCGTTAGGGAGATCACTCTCATTGGGTAGAGCGGGTAGAGCTGCTTGGACTTGGTTCGCTATGCTATCGCGTTGTACCGATGGCGTTTGAGGTTTCGCACTATCCGGCTGTTGAGCAAACACTGAAACCACGCTCATCGCCAGGAGAAGACATAATTGCTTGAATGGAATGTTCATAAAAGTTTCATAATGATTGAAGTTGAACCCACCAAAGGTGGGTGAACCCGCCAGCGGCGGGTGAATCCGCCACATTATCGAGTCTGCGTACGTTAAGTTTCTAACTCGTTGTTTCTCTTCCGACTTCTTCTAATGTTGTCACACCTTGTTTTGCTTTCTTTAATGCTGACTCTCTCAATGTTTGAAATCCATCTCTCTTCGCCATTGCTCTCACGTCCGACGTTGGCACAGAACGAGCAATGAGATCAGCTAAGCCGTTTTGGATTTGGAGTACTTCATAGACTGCAGTCCTCCCTTTGTAACCGAATTGATTACATGAAGGACATCCCTTCGCTCTGTAGAATTGATCTCCCGTCCGTATTCCTTCTATTGCGAGGTCACGTGTGTCCCGCTCCGTCAGTTGAAATGGAGATGTACACTCACGACATACGGTGCGGAGCAAGCGTTGCGCCAAGATCATCTTCACGGACGCAGCAACTAAGAATGGCTCAATGCCCATGTCGATCAATCGGGTGATGGCCGACGGTGCGTCATTCGTGTGGAGCGTGGAAAAGACCAGGTGCCCTGTAAGCGCCGCCCGAATAGCGATTTCAGCTGTCTCACTATCTCGAATCTCACCCACCATAATCACATTGGGGTCTTGCCGTAAGATCGAGCGTAACGCGTGTGCGAAGGTGAGTCCAATATCCGCTCTCACATGCGTTTGGTTGACGCCGACTAAGTTATATTCAATCGGGTCTTCAATCGTCGTAATATTTACTTCCGGCTGATTAATGTGGTTGAGAGCGGCATACAGTGTTGTTGTTTTGCCGCTGCCGGTTGGACCGGTAACAAGGATCATCCCAAAAGGCAGTCGTATCATACGACGAAAGATTGCCAGATCGTTCTCCTCAAATCCAAGCTTCGTCAAATCAAGCTGGAGGTGAGATTTATCCAGAATGCGAAGGACGATCTTTTCTCCAAAATCTGTCGGCAGTGTCGACACTCGGATGTCGATCGTTCTCTCACCTTCTCCCGAAGGGATCAAACCTGATTTGACTCTGATTCTCCCATCCTGCGGTCTTCGCTTTTCGGCAATATCAAGATCCGCCATGATTTTGAGTCGTGAGATGAGAGGCTTTGCCTTCTCGAACGGCGGTTGCATAATTTCATGAAGCACACCGTCGAGCCTGTAGCGCACTCTTACCTCTCGCTCATACGGCTCAACATGGATGTCGCTTGCATGCATGTGGATCGCATCGGAGATGATCTTATTGACCAGCGTTACAATCGAGCCGTCAGCCGATGCCCTATCCTTGAATGATCGACCACCTGACTGACTTGTATGATCTTCGGTGAGCGATGAAATTGCGATTGACGAGGATAGACTGGTCTTTCGTGCTTCAACATCGCTGACGTCGTAGAGTCTTTTAATTGCTGCGGTGAGAACTTCGGATGGCGCTACCTCAACCTTGATGTTCTTTCCTAACAGGAATGAGAGATCATTCAGAACCTCTTTATTGTAGTCTTCAGGCAGTGCTACGAGGACTGTTCCGTTCTCAGACGAAAGAGGGAGAACGGAATGCTCCACAACGGTGCTTTTCGGAATCAACGCCAACGTTTCCGGTGGAATTATTATTGTAGCGAGATCAACCATACTTGAATCCATTTGTCAATCATGTCGGACAACAGAAGAACAACACTCGAGCTGAGAGCAAGGAATGAGCCGAAGGGAAGTTTAGTCGAGGAGAGAACCCCTTCGTCGAAAGTCGTCGCGAATCGTGGGTTAAATTCCGTACTCATCATCACCCCTTCTGTCCCTAATCGGGACATGTGGCTGTCCAAAAAGCGTCCGAACGCGTCATTGCGAGTCACGAAGTGACGAAGCAATCTGACATTCCGAGGGAAATTCAAAGGTTGAGGTTGCTTCGCTTCGCTCGCAATGACTGTAATAATTACTTTCTGGACAGCTTCAAAGAGAGGGGGTCGAAAACGCCCTTGCCCCTGTTTGCCGACAGGCGGGTTTTGGGGTGGTAGGTTACTACCTTTGGAAGACCCATGAAAACCAAATGCAAACATACCATAGAGGGCGCCTAAGATTGCCGCCAACCAAAATGCAACGAGAAAATCCTGTATCCCAAGAAAAAACCCGATGAGTCCGGCAAGCTTGACATCGCCCATACCCATGCTTGGCTTTTTAAAAAGCCAGTTGCCTAAGAGAAGAATAATGAGCGTAGAACAGAAAGCAAAGAGCGACGAGAGGAGATGCTGAGCAAACTGATCCGGTTGAAAAACGAGGTGAAGGATGAGTCCAAGGATGATGCCAGTAATAACGACGGTGTTTGGAATGATGAAATACTGCCAATCAATGACAGCGACAAGAACCATCAGTACGATAAATGATGTGCTGTAAACGTATTGACCGGAAATCCCATACCTCAGGAATAGCGCAGCCGCAAGGAGTCCGATGCCGAGTTCTATGAGAGGATATCGAAATGAGATCTTCGATGAACAACGCTTGCACGCTCCCCGGATCATGATAAAGCTTATGATAGGCAGAAGCTCGTACCAGTGGAGCGTTCGATGGCAGTTAGTGCAGAACGACCGCAGGCTGATGACAGACATTCTCTGAGGAATCCTGTAGATGCAGACGTTGATGAAACTGCCGAGGGAAAGACCAAGCAAACTAATTAAGAAAATTGATTCTATCATTGATGGCTCGTTTTCACAGGGAGAGGGTCACCATTTGTGATCTACTATCTTTTTCATCACCGTTCCAATATCATTTAATACTTCGTTATTTTTAATTCTCAACACGTGATAATTTCTTGCGTGCAATTCTTCAAACCGCGCGCTGTCTCGTTCTCGTTGAGCGGGAATATCATGAACTCCTCCTTTCACTTCTATCACCAGCCTCATCTTAGCACAATAAAAGTCGACAATAAAATTCCCGATACGATGCTGCCGCTTGAACTTCAACCCCCGAAACTGGTGTCTTCTCAAGTGGGCCCAGAGTAATTCTTCGGCGAGAGTTTGATGTTGCCTCAACTCACGAGCTTTCTCAATAATTTCATGAGGGTATCTGTTCATAGATTTTTCACCCTCTCCCTCGTTCCCTCTCCCATGTTGGGAGAGGGATGTCACGCAGTGACAGGGAGAGGGTTGTTTTCTGTTCTTGAACGTCAGCCATTAATCCGGCACTTTCTCTTTGATTGCCCCGGTCTCATCCACAGTCCACACGTTATAGGCGCCGTTACTATTGAAGTCGACGGTTGAGGTTGCTGTTGCCACGAAGCTTTTCTCCTCAGCCGATGCGACCTCGATCTTGTAGCGCGCCTGTCCTCCCTGCGAGATGAGTTTCTCCTGCTCGAAGCCGATCTCACTCAATGCAGTTGTGTAATGATCATGTTCAAACTTATAGGATTGTTCAAGTGTGTAGACCTGCTTGAGCATCAGTTTGGCTTCTGTAGTCTTTGCTTTAGTGACGATGGGGAGAAGCTTAGGTAATGCGAGCAGCACCAAAACACCGATGATTACCAAGACCACCATGAGCTCGGTGAGGGAGAAGCCAAGTTGTAAAGCGAATTTTTTGTGTAATGTTTTCATTGATAATCAGTTACTCTTTTTATTTCGCTCATCATTGACCCCTTTTGTATTTTCCCCTCGGTGAGGGGAAAAGTTGGGCGTAGTTCTCCCCCTCATGGAGGGGGACCATAGGGGGGTTAAACACAGCATTTACAGCACCAGCACGCCAATGTCCAAAATGATTTCTGTAGAGTCCATTCCCCCCGAATGGACTTACTGAAAACAGCATGGCTTTCAATGGGCATGCCGTCCGATTACCCCGAAGGGGTGGCTACGCCACAAATCGGTCTACGACTCTTCGAGTCGTTAGACTCGTAGAGACTCTACATTCGTGGACTTTTTGGACAACCCTAATGCCGAAATGGTTAATTCTGATTATACACTCTCACCGCATCTTCCATTTTTCCATCCTTCATCAGCTTGGGTATCCATCCGAGCACTGCTGTTACTCCGCCTCCGATAAGCAATCCTTTATTCGGACCATCTTCCTTGGTTGCCGTCAGAAAGCTGGTGATAACCATTCCTAATCCTGTGCCGACCAGACCCCATTGGACAAGGTTTAACGTTTGGTATTCACTGAGATATTTCATGCTCTCCGGATTGTCCACAAGAGCGGTTTTCAAATTACCGAGGCTTGCATCAAGGATATCGCCGCCATTTTTAGAAAAATAATCAAGTGTGTACGTATTAAACGAAGCGGGGGTAGACTGCACAAATGAACCGCCTGGTGTGTTGACGGTGTACGATTGTCCGGGGATAAAATAGCTTTGCACGTCCTGATACAGATCAATTTTCCCCTGCAACGTTCTTCTGACGACTTTCGAGCTCTTCGGCAGCTTTGCAAAATATCCATTCGCACATTGAAACGCACGGATTTCTTCTATCTTGTACTTGATAGAATCGTTCAAGAGAACGTACGGCTTGGCAAGAAACGGCTGCTTGTACTCGACTTTTCCGGTGAGACGCTGACCGGAAGCCAATTGAATAACACCGCTCGTGTCTTGAGCATGTACAGTGACAAGCATAACACCGTTTACAATAAAGATGAATACAACATGTTCCAGTTTCATTATAGATCTCTATAGATGTTCAAAAAAATCATTTTTCATTAACCCCTCTTGCGCAGACTGACATTGAATCTTGGTTGCTCACCTCAGCCCGATGGAGCACTTCAATCAAATGGTATTCCGTGGCACTATGAACGAAAGTCCTATCATAACCAACATCATAATAACGGTAGTGCCAGAGAGGAACAAAAGAAAATAGTTGATGTAGATGTTAATCTCCGCGGTCCGTGAAAGTGCCTTAATACACATGAAAGCACAGCAACCAGATATCCCTAGAGTCATATAAAACACAATCTTCCTCGGTAAGTCAGTCCTTGCTTTCGCCTCAAAATCATACTGTCTTTCTTTGGGAGGATAGTCATAGAGCGCATTGATGACCCTCTCACTAAAGAATATCAGGAACACAACTGAGATGAGGAAAAACACTACAGACAAAATGTATATATGTCTGAATTCAACCATGAAAGCCTCGAATTGTGAATGATTGATTCCAATAAATCATTTTCGTCTAGTAACCCATTCTTGCCATCCCGTATTTGTATCTATCCGAAACGTTCATCAGATTCCCCTGGAATTTCGGAGGAGCTCCTAATAACGGGGAGAGGAATTCTTGAAATGCAATTAAGCATTTCAATGCTGCATTGAATCATCTGATTTCATGATCCTGACTTGGATCGTTTTAAAACAAAATGTGTGATCACAAAACCCCCAATACCCCACAGGAAGCTATTTCCAACGAGGATAATAGCGCCAAAATCATGACTAAATAAAAAGGGGGAAGTAAGGAGCGGAAATTTAAGCACCGTTAACAATAACTCTTCAATCCATGATCTTTGCCACATCGTAAACAAAACCAAGCAACACATAAGACAAAAATGACAGACAAAAACAGTGAATGCAATAATAAGGTTTTTCTTCAATGTACACCCTCATCATACAAACTTTTACCTAATTTTTCTCTTTCCCCTTGGTTTGCGGGAAGAGCATACATGAAGTGGGGATAATTATCCTTTTGGGTAGCAATACCATAAAGGGATCTTAGATAGTTGAAGATATTTTTGGGGTTACTCAAATCATCATCGTTAATATCAATTCGGAAAATATTTTTAATATTTGGATTATCACTTATTGTTTTATACAATTCGCTTTCGATTGGTATGAACTGACCCCTTTGCGCAGGACGGTAAGAATGGTTAAGTTGGGCGGAAAGGAGAATCGTGGTTATGGGTCGACGGCGATTTACAAAGG
>JACOSX010000048.1 GCA_016178625.1 Ignavibacteria bacterium
GATTGAGACGATCTCACCTTCTTGAAGCTTGCGATTCCCGGGTATTCCGTGTACCACTTCATCATCGATCGACGTACATAAACTTGCCGGAAACAAATTCTGCTTATCGGTTCCGTACCCTTTGAACGCCGGCTCACCATCCTGCGATCGGATAAATTCTTCTGCAATCGCATCAAGCTCTTTTGTCGTTATCCCCGGGCGAATCATGTCTTTGAGCAACCGAAGAACATCGCCCACGATACGACAACTTTCTCGCATCAACTTAATATCATGGGCCGACTTAATTGTTGCTTTCGCCATGCCCGACGTATATCTCCTGACCCGCAAATACGTTACACTTAATAGCGTCGGCCTTTAATCTTGCCACTCTTCATGAAGCCGTCGTAGTGACGCATCAGCAGGTGCGATTCGATCTGTTGTAAGGTATCCAATCCCACACCAACAACAATCAATAAACTCGTACCGCCGAAGAAACTAGCAAAGTTAGAGGTTACCCCGAGTCGGACCATAAGGGCAGGGAGAATCGCAACGATCGCCAAGAAGATTGAGCCCGGTAACGTTATCTTCGTCAAGATATTATCTATAAAATCGGAGGTATTTTTCCCGGGCCGAATACCGGGGATGAAACCCCCTTGCTTCTGCATAGTTTCGGCGACATCCTTCGGGTTGAACGCTACAGCAGTATAGAAATAGGTGAAGAAAATAATCATCAACCCATACGCGACCGAGTAGGTGATCGATGTGTAGCTCAAATAGCCCGAGACACTCTGGAGAAAATCACTCTCGGGGAAGAATGTGAGGATCGTATTTGGGATAAACATAATCGCCTGTGCAAAGATGATCGGCATGACACCAGCGGTGTTCACGCGCATCGGAATATATTGAGTCACACCACCGTAGACCTTACGACCCACAACGCGCTTTGCATATTGTACGGGGATACGTCGAGTTGCCTGCGTAACAAGGACAATGCCAGCCACGATGAACACCATGAGACCCATAATGATCAGCTCAACGATCAATCCGCGAGCACCGGAGCTGACAAGCTGATATTCATCCAACAGCGCGTGTGGAAAACGAGCGATGATTCCGATGAAAATGATTAAAGAAATCCCGTTTCCGATGCCGCGTTCGGTGATCTGTTCACCTAACCACATCATGAAGACCGTCCCCGCTGTCAGTACAATCATGGTGGAGAGATGGAATCCAAAACCCTGAACTTCGGGCGGAATGATCGGCGCACCTGCTGCGGACATGCTTGAGAGCTGAACGCTTACACCCCACGCTTGAAGCAGCGATATGACGACTGTTCCATAACGAGTTAATTGAGTGATCTTCTTGCGCCCTTCCTCTCCCTCTTTCGTCAACTTCTGAAAATACGGGATAACTGCACCGAGAAGTTGAATGATAATCGATGCGCTGATATAGGGCATAATTCCCAATGCAAAAATCGCCGCGTTTCTAAACGCGCCCCCTACAAACAAATCATACAATCCGAATAAGGTATTCGACGATTGATTCTTAATTACATCGGCTAAGACTTTTGCATCGATTCCCGGGAGAGTAACGTGCGAGCCAAAACGGACGACAATAAAAATGCCTGCGGTAAAGAGGATTCGCTGCCGTAGTTCCTGAATCTTGAATATGTTCCTAAAACTTTCGCCGAGCTTTGCCATTCGGTTTTACTTTGATGACTGAGAGAGTGTTATGGTTTTTCCACCCGCGCGTTCAATTTTCTCAGCAGCCGATTTACTAAACGAATGGGCCGACACTTCGAGCTTTGCCTTTAACTCACCTTCGCCGAGAATCTTCACGAGCGCTGTCTTCTTTGAAACAGTGCTGATCTTGTAGAGAACTTCCGGGCTCACTCTCCCATCAGTAAGCTTCCCGCTCGACATCAGCTTGTCAAGAGTAGATACATTTACAATGTGATATTCGACCCTGAAAGGACTATGAAATCCGAATTTCGGAATCCGGCGAATCAATGGCATCTGACCACCTTCGAACCACGGTCGGTAATGAGTTCCTGAACGAGCACCTTCACCTTTGTGACCGCGTGTTGCCGTTCCGCCGTGCCCAGACCCCTGGCCGCGGCCGATACGCTTGATTTTCTTCCTCGAACCTTTGGCGTATTTCAAACTGCTTAACAGTGGCTTTGTCATAATGTTATTTCACCTCTTCCACTTTCACAAGGTGTTTAACGCGGTTGATCATCCCGCGGATTTGCGGTGTATCGTTCTTGATCACAGAATAATTTGGCCTGCCAAGTCCGAGTGCTTTGATTGTTCGTTTTTGCTTTTCAAGGCAATCAAGCTGGCTGACAATTTGTGTTATTTTAATCTGACTTGTCATGTGTGCCATCGTTCGTTAATTGGTTGATACAGCTGTTTGCTGAGTGCTAAACAATTCATTCAGCGTCATACCCCGGCGTGCTGCCATTGTTCGGGCATCGGTGAGGCTTAACAATGCGTTCAAGGTAGCTTTCACTACGTTGTGTGGATTCGAGGATCCGATCGACTTGGTAAGGACGTCTTTCACGCCGGCCGATTCAAGAACGGCTCGAACGCCCCCACCAGCGATGAGCCCTGTTCCCGGCGAGGCTGGCTTCAAGAGAACGCGTGATGCACCATACTTCGAATAGATCGGATGAGGAAGCGTTCCGTTGATGATGGACACCCTGACAACATTCTTCTTCGCATCATCGATGCCCTTAGAAATGGCATCTTGAACTTCATTCGCTTTGCCGAGCCCGATCCCGACATGCCCCTTGCCATCGCCAACAACAACGATTGCGCTGAAGCTGAAGCGTCGTCCACCCTTCACCACTTTAGCGACGCGGTTGATATGGACTAATCGATCCTTAAGATCTAACTCACCTGCTCTAATTCGTGCCACTATCTCTACTCCAATTAAGTTAATTAACATCCAAC
>JACOSX010000049.1 GCA_016178625.1 Ignavibacteria bacterium
ATGCGGATTTTCTCGACGTTCTGTCGATGATTTTGCTCATACTTTGTGATAATCTCCTGGAGTGAATTGGGTGCCTGCGGCATGTTACCAAAATCGATTTTACCGTTGATGGCTCCAGCGATCAGCACGCTCTCTTCCTGGGCAAATACCCACGCCAAATCTTTCGCCGACCGGGACTTCTCGGCCGGTTTCAAGTCCAGCTTGTTGGCAGGATATTGTTTGAGAAGCTTCAGCGTTGTCTGAAACTCCCGCTCCCACGTTTGAACGAACATTTCTTTCTCCGACATTTGCATAACGAACTCCTTTCTTTGAGAGTGTTAGTGAATGAAGTGACGACTGTGATTAATTAGTTAATAGAATTTTCAAATACTCTTTGAAGTGCAAAAGATTTTTCTTGCCGATAGAGCTATCCCGCTTGGCTTTGATCAAAAGAAGCGATCCCTGAATAATGGTGATAAGGTAGCTGCTCAAGCTCGCGGTATCTATCGAATTGTGTTTTCCTCTCGTACGATTTTTTTCAAAGGCAGCATCAAGCTCTTGCTTGAAGAAACTCGACCAGTAGTCGAATTTCTCACAACATGCTGAACGTATGCGCGCGTTGGTTTCGGCAAGCTCCTGAGTCATATTCCCAATCACGCAGCTATTGGGAGTGTTCGGATCAGTGATTGCCTCTATGAAGAAATCAACCATGCCGAGCACCCGCGCCACAGGATCTTTCTTCGAGTAAAAAGGAGATCTCTCAACCATGCCCTTCTGCATCTCCGAGAAATATTCAATGACCGATTTACCGAAGTCTTCTTTACTCTTGAAATAGTGGAAGAAGCCACCTTTAGTTACGCCTGCCTCTTTGCAAATCTCATCTACTGAGGTAGCAGTGAAGCCTTTGGAGAGAACCAGCTTCGTCCCAGTGGCAAGCAAGCTTTCTTTCGCAGAACTCTGTTTCCCGGACTCTTTCATAAGCTTTCCATACCGACTGGTTGGTATGTTAGCAAAAAGAAATATAAAAGTCAAGTTAACACTTGTGTTTCCGTGAATATGATGTTGGATTAAAAAGCAAAAGCCCGATTCTCAAAGGGGGTGGGGCCTTTATAAAAAACTCGCCCATCCCGATCAGTGATCGGGACGGGATCCGCATTCTGAGGATAAACCTCGTTGCAATAATGCGGTAGGACAGGATTCCCATCTTGTCCTGAGTGAACAGATTAGGAAATCTGTCCTACCGCTCCAAATAAAAATCCTGGCAACGACCTTTTATCCGCCGAAGTCCTTTTCAGGGACGAAGGCGGAACTCTCCCCCCGCCCGAACCAGCCCGACATCGTTCGGGCGGGCGTACAGTCGTCAGTGCAGTACTCCGCCTTCGTCCCGCAAGGCGAGACTGCGACGTACAGGCATCGGTTCCTCGCGGGGCTTTGATCCACTGTCCGGAGTAAGCAAAGAAGGAAAATCGCATTTGCAATTCGTCAAAGGATTTCTTACACTCGATCTTAATTCGAAAGGGCGATGAGCGTGCCACACGTTTCTTCATTGCTTTGTGACGCATCTGTTTGAAGATGGCTATGATATCCGAAAGGTCCAAGAACTACTCCTGCACGCAACAAGCTGATATCTCACCGGTTACGCGCAAAGCGATACTTGTTTCGCAGGCATCTTATGCGGCACATGAAGGAGTATTTGGGTGTTATGCAGATCAACATAAACAATGTTAAGTGCCAAACATGTTGGACGCTTTATCCCTGCGGAACGCCCGCTCATCCGACGTTCCGCTCATGCTTGCTTTGATGTTCGAGCATGGGCCGAATCCGTGGAACTACCTGCCCAGAGAAGAGACGACGGCGCATCTGCAAGCAGTCGGCGGCGGGGCGGTGTTTGCAGTCGTAGCCCAAGAGCGAGAGGAAATCGTTGGGCTCGTTACGTTCTGTGTTACTACGCACTTTGCGCGCTACCAACCCGCCGAACGATCGAACGCTCCTCACGGCTATGTTTGCGAGGCAGTAGTCCATAGAGACCACAGTGGAAAGGGGCTCGGCACCCGACTCTTGATGCAGGCCCTCGAGCAACTCGCCAGTCTTGGCATGAAGGAGGTGTACATTGACCGGCACGAGGAGAACGCGCGCTCTGCTGGAATGATGCGCAAAGCTGGATTTGTGGAAGTAGACGTCTTTTACGACCCTAAGCGACGGGTGTTTGGTTCCAAGCGGACTGCCGTGTGTCAGGCGATTCTTGGCACCTAACAACGCGTTGGACCGGACTCGTTAGGCATAAAGTGCCCGTCGACAGGCCGTGCCTCTCAACGCGGACTTATATGGACTCATTCCAGTCATAGTCCTTATTCCATATTTTCTTAAAACAGGAATCACGAAAGTATGCCCAATTATGAAATCCCTGAATGTATCAACAATAAAAAAATGAGTAATAACTTATACAATTATTGTTTGCGTCCTAACCAGTCACTCGAACTGACGTTGCAACGCAGGTTAGTTCCAGTCCGTTACAGCGCAAGCGAATCCAAGCACAGGAAAACACTATGAGCAATGCCGAAACCGACAATGTCTTCACTAGCTCAGTCTCTAAGGTTTACGAAACGTATCTGGTTCCGCTGATCTTCGAGCCGTACGCTGAAGACCTCGCGAATCGGATAGCTTCGCGATCCGTCACTCGCGTGCTCGAAGTTGCAGCCGGCACGGGCGTCGTGACCCGTGCCATGGCATCGGTGCTACCCGCAAGCGTCTCCATCGTCGCCACGGATCTGAATCAGGCGATGCTGGACCAAGCTTCCGCGATCGGGACCAAGCGCCCTGTGGAGTGGCGTCAAGCAGATGCCATGCAACTGCCTTTCCGAGACGGAATGTTCGACGCCGTTGTATGCCAGTTCGGGGTCATGTTCTTCCCCGAAAAGTCGAAAGCGTTTTCGGAGGCACATCGCGTGCTCAGTTCGGGAGGCGTTTTCATTTTCAACGTCTGGGATCGGATCAAAGAAAACGAATTCGCCGACATCGTGACGACGGCACTCGAAGCCCTGTTCCCTAAGAACCCGCCTCTCTTCCTCGTTCGCACGCCCCACGGCTATCATGACCGTCCGACCATTGAGCGAGATCTTGCAAACGGCGGGTTCACCGCATTACCTCAAATCACCACGGTCGCGGCGCGCAGTCGGGCAAAATCTTCCAGGGTCCCAGCGATCGCGTACTGTCAAGGGACGCCGTTACGGAATGAGATCGAGGCTCGCGACACCTCAGGGCTCAGCGGAGCAACCGACATCGCTACGGAAGCTATCGCCCAACAGTTCGGGCGAGGGGCTGTGGACGGCAAGATCCAGGCGCACATTGTCTCCATCGAAAAGTGACAGTGGCGAATTAATTACTGGTGCGATTTAGCTCGCGAAAGTCGCGTTTCGTTCGTATATTCGACAGGTTCACATTGCTCGTCGAGCCTTAACGACGGATTAGCCACGACACAGAGATTGACTCATGCTCATCGACCGCCACAAACAGA
>JACOSX010000066.1 GCA_016178625.1 Ignavibacteria bacterium
GGCTGTCCACCTGACTGTCCGTTAACGGATCATGAATCAGGCGGATATAATACGATCTATGGGAATTATTTTTGGGTGACGAATGGTACATCGACGGGAGTCTACGCTGATCTCACGTATTGGAATTCCTGCCCCACACCTCCTGCAGCTGCATTCAATGGTACAGTCTACCGAGATTACCCGCAAGGTTGTGGTGGCATTGAGCCGATAGTTGTGCATCGGAAAAACGATTCTGGTGATGAGCAACTACAATCAGTTTCTGCAGGCACATCTGAAGCAATCCAAATGATCAAGCATCTTCTATATTTGATCAACAGCAACCCCGATAGCGCGGACTACGCGATTCCGATGCTGTCATCGCTCGTTGGTCCGCTCGGCAAGTACATTTATGCTTTAGGTGTGCCGTGGGAGAATTATCTCATCAATATCGAGCAATCATCACTATCAAATAAATTGAAAAGACAGGCACTTGTGTATAAGATCGAAGCGAGACTTGAACGTCAAGACTATAATGGAGTTCTTTCACTCTGCAACACTATTCTTCAAGGAATACCAGACGATGAACTTTGGTTTTACTGCCAGGCTCAGGTAATTTCTGCGTACGTTGGTATGGGTAACCTTGCTAATGCTGAACAGGTATATTCTTCCATGCTTACGCGAGGTGAAACTATCAATCTGCATGAAACTCTGGAAATAAGGAGAATGCTCGATGCGGTGAGTGGAAGGTTATCATCTCCCTCATCAGGTCAATCTCAATTGGTGAAAAACTCTGTGAAGAATAGTTCATCGACAAAACCCACATCGTATATTCTTGAACAGAACTACCCGAATCCGTTCAACCCGGTGAGCACCATTCGGTATAGCTTGCCAGAGGAAAGTCATATTACATTGAAAGTGTACAACACTCTTGGTCAAGTCGTGAGGACCCTGGTCGATGAGTTGCAAGAGCCTGGATTCAAGACAGTCAGTTTTGACGCCAGTAATCTCACAAGCGGTGTATACTTCTACCGTGTCACCTTCAAGAATGAGAGGCGAACATTTCAGGATGTCAAGAAGATGGTCTTGATGAAATAACCTCAGATCAATTCTCGATTCTCCAGAGGGCATCTCACACGAGTGAGATGCCCTTTCTTCTTATCTTGCTTCGAGATAAAAAAATGGTTAGATTTGGTACAACTTGAAAAATGAATCCATCATTTCAGTGAACTATGCTCAAATTGTTATCCAGAATATTCCCCAGTAAATCAGAAAAAGATGTAAACCGTATCCTGCCGATTGTCGCGGAAATCAATCGTTATGTCGAAGAGTTCAGTGCGTTGAGTGATGATGAATTGAGAGGCAAGACAGCCGAGTTTCGTCAACGCATCAAGGAAGCGATTCAAGAGTATGAGGGAAACATTAGCTCTCTCCGCGAGAAGCTGAAAGCTGAGATCAATCTCTCTCTCGAAGAACGAGAAAACATGTATATCGAGATTGAGGAGATTAAAACGACCGTTGATCAAACGGTGCGAGAGGTCTTGGACGAAATCCTTCCTGAAGCGTATGCTGTGGTTAAAGAAGCCTGCCGGCGATTGGTGGGACAGACATGGGAAGTAACCGAACACAAAGTAGTATGGGATATGGTGCCATTCGACGTCCAGCTCATTGGTGCGGTTGTGCTGCACGAAGGAAAAATCGCCGAGATGGCAACAGGCGAAGGGAAAACCCTTGTTGCGACGATGCCGCTGTATTTGAACGCTCTGCCGGGACGCGGGGTTCACCTCGTCACTGTCAACGATTACCTTGCGCTCCGTGACAGCCAGTGGATGGGCAAAGTGTTTGAGTTTCTTGGGTTGACGATTGGGTGCATTCAAACACAGATGGACTCGGCGCAGCGCCGTAAACAATACGGATGCGATATCACCTATGGGACGAACAACGAATTCGGTTTTGACTATCTGCGCGATAACATGGTCATCTCGCCTGAAGACCTCGTCCATCGCGAATATTATTATGCCATCGTTGATGAGGTGGATTCTGTCTTAATCGATGAAGCGCGAACGCCTCTGATCATCAGTGGACCTGTCAAGAGCGAAGACCAGAAGTTCGCGGAGATGAAGCCGCGGGTCGACCGACTCGTGAACGCTCAGCGTAATTTTGTCACGAAAATAACTGCCGAAGCCGAACAGCTTCTCGCTCAGGGCAAAGAGGAAGATGCCGGCGTCCAGATTCTTCGTGCGTATCGTGGCTTGCCGAAACATAACCGCCTCATGAAACTTCTCTCGGAACCTGCCAATAAGAAACTCATGCAACACACCGAGATGGAATACCTTCGGGATCAATCCCGTCGCATGCACGAGATCGATGATGAACTCTTCTATGCCATCGATGAGAAAGATCATTCCATCAACCTCTCCGAGAAGGGTCGAGATCTTCTTGCCGGCAGCGCGAACGATAAGGATTTCTTTGTTCTCCCGGACGTGGGCACTGAGATTGCCATCATTGAAAACGATCCATCTCTTTCTCCTGAACAGAAGCAACAGAAAAAGGATGAGCTCAACCTCAACTACGCTGAGAAAAGCGACCGCATCCACACGGTGACGCAGCTCTTGAGAGCATATTCATTGTATGAGAAAGATGATGAATATGTTGTCTCGGATGACGGGAAAGTCATGATTGTCGATGAGTTCACCGGCAGGCTGCTGCCGGGTCGTCGATATTCAGATGGATTGCATCAGGCGATCGAAGCCAAAGAGGGCGTAAAGGTTGAGAGAGATATGCAAACTCTTGCCACCATCACTCTTCAAAATTATTTCCGTCTCTATAAGAAACTTGCGGGCATGACCGGTACCGCCGAGACTGAAGCATCGGAATTCTTCGAGATCTATAAGCTTGATGTCGTCGTGATTCCCACCAATAAAGAGATGATTCGCGATGATAGTGACGATGTCATTTACAAGACGAAACGCGAAAAATACAACGCCGTCATTCAGGAGATCGAAGAATTACGGAAAGTGAATCGTCCGGTCCTTGTCGGAACGACGAGCGTCGAAGTTTCCGAAACGCTGAGCCGCATGTTGAAACGCCAGGGAATTCCACACAATGTGTTGAACGCCAAGCAGCATCAGCGAGAAGCAGAAATCGTTGCCCACGCCGGTTTACCCGGTTCAGTGACGATTGCCACCAATATGGCAGGTCGAGGTACCGACATCAAGCTTGGACCCGGTGTTGCTCAAGCCGGTGGTCTCCACATTGTTGGTACTGAACGCCACGAATCCAGGAGGATTGATCGTCAGCTACGTGGACGTGCCGGTCGCCAGGGCGATCCGGGTTCATCAAAATTCTATCTCTCCCTTGAGGATGACCTGATGCGCCTCTTCGGCAGCGACCGCATCGCCGGGATTATGGAGCGTCTGGGACTGAAGGAAGGGGATGTCATCCAGCATCCGATGATAACCCGTTCTGTGCAGCGGGCGCAAAAGAAGGTCGAGGAGAACAACTTCGCTATCCGTAAACGCTTGCTGGAATATGATAACGTCATGAACCAGCAGCGCGAAGTCATTTATTCCCGCCGTCGGCACGCCTTGCTCGGCGATAGGCTGCGTGAAGATATTCTTGAGATGGTGTATGACTACATCGACAAACTTGTTGATACATATTATGAACATGGTGAGATCGATCAACTCAAGGAGTCGCTGCGTACAAATTTCTTGATCGACTTCACGATTGACCCACAAACGTGGCAAACGGTTGGGAAAGACGGAGTGAAGTCCGCCGTTTTTAAAACGGCAACCGAGTTCTACAAGCGTAAGGAGGAACGCATCGGTGCCGAAAACCTCGCGGCGCTGGAGAAAATGGTTTCCTTGCAAGTGATAGATGAAAAATGGAAGGATCATCTTCGAGAGATGGATGACTTGAAAGAAGGGATTCACCTCAGAGCATACGGTCAGAAAGACCCGATACTCGAATACAAGAGTGAGTCGTTCAATATGTTTGTTGAGCTGCTCGACATGATCAGCACGGAAACTTTGAATTTGGTGTTCAAACTATTTCCTCAACAAATGGCCGAGGTACCTGCGCGCAGGCAGCCCAGACTTACTCGACCTCAGCAGATGACACTCACCCACGCATCGGCTCAAGGACTTGGCTTCCAAGGGAACCGGGAACCTGTCAGCGGCGGTGAAGATGCTGAACGGCGCGGTGGTCCTCCGGAGGCGAAGGCTGGCAAACCTCAGCCAATCCATGTCGGCGAGAAAACCGGTCGAAACGATCCATGTCCTTGCGGTAGCGGAAAGAAGTATAAGAACTGTCACGGCAGGTAATGTTGCGAAGTACTGGATTGTTCAGACATCCTCCAATTCGAACTCGTTCTAACACCGAAAGTTTCCATTCCTGATGAGGTGTATTGATGAAACATCGCTACCGTAATGTTATCGTGTTATCTTTTGTTTGCCTTTCCTTTTTTCTCCTTGGGATGTTCTTCCAATCGCAATCGGTCAATCCCATCACGCGCTCAATCGTTGAAGGTGCCGAGAAGCTCATCGGACTCACCTTCGCTGATGCAAAACATGACTCGATGCTGGATGGATTGAAGGATCAACTCGGTAATTACGAGAACATACGCAAGGTGCATCTACCGAATAACATTCCTCCGGCAATACTCTTTAATCCCATTCCCGTCGGAATGGAATTTGAGACCGATCGGAAACAGTTCAAAGCAAGTTCTCCTGGAAAGGTCTCCATGCCGTCAGATCTTGATGATCTTGCATTCTACTCTGTCGGCCAACTTGCTGAACTCCTCCGAACTCGAAAAGTCACATCGGAACAATTGACGCGGATGTATCTGACTCGACTGAAACAATATGGTTCAACCCTTGAGTGTGTCATCACGTTGACGGAAGACCTCGCGCTGGCACAGGCAAGACGTGCAGACGACGAGATTGCAGCGGGGCGTTATCGAGGACCGTTGCACGGGATTCCTTATGGGGCGAAAGATCTACTCGCCGTAACCGCATATCGTACAACATGGGGAGCAACACCATACAAGGATCAAGTGTTGAATGAAAATGCGACCGTGATCAAGCGTCTCGAAGATGCAGGAGCTGTGCTCGTTGCAAAACTCACGATGGGTGAGCTTGCATGGGGAGATGTGTAGTTCGGTGGAACGACAAAGAACCCATGGAATCAGAAGGAGGGTTCAAGCGGTTCATCGGCTGGTTCCGCTGCCGCGACATCTGCGGGATTAGTTGGGTTTGCGATCGGTACGGAGACATGGGGATCGATCGTTTCACCATCCACTCGTTGCGGTGTGACCGGATTGCGGCCAACCTACGGACGAGTCAGCCGCAGAGGCGCGATGGCGTTGAGTTGGTCGATGGACAAGATCGGACCAATCTGTCGTACCGTTGAAGATTGCGCGCTCGTGTTTAATGCTATCTACGGACCGGACGGAAAAGATCAGACATTGTATGATGTCCCGTTTAACTATGATCCCCACATAACACTTAACCGAATCACCATCGGGTATATCAAGAGTGCGTTCGACAGTGTCAAAGAAGACCGGTCGAACAATGATTCAACATTGGCGCAACTACGATCGTTAGGTGCGCGTCTTATCCCTATGGAACTTCCGAAATACCCCACGAGCGATCTCTCGATCATACTCTCGGCGGAGGCCGGCGCTGCATTCGATGATCTTACTCGAACTGGAAAGGACGACGTGCTCGTTCGGCAGATCAAAGATGCATGGCCTAACGTACTTCGATTGTCGCGATTCATTCCTGCCGTCGAGTACATCCAGGCAAACCGCATTCGATACATGATTATTCAAGATATGCAAGAGCTCATGAAGCAGATCGATTGTTATGTTGCCCCGCCATTCGAAGGTGATAACCTGCTGCTCACGAATCTTACCGGACATCCATGTGTCGTTTTGCCAAACGGGTTCTCGAAGAAGGGTACGCCCACGAGCATTACGTTTGTTGGAAAACTATTTGGTGAAGCGGAACTCCTATCCATCGCGAAGCGATATCAGGATGCGACCGGTTTTCATCTGAGACATCCGAAATTATGATGAATGAGGGAGGATGATTGTTCGATATTTGGACTTGACACTTAGATTTTGTACAATATCTATTTCAATAACCAGGACGGGGTGTTATAGAACGATTTGATAAGGATTTATGGATTCCCAGCAAGAAGAAGCTTCGGGTGAGGAGCCTCCGCATGTTACAAAAAATCAAACATCAATTTCATCTCGCGTAAAACGCGCACTCCTTGGAGCCCCGCGTGATATAAAAGACCCGAGTGTTTTCCATCGTATTTCTCTCATCGCCTTCCTCGCGTGGGTTGGTCTTGGCGCTGATGGGCTTTCATCCTCTGCCTACGGTCCGGAGGAAGCGTTCCGCGCACTTGGAGAACATACTTACCTCGCTATTGGCTTGGTACTGGCAACAGCCTTTACCATTTTTATTATATCATATGCTTACTCACGTATCATCGAACATTTTCCGTTCGGTGGGGGAGGATACGTTGTGGCAAGCAAATTGCTCGGTCCAAAGTATGGAGTTATCTCCGGTGCGGCGCTGCTGGTCGATTACGTTTTCACTATCTCAGTATCCATTGCCAGTGCGGCTGACCAAGTGTTCAGCTTCCTCCCACCACACATAGCACAGTATAAACTTGTTGTCGTAACGGTCGGGATCATTCTGCTCACGATACTGAATTTGCGAGGGGTGAAAGAGTCAGTTACCACGCTCATGCCTATCTTTTTAATTTTTGTTCTCACTCATGTTGTCCTCATTGTTGGGGGGATTGCATTTCATCTCTTCGAAGCGCCTCGCGTTGTCGCCGAAGTACATGGCGGTTTTCAGACTAACTTCACTGCCTTAGGGTTCTTGGGACTGTTTGCGATCTTTGCCCGTGCGTACACGAGGGGAGCGGGTACCTACACCGGCATTGAGGCGGTCTCAAACGGTATTCAGATCATGCGTGAACCGAAAATAGAAACTGCCCGGCGAACTATGGCGTACATGGCGGTCTCGTTGGCTGTCACAGCAGGAGGAATCTTAATTTGTTACCTACTCTACCATGTTGTACCGGAAGCTGGGAAAACAATGAACGCCTCACTGTTGGAAAGGTTTGCCGGTTCGTGGAACATGGGTAATATTCCTGTGGGGAAGATGTTCATCGTGATCTCACTTGCATCCGAAGCTGCGATACTTTTTGTTGCTGCCCAGGCAGGTTTCATCGATGGTCCGCGAGTGATGTCGAATATGGCAATTGACTCTTGGCTCCCACACCGGTTCAGTTCGCTGTCAGATCGGCTCACCATGCAGAACGGCGTCGCCCTGATCTCGGGAGCCGCTATCCTGACGCTTTTCCTCACGCATGGTGATACGAGCACGCTGGTATTGATGTACTCTATCAACGTATTTCTGACGTTTTCCCTCTCGGAGATGGGTATGGTACGGTACTGGATTCAGAACCGACAGAAGTATCAGGATTGGGCGCGTCACATTATCATCCACGTTGTTGGCCTCTTGCTTTGTCTTTCCATCCTCCTGATGAACCTGCTTGAGAAGTTCACTGAGGGCGGATGGGTGACGCTGCTGATTACAGGTATCTTGATCGGTGTGTGCATGCTCATCAAACGGCATTACCAGGTGGTGATGTCACACCTGTCTCGGCTCGATGATATCCTCACGGAGATTCCAACCACGATGACCAACAATATGCCACCCCACCTGAATCCGAAAGCGCCGACGGCGGTATTGCTTGTATCCTCCTATGGTGGAATGGGAATCCATACCTTCTTGTCTGTGCAAAAACTCTTCCCCCATCACTTCAAGAATTTCATCTTCGTCTCGGTGACTGTCATCGACGCTGGAAGCTTGAAAGGAGCGGCAGATCTGGACAGTGCCGTCGCCCAAACTACATTATCGTTGCAACGGTATGTTGATTTTGCCCGTCAACTTGGCTTGGCTGCCGACTACCGCATGAGTGTGGGTATCGAAGTCCTTGACCAGACAGAGAAGCTTTGCGTAAGCGTCGTAAAAGAGTATCCCCTCTCAGTCTTCTTTGCAGGTAAGCTTATCTTCGAAAAAGAGCGGTGGTATCAGCGCATCCTGCACAACGAGACAGCGATGCAGTTCCATCGACGTATTCAGTTCGCAGGCCTCAATTCTATGGTGTTGCCGATACGCGTGTTCGCTAATTCGAAGAAGTCAGCGTCAGTTTAGTAATAAAGGAGTATAGATATGCTGATTACTATAATAGTTTGGGCCGAGAGTACCGTCTTCAACAAATCAAGGTTGTCATTGGTTGCATTCTCTTACTCTTGTTTGGGATTTTGATGGGATGGAATCTCAGGTGTCAAAAACCTATTGCCCTTCGACATCCTGTCTGGAAAAGTTTTTCCATGATGCAACAATGCTGTGTGAGATAGTTCATATGTTCTTGGCTGGCGTAGGTGAAGAAATGAAAAGTTCCTGTTAGACAATGGGAAAACTTAATGATGTGAATGGACCACATTTTAGGGCTGGCTACGTTGCGATTATCGGCGAGCCTAATGTTGGTAAGTCCACCCTGATGAATAGCTTGATCGGGCAAAAGATCTCTATCGTTACAAACAAGCCGCAGACAACTCGCCACAAGATTCTCGGCATCCTCTCAAGAGATGATTATCAGCTGATATTTCTTGATACACCCGGGCTTCTCCAGCCCAAATATCTTCTCCATCGGGCGATGATGAAGTCTGCCTTCTCTGCTATAGATGATGCGGACATTATCTTGCTGATGATTGACGTGACGAAACCGAAGACTAAGGAAGACACCGGCCATAACATCGCACTGAAAGCTCTGGAGCGATCTCATAAACCTCTGTATCTCATTCTCAACAAAATTGATCTTGTAAAAAAAGCTGATCTCGTTCCGCTAATTTCTAACTTTGGTCAGCGCTGTTCGTTCAAGAACGTGTTCCCAATTTCAGCACTCAACCTTGACGGGACTGAAGGTGTTCTGAAAGCGCTCGTGAGTGAGTTGCCGGAACACCCGCCATACTACCCACTCGATATTGTCAGCGAGCATTCGGAGCGTTTTTTTGTTGGCGAGATTATTCGGGAGAAGATTTTCGAGATATTCCGCGAGGAAGTTCCGTATTCGACTACTGTCGATGTGATCGACTACAAAGAGCAGGAGGGACGCAAAGATCTTATCAACGCAGAGATCTATGTTGAACGCGCTTCACAAAAGAGCATGCTCATTGGAAAACAGGGATCTGCGCTCAAAAGAATCGGTGAGCGCGCGCGGAAAGATATTGAAGCATTCCTCGGACGTAAGGTATACCTTGAACTACACGTGAAGGTGAGAGAGAAATGGAGAGAAAAGGCAGCTTGGCTGAAGCGATTGGGGTATCAGTAGCATAGGATGGAGAATGATTTATAAATAATATCCTTTCAGATGAAATTTGGTAATGAATCGCAAAGCTCATACTTTATCGCAGCACCATGATCACTGAAAGTGCCTAACCCTCTCAGCAGCGTTTATCTTGAACAAATAAGAGTACACTATGCCTGAAATACGACCCTTCCGCGGGATTCTTTACAATCTCAAGAAAATAAACGTGGATAATGTGGTAGCACCTCCGTACGACGTGATAACGCCTCAACAACAAGAAGTGCTGTACAACCGCAGCCCCTACAACATTGTTCGGCTCATCCTTGGACAAGGAGAAGATTGGTATCGTTCTGCGGCTAAGTATCTCGATCAATGGAAAGCTGAACACATCGTTGTCCCAGATTCAGAACCAGCCTTATATGTCCTTTCACAGGAGTTCACCTTGCCGGAAGGAAAACGCGTTGAGAGATATGGTTTCATCGCGGCTTGTAAGTTGGAGGACTTTGGTAAAGGCTCGGTTTTTCCCCATGAAAAGACGCTCTCAGGCCCTAAAGAAGATCGTTTTAGATTATTTCAAGCAACAGGCACGATGTTCAGTCAGATTTTTTCTCTTTATGAGGACTCCGATTTATTGCTTGATCGGTATTTGCGTCAGACGATGGACGACCTCCCCATGTTCGACACCGTGTTCGAGGATGTTCGCAATCGGTTATGGAAAATGACTGACAGCTCTGCGATAGGAGCTATCTCCAGTTACCTGTTGAACCACCGCGTGTTTGTCGCGGATGGTCATCACCGATATGAGACGGCGTTACTCTATCGTGATTCGCTGCGACTGAAATATCCGAACTTTTCTGGGACTGAACCCTTTAACTACGTCCCCATGTTTTTCACCAACATGAGCGATCCCGGTCTCGTCATCTATCCAACGCATCGGCTTGTCCATAGCATTACAGGGTTTGATCAGTCCCGACTACTGTCAGACCTTCAACCCTATTTTACACTCAACGTGTTTAATACGCAAGAGGGCATGCTCGCCTCGCTGAAACAGCAGGCGGGAAGATCCTTCGGTTTGGTTCTGAAAAAAGAACCTCCGTATGCGGTACTGCAATTGAAAGACGACTCGATGTTTCAGGGGGCGGGTATTCCGCCAGTACTCGCACAGCTCGACGCTACGATCCTCCATACCGGTATTTTTAGAAATATTCTCCACATGTCAGAGGAAGATCAGGTAAAAAAGCGTTATCTTGATTACGAGAAAGACGAAGGTCGTGCTATAGTTGCGGTAAGAGATGGAAAAGCACAAGCGGCATTTTTGATGAATCCAACCCGGATGAATCAAATCCGGGCGGTTGCTGAGGCTGGTTTTACGATGCCACAAAAATCGACATACTTTTATCCTAAGCTTCTCTCGGGGTTGGTTACATATTCCTTTTTTGAAGCCTGATGTGCGATGAATTCTGAGAAGCTCTTGGTGGGTACAGGCTTCGGCTTAATCTCTATCATCTGGGGATCAACGTGGCTGGCGATTAAAATCGGATTAGACAGCATTCCTCCGTTTTATGCAGTTGCAGTTCGTTTCACTCTTGCGGTAGTTATTCTCTCTCTCATCATGGTTGTTCGAAAGGAACGACTTCCACTCGATCTCAATTCTCTTGCCCTGTATCTTACACTTGCTGTTCTCTCATTCAGTTTTCCGTTTGCACTTGTTTACTGGGGAGAACAATACATCGCGTCGGGGCTCGCGTCTATTCTGTTTGCTGCATATCCGTTTGTTGTTGCAGTGGGGTCACACTTCTTTTTACCGGATGAGCAGTTAAATCCGTACAAAATTTTGGGAATTACACTGGGATTTTTGGGCGTCCTCATTATTTTTTGGGTAGATATCAATATTGGGGAGTCCAGCACATCTGGGATGGCTGCTATACTTGTGAGCACGCTCATGCAAGGTACGTCGTTGGTTATCGTCAAACGAAAGAGCGGTAATGTTACGCCCCTCAGCCTTAGTCTGGGAGGAATGCTCTTCGGGATTGTTATAATGTATTCACTGGCATTTTTGTTTGAGGATTTCTCCCGCATCCGGTTCGACGGCAAAGGTCTCGGTTCAATTCTTTACTTGGGAACATTCGGGACGGTGGTGACGTTTGTCGTGTATTACTGGTTAATGAAGAGGGTTGAAGCAGTGTATCTCTCTCTTGTTTCACTTGTAACGCCCGTGCTTGCCGTCGTTCTGGGAACGCTATGGCTTCATGAGACCCTTTCCCCGAGAGTGTTCTCAGGAGCGGTACTAGTGCTGCTTGGAATTCTTATCGCGAATGCAAGGGACTTGATAGCGGTGACGCGTCATCAGACGAATAAATATTTCTCCAATAACAAATCAGTATAGTATCATGTTCAGGAAAGTGAGCCATGTTGGTGTAGCCGTGAAGAATCTACCTGATTCGATCGAACTTTTCTCGAAATTGTTCAAGATCAATTCGGTTGAAACGGAAGAGGTGCCCGATCAGAAAGTAAGGCTCTCATTCTTTCATGTCGGCGACACGTCGATCGAACTTACAGAAGCAACCGCACCCGATTCACCCATTGCCCGGTTTATTGAGAAGCGAGGAGAGGGTGTCCATCATCTTTCATTCGAAGTAGACGATATCCGTGCCGAAATAAAACGTTTGAAGGATGAGGGGTTCCAGCTTATTGATGAGCATCCACGGCTCGGTGCTGGTGGATACTGGGTTGCCTTTATTCATCCCCGATCAACTAACGGCGTGCTTGTGGAGATCAGTCAAAAGGCAACATCCAAAGCTACCGAGAGATGAACCGAGGAGACCTGTAGAAGTGCTCAAGATTATTTTAGTTTTTATCGGTGGCGGTATTGGAGCAGTTGGGCGTTACATGCTCTCCGGTGCAGTCCATCGGGTCTTCGGTAGTGATTTTCCGTATGGCACGCTCACGGTAAACGTTGCCGGATGTTTCCTTATCGGATTTCTGATGTTCGGACTTGAAGAACGTTTTCTTCTCAATCCTGCTCTCCGAATTTTTCTTACCATTGGTATTCTGGGAGGGTTCACAACATTCTCATCATTCAGCTTCGAAACTATAGCATTGCTAAGAGATGGGGAAATCCTGTTTGCGACGTTAAATATTGGAACGAGCATCGTGGTTTGCCTCGTTGCAACATATCTTGGTACTCTCACTGGAAAATTACTCTAATCTGAAAGGTTGATCTCATGAAACTTGCCGGTGATGGAAAACTATTGCGGATCTTCCTGGGAGAAATGGATAAGCATGAGCATAAGCCCCTCTATGAAGTGATTGTGTTGAAAGCGCGTGAACACGGGTTAGCAGGTGCGACAGTCCTTCGCGGCGTCGAGGGATTTGGAGCAGTAAGCCGTGTTATTCATACAGCTAAAATCCTCCGACTCTCAGAAGACCTTCCAATAGTAATTGAAATTGTTGACACGGAAGAAAAGGTGAAGAGCTTTCTTCCAATCATCGATCATTTGTTCGAGAAGGTGGGTTGCGGAGGAATGATCACCATCGAGAAAACTGACATCATCAAGTATACACCCGGGAAATGAACTCCAATCGGGTGATCTCGGTCGGTATCATTGTTCGGCTTGTACTCCTTCTCACAATCAATTCGTATGTATACCCTCAGCAAGATTCTTCAAAGGCATCTCTCGGTGAAACTCTTTCATCGGATGCTTCTGTGATGTTGCACGACGCCGGTGAAATCTTTGGTGCACCGTTGCATTTCTCAGAGAGGGAGTGGATAACAACGGGAGGAATCGCCGCGGGGACGCTCGTTCTATTCTTAGTAGATGAATCTGCTCGATCACTATCTCAGCGTAACCAATCTTCTATCGGAGACGATCTTGCAGAAGTTGGCAGGCAATATGGTCGTGAAGTCTACGGCATTAGCTTAGGGGGTGGACTTTACGCGGGGGGTCTCATCTTTAAGAACAAGTCGGTGCGAGAGACGGGGTACATGCTATTTGAATCGATTGTGTTCGCAGGAGTAACGACAACCGTTCTGAAAAGTGTCATAGGCAGAAGCAGACCGTCCGAGGAGGAAGGTTCGACTCGAATTCGCGGGTTCCAGACGAGACTTGAAACAACTTCGTTGCCGTCAGGTCATGCGACGGTGGCATTTGCTGTGTCATCCCTTCTTGGCGAACGGATAGGAAATCCTTACGCTACCGTCGGTTTATATTCGCTTGCTACTCTTACTGCTCTTTCACGAGTCTATAACGATGCCCACTGGTTCTCTGATACCTTTCTCGGGGCAGCGGTTGGGATGGCAAGTGGAATTGCCGTTGGTCGACTTCATGACGATGCTGCACATCATTCTTCGCTTCGCGTGGTTCCATTCTTCGGTGGGATGCGCGTAGAAATAACCTTCTGAGTCATCTACAGTGAGCACATGCTGTTAATTCTCGCTTGACATCAAATCGAAAATCGTCTATCTTATGATGAGAAAAAGATGGTTCCTCTCTGAAGACTCTCACGCCATCTTCATCTCAAATGATGTCCAAGTTTTCCGGAGTTTACCATTACCAAAAAAAACGCCCCATTCAAGGAAAAGTTAGAGCATCTACCGATTCAGCCCGGTGTATATCAGTTCAAGAGCGTTTCGGGAGAAGTGCTGTACATTGGGAAGGCTATCAATCTTCGTAACCGAGTTCGGCAATATTTCCAGAAAGCGTCCCGAATCGACGCGCGTCGTGAGGCAATGGTCTCGAAGATTTATGATCTTGAACTCATTGTCACCGATTCCGAAGTGGAAGCGTTGATTTTGGAAACGACTTTGATTCAGAAACTGAAGCCCCGTTACAATATCGACCTCAAAGATGACAAAAGCTATCCGTATATCGTTGTCACGAACGAGCCCTTCCCGCGTGTCTTTGCTACGCGAAGGGTTATCCGCGATGGATCGAAATACTTCGGACCATATACTGAAGTCAAAAATATGCACGCCTCACTCAAGATGATCCGGGAGATCTATAAAGTGCGTAGCTGTAATTACATGATCGATGACGATGTTGTGCGGAAGCGCTCGATAAAAATCTGTTTTGACTATCATATCAAAAAGTGTGAGGGACCATGCGAGGGATTAGTTTCGAGGGATAAATATAATGAGATGATCAACGAAGTGATCCAGGTGTTGAAAGGAAAAACCTCAACCCTCGTTCGATCGTTGGAAGAAAAGATGCGTAAAGCATCCGACGAGCTACGATATGAAGACGCTGCTGCCCTTCGTGACAAGATCGGTCA
>JACOSX010000065.1 GCA_016178625.1 Ignavibacteria bacterium
ATCGAGCGCATCGAACAAGGTCAATGTCAATTCTGGTACGGGAGGTGATCCAACAAAGCAAGCGTTTAATCCCACACTGGAGACTGAACCACTGCCGACAGAAACCAGACTGATTGGTACTCTTCCCAACCCGTTTAACCCGACAACCATCATTAAGTATACTCTGGCAGAAGATGCCAAAGTGAGCGTCAAAGTCTACGATCTGCTCGGTCGTGAGGTGGCAACATTAGTCGATGAGGTTCAATCGGCGGGCTATAAATCTGCGGAGTTCGATGCGAGTGCGTTTCCGAGTGGAATGTATTTTTATCGCTTGCAGGCAGGAAAGGTTATTGATACGAAGAAGATGCTCTTGATGAAGTAAAATCATTGGCTGTGTCCGCCAGAGAAGCCGACTCAATTTATCGAGTCGGCTTTTTCCTTCGCTAATACTTTGTTTATTGCCTTGACAACACCCCTTCATACACTACCATCGTCTTTTTCGCGACGTGCTCCCACAGGTAATTACTTCGGATATGTTCGCGCAGATTGCCGTTCTTCTCCTTGTTCAGTGCAGTGATGATGCCATGCTGGATCAGCTCATATGAAGAAGGATCGATGTACTCAGCATGGAAGCTAAAATACTCCTCGGTGCCGCCATGTTTAGTGATGACGATCTTCGCTCCGGCAAGCGCTGCCTCCAGCGCGGCAATCCCCGGCGTCTCATAGAGCGACGGAAGAACAAACACATCGCATGCAGCGTACGCTGAAGCGAGAAGCTCGGAATCGTTTGGTAGGGCGGTCAGCATGAGTAACCGGGGGTTCTTCTTCGCTTCCTGAAAACACGCGCGACCATATTCATTATCTTCCACCCTACCGATGACGACCGCGGGTGTATTCACTTTCTCCAGAGCACGAATGAGGTGAAGAACATTTTTCCTCGCCGGTCCAATATGCCCAACATTTAGAACAAAATTCTCGATCCCGTAGTGTTTCTTGAACACCGAAGGATCAGCACGATAGAATCTCTCTTCAACGCCGTTGGGAACCACCGTGATCTTCTCCATCGGCACCCCGAGTCCCTTGTTCAGAAGTCGCGCTTCCTTCTGCGTGTTGGGAAGAACCACCTTCGCCCACGAACAGATCTCGGCGACCAATCCATAGTCTGTCCACAACCCTTTGACGAGTTTGTGTGCAGTGCGGTCAAGTCCAAGTACCGTGCGGAGATACAATGGTGAGTGGCGGGAGTAAAATATCGGCGTCACGACGATCGGGATACCCACCTTGTGGATCTCCCTCGCCAAGTGATACGTGCCAATGTGTGCACCGAACAGGTGGACGAGGTCAATCTTTTCTTTTTGAAATTCTCCCCACGTTTCAAAGAGCAATACCCGCGCTCCAAGAGTTTCGAGACAGCGCTTGGTCTGATCCATCTGGGTGCGCGGTCCACCCTTCAACAGCGATATCGACTGATATGTGGCGAGACAGACGTTCACGATATGGAATGATCGATGTACATTCAAGAGTTGTTCATATGGATTCAAACCTATGTTTTCGACACTAATGTTCGGTGAATGAAATCCTCAAACCGGATCAGTGGGATCCATGGATTGAACTTCCTAATCCTATAGATGTCCGTCGGCAGTGGCAATGGCTCCGGACGTTTCTGCCAGCCAAGCGTTTCGAGCTCGATCTTCGGCTGCATCGGTGTGAACGTCTCGGTCCCATCACCACGTGTCAGGTGGAGCCAGACCGAATCATCGAAATGTTGGGCATCAACCTGTACCGTAGATCGGTCAATCTCTACATGGAACATCGTCGCAGCGCGGTTCTTCCACCATCGCCCATAGTCCATCATCCGCAGGGTTTTGATGTGATGCTGTTTGACAAGGTCAAACACCGTGTGTAATACATACTCATTGTCATCCTTCGGATGATGATAGAGGATGATCGGTTCTCGGTCGTGTAGCTTCCTCTCCAGCAGTCTGCTAAAATATGTCTTCATTTCTTGTTCGTCAAAACCCTGTCTCCGTAAACTCCCAATGCTGATCGGATGAACCGGAAGCTGGAGTGTATCCAACATCTGATGACCGATCACCGGAGCCGATGGGACGTTGTCATAATCATAGGAAAATTCCGAGGAAAACTCAAAGCTGCAATCGTTGATCGCTCGGGCAAGATGTTCGTTCCACAATCCGTACGGCCCAGCGAAGCTGGAGGCGTGCAAACCACAGCGGTTGAAGACATCAAGAGCGCGTCGAATGTTCTTAACATTACGAGGATAGTCTTCATACGTTGCATGTTCGTAGCAGTGGATGCCGATCTCATGAGCGTCCATGTCTCGGAAGAGATCAAGATATGCTTGCTGGCTTTTGACATCAACGAACCACGTCGCCGTCAGATCATGTTGACGCATGACATGATACAGATCCCCCAGCTCTTTTCGGCTTGCATAATCCGTGTCGATTCTGAAGCAAAAAATTGTCTTCTCGTGTGAAGGAAAATGCCACGCGTGTGCGTACGGTAGCCCTCGTTCATGATGGAGTAGTTCCAGCGACCGAGCAACGAGTTTGAGCAGTCCACCTTTCGATACGAGAGAGACGTGTTCGAACGGGAGCCGATGGTGTTCCGCATAGAATGACTTAGTCGATGTCCGTGTATCCAACATAAGTCCACCTGCGTCAAAGGGCAGCACGACAATCGTTCCACCACCATACTCGCCCATGAATATACAAGGCTTACCAGAGTCGCTGTTCACTACATTCGCGTAAGGATGGACGTGACATTGCCTATAACAATCGATCAAGCCGATCCCCGCGAAGTGATAATCTGATGCACCAAGAAGATATCTGATCGGAGATTGAATGCAGACAGAATTCGAAAGCTGTTCAAACACTTTACCTGAACACAATACTGCCCCGCCACCCGCAAGATACTTTTTAATCGATTTGATCGTTCGTTCCTCCGCAGTATCACAAGCAACGATCACGCTAAAGCGATCTGGAGAGAGATCATGGACTGAAGTAGAATGCGGGATTCCTTCTTGCTGCAACAACGATAACCACCCGTGGAAATTTCCCCCGACGATACCGACATGGATGTTCATCAGACACGCTTCAAGATATTCAAGAAATCATCCGCAATGATTGCACGCGTGGTAACAAGCAAAACTAAATAAACAATTGCTCCGAACAGGATGGTTAAAAAGAGAGGGAACGGTGGCAAGAATGCTATGACAACACCCATAAAGATCCCGGAGAATGTCGCATTCATGATTTTCGGGGGAACATGAATGACAATCAACCGGCGGGCGTGTTGACGCATGAGCAACAATGTGCCCGCCTCTGCGATGACGACAGCGAGAGCTGCACCCCACACGCCAAATGAAAGTGTCCCGACCGTCACAAGTCCCCCATACATCACTCCACTGATGACCATAAGTCTGCCGTAGATTTTTTCCTGACCGATGGCAATCAACCCTGAGGTATATACTGTATGGAGCATTGTGAAGAAAAAGAACCAGATGAGAATGCGAAGCACAACGACAGCGTTAAGGTACTGTGCACCAAACACCAGAGGCACCAGCCGATCTGCCAACACCAGACCCCCGATGCAGATCGGGAGAGCGATGATAACGATCCAGCGAAGCGCATCACTGAGAGTGGACGATAACAACTCGAAAGATTGCGCGTGCAAACGTGAGGAAGCAGGTAGAAGCAATGTCGCCATCACCCGATCAAACATGAGAAGGAAGACGACGAGCTTGTTCGCCGCGCTGTACACACCAACGTCGCTATTTGTCAGGATGATACCGATGGCGATCAGAGGAAAGTTTACACTGATATGCGCTATCATCCCGCCAATCCCAATAGGAAACGCCTGCTGAAGCAACGATTTCCAACCCTTCAGCGTGAATCGTATGCATATTCCCTTCCCTTGCGTTCGAGCGATTTGTATCAAGGCGAACGCTGCGACAAGGTCACCCACAACTGATGCGAGGGCAACCCAAAGAATATTTTCCGCTGAATGAACAACCGCAATGACCAAGAGAAGGTAGACGGCAGCCGATAGAAGTCGACCGATACCGATTTTTCCCATCTCTTCTTTCCCCTGAAAATACCAATCGAGGAGAAACGCGTTACCAATAAGACCAGCGCAGAAGAGAATTGCAAGAACCGACGTCGTTGCATTCGGGATACAAAAGATTGCTACCGCTGCGGTGATAAGAAACGCGAATATACCACTCACTAACCGAAGACTGATGACTGAACTGATTATTCCTTCATTGTCACCGCGTGCAACTGCCCGTGTCCCGAATGATCCCAAACCCGCAGAGCTGATGACAAGAGCATACGAAAAGATCGTGAACCCGATATTGATCGCTCCGAAGCCGGCAGTCCCGACCTTGCGGGCGAGATAGGCAACTGTAAAAAATCCCAAGATACGGCGCATGATATCACTGCCAATAATCGAGAGAAAATTTCTCGATACGCGTTTCACTACTGCAATCCTTCGATGACGCGAACGAGACCGTTCTCGCGCCGCTGCTTTGGAAACATCGATACAATGCGCGCACGCGCCTTCATGCCGAGTGCATCCTCCATCGTTAGCGCCTGTCTGAGCGCGGTCACCAATGCCAGAGCATCGCCTGCCGGAACGAGTAGGCCCTCGGTCCCCACGGCAGTCGGATTACCACTGACCTCCGATGCGACGGGTATGCAACCGCACAGCATCGCCTCGCAAAGGGCGTTCGGTAGTCCTTCTCTCCTCGACGGTTGGCAGTATACTTTCGCGCGCTGATAATATGGTAAGACATCTTTCCGGAGTATTGGTGGGCAAAATTTCATGTTGAGTGGGGGTTGCAAGTGCGCGACCATTTCGGGTCCAACGCCAATGACATAGAATGTCACACCTGGAAGTTTTCGTGCGGCTTCGGTAAGAATGTCGATCCCCTTTCGTCGAAGGGTTCGCTCGTGCCTGACAACGGCAACAGTGAGAACGATCGGCTCCTTCTCGCCCATCGGTTTCCAGAAATCGCCATCGTATCCGGTCGGAAGGTACGAAATATTCTTCCCATCATACTCAGCGAGGCGTACTGCTTCATCGCGCAGACACGGATCAACAACGAGTATGCGATCGGCATGATGAAAAACGTAACGGACAAGTTTGGCTTTCCAGGGAGTGAGCCAAATACCATAGTCCAACTCAAAGTCTTTTGCAGCATCGACACCTCCTACAATGACCACGGACTTCATATCAAGCATCCTTGACATCATGACACCAAAAAATGCATATACTGACGCAAACCAACAGAATGTGATTTCGGAGGTGAATGCCTTCATCACAATCTTGAGCACCGCACCGATTCCGTGCCCGATTTGTTTGCGCACAGAAAAGTGTTTCTCCAATACTTCGAGATCATCCTGGATGAAAGGGGCGTGAAAGGAAGAAATGAAGAGTATCGTCGTGCGGGTGTTCAGAGCTCTTCTAAATAAAAGGGGATGTGTCGTGGATTATTTTTTTGACGGCAGAGGCCACTTCATTCACCTCGATCTGGGTAATACACCTAAACTGATCTTCCTTCCAGATACAGCGAGCAGGCCGCGGCGAATAGTAAAAGCAAGGACTACATTCCAGATCCCTTCGCACCAAGATATAGTTGGTGTTCCAAGGATGAACATAGGTAGGATTTGTGTAGGCAAAAACCGTTACAACAGGAAGTTGTAAACCAGCAGCAATATGCATGAGGGCAGAATCATTGACAACAAACACTGAACACTTTTTCATTAATGCAACGCTCGTCATTAACGTTGGGACTTTCACAATAATTGCTGTACCACCCATCATCCGATTGATGGAAAGATTAAGCTCATATTCTTCCGGCCCCCCGAACAATAGCACTGTGGCATGATGGTCGTTACCAAGCAACTTCCCGAGTTGCGCGAATTTATCAGGCGACCAGCGTCTCTTGGCATGATTCTTCAATGCTGATGAGCCCGCATGGAATCCGACAAAAAACTCGCCCCCCATCAACCCGTTGGTCGCGATCCATTGTTCAGCCATTCCCTTGTCATGATCGTTTAGCACTACTTTCAGCGATGGCAACACTTCAGTCGGCGGAACACCAAGTAGTTCGACAAGACACACATTTTCTTCCACGTTATGCTTTCGATCGTCCTCGTGGATACGAATATTATTAAGAAAATTCAAAGAGCGACCATTGACGTGGTTGTATGTATGCCCTAAACGTTTCTTGGCACCGATCAAAAAACTGATGACATTGTAGTGCCATCTATTGGCGGGATAGACATTGATGGAAATATCGTAATGTGGCCGGCGTAATTTCAGCACCAACCACAATGCAGAAAGGGGATTCAGATTCAGGAAATCATAGAAAATGACTTTATCCACATCATCGTTGCGTGCATACAATTCTTCTACTCCACGGAACATGGCAAGAAGATCGATCTGCGCGTGGGGATATTTTTTCCGAAGAAGAGTGAGTGCAGGGGAAAACATAAGAGCATCGCCAACGCCGGAAAGGGCAATGAGAAGAATTTTCATGCTCCCCCCGTGACCAACCGATCTCGAATAATTCAAAGACCTTACTTCTCTAATCCGTCGACGTTTGCTTGGGAAAACTGTAGCACCAGCAGATAACGTTAATTAACTTTGTTCGAATCAGCGACCGCCGTCTTATTTGAATCAGCTGCGCCCGCGCTCTGCATCTTTTGCTGATAGAACTGAATTCGACTCTTGATTTCCTGGACGTTTGGGAATTGGACTGATGCACGATTCAAGAGATCAACTGCTGCAGCATAATCTGCGCGCTCATCGTAGATATCCAGCAACGTTCGGTATGGCATGAACGGGTCTTGCGAATCAACACGATTCGAATTGATCAAGTCTGTTGCCGTTTTCTCCACGACCTTCGCGTATGCTTCGAAGTGGTCCTTATCGCCAACTTGGTTAAAGATATTCATGATATACGCAGTGACACGCCACTCCTGCATCGGAATCACACTGATAGGAACGGTCTCCTCCATCTGCTCCATGACCTTCTTCGCCTCTTCCTTATTTCCCTTGACTCTCAAGGCATTTTCAGCGAGCCGCATGAAATTGAAACGATAGTTCATCACCATGCGTTGGACGTTCTCATCGTAATAGACGTTAGGGTTGTTAAGATTTCGGTAGATGTACCCGCGTTGCGGAGTTTTACTTGGCACCACATTCTTCGCTAGAAGGTTTTGCGCGGTGATATCGTAATCAATCCCACCCTCTGGTAAGGCGACCTTGACGGGCTTCAAGAGATATGTGAGCCCCTGCATCCACAAATAATTGTCCAGACCAATCTTTGAATCGGGAGAACAAGTGACTGCGAAATGGATTGGTCGTTCCCAGTGATTTGCCATAATGATATCTCGCACCATGATGTCCTGAACGCGAAGGATCCGGACGTCCTGTCGATACGGAACGCCATTCATTGTGAAACTGATCTTTCCCTCTTTCAATGTTGTCGAGTCAGTAAGAGATACGCTCGTCTGCTGTGGCCGATCGGCAACAGTGTAACGATTGATGACCTCTTTGGTGACAGGAATATCCATCTGCCTCGGCTTCCAGGCAATAGGAGTAATGCGATCGATCTGTTCCTCAGCGAACGAAATGGAGACTTTAGCTGTCCCATGCGGCATCTGAGTCTTCAGTTGGTGGATATACCATGACGTATTCACCAGGCTGAGATTGACAATGCGGACATCTCGCCGCACACCTTCAACATCTTGCAAATACCATAGTGGAAACGTATCGTTATCACCATTCGTGAAGAGAATCGCATTCGGCCCGCAGCTCTGCAGAAGGTTGTATGAGTAATCCCACGCTATATAATTCTGACTGCGATCGTGTTCATGCCAGTTGATGCGTGCGAGGTTAACAGGAACCGCGACAGCACACACGGCGAGGAGTCCGGATGTCGCAGCACGGAAAGAAGATACTTGCTTCAGTTGCGTACGCAACAGGTCGATGATGCCGATGATCCCGATCCCAATCCAGAGAGCAAGACAGTAGTACGCACCAACATAGAAATAATCGCGCTCACGTGGTTGTGGATCCTGTTGGTTCTGATAAAGATCAAGTACAATTCCCATGATGGCAAACGTCATCATGACCACCGACGCCATCTTCCAATCTTTTTTGAAGTGATAGTATATGCCAAACAAGGCGATGAGGAATGGTACGCCCCATGTATCTTTCCAGCTCACGCCGGCATCTTGCCAATCCCCTTCGGCTCCAATAAAGTTCCAGAGGATGTACCGGATGAACATGTGATCGATCTGATATCGCCAGAGAAAATCCGTATCGCTGGAGTAGTTTGTCCGGGTCGGCTCATGCATTGCCTCAAGTGAATACCGCCGGGGAAAAAGCTTCTCGACGTAAGCTTGTTGATCGTTATCCCAGCTCTCCCCTTTCAAGAGAGGAGTATCGCCATACTGTTCACGGGTGAGATAGCTTGTCAACCGTGCGAGATTGTTCGGATTGTTCTCATTCATCGGGAGGTTATCGACATTCGATCGCATCAAGACCTGCAGATAGGTCGTGTAGCCGAGTACGATGAACAGAAATGAGAGACAACCTATGTGCAGTAATTTGTGGTTTGTTTTGATAGCCTTGTAAGCTCCGTAGGCGGCAGCAATAATGAACAATAACGGAATAAAGGGAAAAAGATCGCTCTTGATACCCTTAAACTCACCATCGAGAAACGATGGGAGGAGCTGGACAACTCCCGGGTAGATAACGAAGAATATTCCCAAGGCAACCAAAGAGAAGCGAATAGCTGAACGCCGCTCGAATTCAAATTTTCGAAAATAAAATACGAACAAGACAGGTAACGTAACCAAAAGCGCCAAGATATGTACTCCGGTCGACAAGCCAAGGACGTAGGCAATCAAGAGCAAATACTTTTCGTTATGAGGCTCGTCAGCTCGCTCCCACCATCGGAGAATGAGCCAAATGATGAGAGAAACAAACAACATTCCCATCCCGTACACTTCTGCTTCGATCGCGTTGTCCCAATAAGTGGTGCTGAATGCTAACGCCCACGCACCGATTGCGGACGATCCATAGACGATAAGTCTATCGAAACTTGACTCGATTGCACCTCGGAACCGCGCAATTACTTTAACGCCGACGAGATAGAGAAACATCACACCTATGGCACTACCGAGCGCGGATACTGCGTGCATCCGTGCCCCAATGTCATCGCGAAATGGGATCAATGACGCCAGCCTGGCGAGAAATAAGAACAGAGGAGACCCGGGAGGATGTGGCACTTGCATCATCCGAGATGCGGCACAAAATTCCCCCACGTCCCAGAATACGACCGTCGTTGAGAGTGTTTTCAGATACACAACCAACGTCACAAGAAATACTCCCAATGCAACGAGACGATTAATTACTTTTTCAGACATTGAATCCTCGGGAAATAAGACAAAAACGCAGAGATTATTTCGGTTACTGGATTTTCTGCGGCTCTAATATAGAAGAAATATGAAACAATCGCAAGACTCTCTAAGCCCCGGCAACTCGACTAAGGAGGGACTCACTGATAGCATCGCATAGCAAGAAACCTTTGCTGGTAAGTCTTAGAACCTGTTTGTCAAGCACAACAAGGTTCTCATGGAGAAGGTTCTCGATTGTAGGACGAACTGAGGACAGGAGATCTATTTGATGTTTAGATTTCAAGAGAGCCAAGTCAACTCCGTTGCTTCGTAATCCCAGCATCACTGCTTCATCGACGAGCTGATCCCCTGTGAGGCGTTCTTCGCCGGCAAGCGGTAGCTGTCCGGCAGCGATCTTGTGGCAATAGCTCTCTACGCTCCGGGTGTTCCACCACCGTCTATTCAACCAAAATGAATGTGCCGACGGTCCGAAGCCCAGATAGTTGGAGTGATTCCAGTAATTGCTATTGTGTCGAGACCGGAAACCGGGTTTGGCATAATTGGAGACTTCGTAATGTTCGTATCCCTCATCGTGAAGATATTGCATCGTCCATTCATACATTTCCGCCTCTGTTTCCACCGGCAGAGGCGAGACTTGCCGTGCGCTCACCATCCGCGCAAGTGGAGTCCCTTTCTCGACAATCAAATTATAGGCGGAGATATGCTGGGGTTCCAATACGATTGCCTCGTCGAGATTGCGTCTCCATCGCTCCACCGTCTGATTTGGCAACGCGGAAATAAGATCAAGATTGATATTTGTGAAGCCAACATCCTTCGCGGTGTGGATAGCTTGCCTCGCTTCATTCGCTGAATGAATTCTTGTGAGGAATTTTAGATCATCGTCATAGAACGACTGCACTCCAAAACTGAGTCGATTGACTCCCGCGCGGCGATATCCAGCGAGTTTCTTGTAATCCACTGTTCCGGGATTTGTTTCGACCGTAATTTCGGCGTCAGGCTCAATCGAAAACGTTTCGCGCAGATGCACAAGAATCTCTTCGAGAGTTGCGGGCTCAAGCAATGATGGTGTTCCCCCTCCGAAGAAAATAGTCTCGAATTGTTCCTCCGCGCCGTAGGAAGCGTACATCTCGATTTCGTTGTGCAACGATTCGAGGAATGCATTCATCGGATCGAGCGATTCGATAGAATAGAAATCGCAGTAGATGCACTTGTGTTCGCAAAAGGGAATATGAAGGTATATACTAGCCAAAAGACAATTCAAAAGGAAAAGTGCAACATTCAAAAAGAAAAAATAGTTGACACATATCTCACATCGCACATCACATATCTTGCATCCAACCTCGTCTTCATCGAATGAAGCTTCCAATCCTTTCCCATCGTATCCCCCCAGCCTGTGACTCCGACCAGTACACCAGCATTGCTTTGCCAATCACATTCTCTTCAGGCAAAAAGCCCCAATGGCGACTGTCATAACTGTGTTCCCTGTTGTCACCAAGGACGAACAAATAATTCCGTGTGACGGTGTAGCTCGTGGTCGGCTTCCCATCGACGAGAATCACGGAAGGTAACCGCTTGATGGTGTGTCCCTCCCGACTAATCAATTCTTGCCACTGAATGAAGTTCTCTTGCGTCAGTGTCATGGTATCTCCTCGCTTCGGCACAACGATTGGTCCGAAATCCCTATCATGCCCTCCGGCATCCATTGAATACGCTCTGTTAAGAAACAGTTTGCCGTTCTGCATGGAGATCGTGTCACCCGCAACCGCAACGCATCGCTTGACGAAATACACCGGTTGGTCCGAATAATGATCAGGGTCAACTACCGGCAGCTCGAAAACAACCACGTCCCCGCGTGTAATCGACTTCAATTTCGGAAATTGGATAGACGGAAACTCTGCTTGCGTAAAAGGAAGATGCTTCGGCGATCGTGCCCCGTACACGAGTTTGTTCACCAAAAGGTAATCGCCAGTGAGGAGAGTCCCTTCCATCGACGGTGATGGAACGTAAACGGCATCGACCACAAACCCCTTAAGCAGCAAGGAAGCGAGTAGGGTCGCAACAACGATCTCTGCGTAAGCCCTGAATCTTACTCCAGCGCTCTCTCCCCCACGTGTGACCTTCTCCGAGTGTGTTCCTTCGTTCATGATCGTTTACTTGACCAGGGTACCAAACCGGTTCATACGGATCGAAGAGAGTTTATTGCCGATATTGAACAACGGGATATCAGGGTCCCACGACCAGTACACGATGAGCGGTGTTCCGACGACAGAATTTGTCGGGATGAAGCCCCAGAATCGGCTATCGAGACTGTTATCACGGTTGTCACCCATTCCGAAAACATAATCTCGACCGACAGTATACGATGTCGCCTCCACGCCATCGATATGAACCTTACCGTTGCGCAGTTCTGCCGTGTGACCCTCTCGACGGATGAATATTTCCCAGCGTTCAAACGTCTCCTCGGTCAGGTCGATAATATCGCCCTTCTTCGGGATAACGATGGGTCCGTAATTGTCTTCGTTGAATGGAGCACCCTTAGGAAAGATTCTCGCATCCGCATATCCTGCCGGTCGGATCAGCGTCGAATTAAATTTCACGTTACGCGGAAGCGGGGCAGGCTTGCCATTTACGTACACAACGCGATTGATGACCTGCAATGTATCACCCGAGACCGCGATACATCGCTTCAAATAGTACGCGAACTCTGCAGGCTCAACCTCATCACGGTAGCCCGGGAAAATGAAGACAATGATGTCGCCTCGCTCAACATTCCAGAGTGCCGGCAGCTTGAACGACGGAATCTTCGTGCTCGTGAACGGAATAGTTCTCGGTGTCGTTCCACCAAAGACGAATTTGTTGACGAGGAGAAAATCTCCCGTCATGATCTCATTCTCCATCGAGCCGGTCGGGACTTCGAACGAGGCGAGGACAAAGCTGTTCAGCACGAGAAACGCACCAAAGATGATGCTCATTTCTTTGAGCAATGCTTTGAAACTCGTTTTCTGCTGCACCGGTTTCGAGGACTTTGATTCAATCATTTTGTTCATAGATGCTCCATTGTAAGTAGTTTGCGCCCGCTATTCGTCTCCCATTGCGAGCACTGCTAAAAATGCTTCTTGAGGGATTTCGACGCGTCCCACTTGTTTCATACGACGCTTTCCCTCCTTTTGTTTCTCGAGGAGTTTACGCTTGCGTGAGATATCGCCGCCGTAACATTTGGCAATCACGTTCTTGCGCATCGCCGAAATCTGATCGCGGGCGATGACCTTGCTGCCGATCGCTGCCTGAATGACAACTTCGAACATTTGCCGAGGGATAAGCTTCCGGAGTTTCGCACAGAGTTTCTTGCCCCACTCATATGATTTATCCCGATGGACAATCGTCGAAAGCGCATCCACTGATTCTCCATTCAAGAGGATGTCAAGCTTTACGAGATCCGATTCGCGATTCTCCATGAATTCATAATCGAGCGAAGCATATCCACGGGAGGTGGACTTCAGCTTATCGTAAAAATCAAAAATGATTTCAGAAAGGGGGAGCTCATACCGCAGGTCTGCTCTCGTCGGGTCGAGGTAGGTCGTATTCTTGTAGACGCCACGACGTTCCGTGCACAACTTCATGATATTGCCGATATACTCCGACGGCGTGATGATCTGCGCCTTGATGAAGGGTTCTTCGACATGTTCAATCTCACCCAGCGGCGGCATGAACGCCGGATTATCGACGAGCACGACCTCGGTGTTCGTTTTCACCACGCGATACTCGACGTTTGGGACAGTAGTAATCAGCTCCTGCTTGTATTCGCGTTCGAGCCTTTCCTGAATGATCTCCATGTGCAGCAACCCTAAGAACCCGGCGCGAAACCCGAAGCCCAACGCGACGGAAGATTCAGGCTCGAAGATCAATGAAGCATCGTTCATCCGGAGTTTCTCGAGGGAATCACGAAGCTCGGAAAAGTTGTCCGCGTTCACTGGATAGAGACCAGCAAACACCATCGGCTTCGCCTCTTTGTAGCCAGGCAGCGGCCCATCGGCAGGATTCACAGCGTTGGTGATCGTATCCCCTACTTTGGTATCGTGTACATCCTTCGCACCGGGGATGAGATAGCCGACGTCGCCCGCGGATAGCTCCTTCGTCCGCACGCGCTGCATCTCCAGGATACCTACCTCTTCAGCATCGAAGATATTGTTCGTGGCAAAGAACTTCACCTTCTCCCTCTCCCTCACTGTTCCATCGACTACTCTGATATACACAACCGAACCTCGATAGCCATCGAAGATTGAATCAAAGATCAATGCTTTCAGCGGAGCGCTCGGATCGCCTTTGGGCGGAGGGATACGGTGTACAACCGCTTCGAGGATTTCATCAACACCCATTTTCATCTTTGCGCTCGCAAGAATGATTTCTTCCTCCTTGCATCCGATGAGATCCATGATTTGATGTTTCACCTGATCAACCATTGCACTCGGCAGGTCGATCTTATTGATGACGGGAACAATCTCCAGTCCCGCATCAATGGCAAGATAAAGGTTGCTGATGGTCTGCGCCTCGACGCCCTGCGATGCATCGACGACGAGGATTGCACCTTCACACGCGGCAAGCGAGCGAGAAACTTCGTACGAGAAGTCGACGTGTCCGGGTGTGTCGATCAGGTTCAGCGTATAGGTCTTGCGATCCTTTGCCTCATACTTCATCTGGATGGCGTGCAGCTTGATGGTGATGCCGCGCTCCTGCTCGAGCTCCATATCGTCGAGCACTTGATTCGTTTTCATCTCGCGCTCGGTGATAGTGCCGGTACGTTCCAGCAGGCGGTCTGCGATCGTGGATTTACCGTGATCGATGTGGGCGATGATGCAGAAATTTCGTATGTGATCCATTCAAACCAAAAGAAAAACGCGGCACTCTCTGAACCCCTCGTCCCACCAACAGCGGAACACTCCCTCTAAACTTAGAGGAAAAAATCTTCTCCCATCTCTGTGGGGAGAAGTCCCGACCGAATCAGGACAGAAGAGTAAACGGCACTATTACGCGGACTTAGGCGATCATTGTGCCGTAATAAGAACAATCCCGTCCCGACGCAAGTGGCGGGCGGGACGGGATTTCACATAAAATATACTATAATATAGAGAGAGTTGCAAGGTCGGCAGCGGGTCAGTTTGAAAAAGGAGGGATTATTTGGGGACGAGAGTTTCGATGGCAAGGCGCAACATCTCAAAATCGTACGGCTTGGTCAAGAACTCATCAGCGCCGCCCTCTTGGGACATGACCAAGTGTTTCAGATCGGCGTACGCTGTGAGCATGATTGTTTTCATTGCAGGCTTCTCTCGTTTAATGAACTTCAGCACCCCGAATCCATCAACCTTGGGCATTCTAATATCGATTATTGCAATATCAAATTCACGCCGCTCCAGTTGAGAGATTGCATCTTCACCGTTTTCAACAATGTGGACATCATATCCGCAGGCAAGAAGTTCGTCTCGTATAATCTTACCAAGTTCAGGATCGTCATCAGCGACCAAGATTCGAATTGTGGACAAGGATTTCACCCTTAAGCAGTTGACAATATCTTAAGTTCTACGCTGGTTTTTTTAGTTTCTTTGACAAAATCTGATAGTTCTTCCTACGTCCAAAGGTCTTTGAGTTTTAGAAGAATACATTCGCCGGTCGGGTAAATCTACGCATCTGCATCGGCATAGTCAAGTTTTGCCATTTAACTTCGCGACCAGTGTAACTTCGCGAGATGAAGTCCGTATATTTGTGTAAAAATTAGGAGGTGCCTCTCCGGTTGGTTAGATTTGAAGTGAGCAAACCACAAATTCTAATCAAATAAAAGGAGACAGCACCATGAATAAGAAGATACGGCCCTCGGAGAAGAAGAGCAAGCAGCTTCAGGAAGTATTTGAACGTGAGGGGATTTTA
>JACOSX010000064.1 GCA_016178625.1 Ignavibacteria bacterium
CAGCCAACGACAGCCCAGACTCCAATTCCTGGACAACTTGTAACTTCAACTCCTTCGTAAACTGCCGACGACCCATAACCCATATTCTCCTTTCCGCCCAACATACCCTTTCTTTCTGTCCGGCGCAAGGGGGTCACATCAGTTTTGAGCAATCAAGATGACGGTGGATGCGAGCGGGAATGTGACGAGTTACGACGACTACTGTCCCTTTGGGCAGGGGATGGAGGGAAGGTCAGCCAATATTGGACAGGGAGATACGCGGTATAAGTTTATTGGGAAGGAGTATGATACCGAGTCTGGCTTTGATTGGTTAGATGCGAGAGGGTATGATCCGAGGATTGGTCGGTTCTTCGTCTGCGATCCATTGGCTAACATGCCGGCATTGAGTAGTTGGTCGCCGTATCATTACTCGTTTTGCAACCCGATGAGGTTTAAGGATCCTAGTGGAATGATGGGTGAAAATGGGGAAACGCAGGAGGAGAAGAGGAAACAAGAAGAAGTTTATGCAAACGCTAACATAAATCTCGTACAAGGGACACAACAGGTCGAGCAGGCAAGAACACAAATGGGTGAATCTATTGTGATCTCAGGCAGTGTTGGACTTGGTTACCGAGCGGAGATTAAGTTGGGTAACCTAACACTGGGTGGCAGCGTCGGTATTATTGGTGAAGTCAGTTCTGACGTTGCTGGTAATGTGAAAAGTAATGTAAGTGGCGGTGCAAAGGGAGAGTTAGAAGTAACTGAGAATGCAAAAGGAAGTGCTTCTCTAGGAGGTTCAGTTAGCACAGAAAACGGTGTAACTGCTGGATTAAGCGCTGAGGGCCAGATTGGTGGAAAAGGCGGTAGTGCGAGTTTGACACCAGACGGAATTAAAGTCACAGGTGGAAAAGCATCTATCGACCAGGGATTTGTGATCGGTGTGGCGGGCCATTTTGAAACGTTTGGTGGAAGTATTTCAGTGGATATTCCAAAACTGGCTAGTGGACTCAAGGAATATACTGTGGGAGCTGCACGCGTGACCTTTGGTGCTGCAGTAAGTAAAATGATGGAGTTCAGGAATATATTCGGGTCTAAATAGAGAGAGCTTTTCGTAGAGGAGAACAGCGTTGTGAAACGAATTACATATAGGATACTTTTTGCTATCGGAGTAATTGTATTCACGATGCTAACTTACTTCACATTCTCTCTTTCTCCAGAAGAATACGACCGATTTAATCATTCGGAAATATCAACCATCCTTTTCTTGGTGTTTGGGTTTTCGATGGTTTTCTATGCTTACTCAATTATTCATTCTTGTGTTGATATTTTTTCATATAGACGAAAACCATTGTTACTCTGGTTACTGTTGGTTATCTGCTTCCCGGTCATCGGTTCCTACATTTACTTCGAGAAGTACATTCTTCGCGTACAGTCTTCTTTTTCCGAACGGAATACTTTCGGATCAGCACCGCAGTTCGTTCTATATCATTCAGACATCGAGGTTGGGTGGGCGAGGGTTGTAGCTGCGATAATAGACTTGGCTATAGTGATTCTGCTAGTTGGAATATACGCTATGTCTTTCGGAGTTCAGTCAAGTGAATTAGAATATCAAGTAAAGGGATTTGAAGCAATGATGTTGTTGATTGTCATTTGGTTTTGTCTCTTTCCACTATTTGAGTTTCTGTTAGGCGGGACTATTGGCAAAAGGATTTTAGGGCTTCGTGTGGTGATGCTGGATGGTAGTAAACTTACTTTGGAGGCTGCTCTCAAGAGGCATCTATTGGACGTTGTTGATTTGGTTTTTGTGGCTTGGATGGTTCCATTCCCAAAACACCACGTAGGTCCATCACGAAGAATGGGAGATAGATGGGCAAAGACTAAGGTGGTACGTAGGCTTAACAAGTCATGACGATTATTATCCCTTTGGGATGGTGATGGAGGGGAGAAGTGGGAACTTTGGACAGGGAGATACCCGATATAAATACACGAGCCAAGAACGAGATGTGGAGACAGGGTTGGATTATTTTGGAGCGAGGTACTATGATCAGCGAATTGGAAGATTTCTTTCGATCGATCCTCATGGAACGACATACCCTCAATTCTCTCCGTACAGTTACGCATTTGATAACCCCATTCGACTTATCGATCCGACGGGTATGGATCCAGCGGTGAACGGAGGCTTCAACGGGAACATTGTGTTGGAAGGAGTAACAGTCTATGCTTATGGATCAACCTCTTCAAGCGACGCACCGGCTGGTCCATCGACCGGTCAGATCATTGTTGAAGCTACTGCAGAAGTCTCATGGTTGGTTGCCGAGCGCGCAGACGAGGCAACGATCGCATCAATCATGGCCGCCGGTTTTACGGAGGGAACTTCGTTGGAGGCCGCCGCCGCCATGGCGTACACTTCGCTTGGTGCAAGAGGGCTGAACCTGTTAGCTCGATTGGATCTATATTATCAATATGGAACCGGAGATGGGACGAGACTCTTCAAAGACCTTGGATTTTATATAGGGTCAGTTATGGTGGGCCGATTGGCATCGTTGTCTATCGAAAGAATGCTTGCAGATAAGGTTGGAATGAGCGATCTTTCTTTTACCACGCGAGATGGATTATTGAAAAGTTCTAGTGGCACGCGAGATGGATTACTGAAAAGTTCTGGACTGAGGGCCGCTGGGCAACTAGCTGAATTTATGACGGGTGGATTTATTGAAGGTATGGGGGAGAAAATATCTATAGATTCTCCGGATCCGATGGCTGCCTTTAGCCGCGATAAAGAAGCGTTTTTCTATAAATCAGATGCAACGAGGGTTCATAGTACGATCCCCAACCAATAATAACTACTGAGGTCTGTGAATATGGATGAGCTTATGGGCTCTTTGGTCGATTGGCTTCTGAATCATGGAATAAACCCTGTGTATTTCTTCACTTTGATCGCTCTACTTGTTCAGCTCTTGGGCTGGAGGGGCTATATGAATAGGAAAAACCTCCACCCTCTGGCAAGAACGTTCCTCAGCATGAGCGTATTTGGAACGGTTGTATTGGTGATTGCAAGTATTATGGTGTTCTTTTTCGAGCACAAAGGGAGGTGACGGAAGAATTTTTAAATGACGGTTCTACACCTTCACAAGTCAGCAGGAATAATTATTGGGATATCTACGGGGTTATTAGTTTGATAATCGAATACCTTTTTTAAAAGATATTGTCGTGATGAAAGAGAGTATCGTAGAACTGTCTTTGGTAGGCACGGAGTGCCGACCTACGGTCTCGCAATGACGCGACGATTCTCGGACAGTCTTGAAAGTCCCGACATCACCCATTTAAGATCCCACCTGACGTTGTGAATCCTTCCTCATTTGTGTACATTTCCATCCAATTGCAGATGTGCTTATACAACAATACGATGAAATGCAGCAGACCTCAGATCGTCCTGAGCTATTGATCCGCGGCGTCGGACTCGCGAGCGCGACGTCGTTAAACATGATCGACATGATCGGCGTGGGTCCATTCATCACTATTCCATTGATCGTTGCAGCAATGGGCGGTCCGCAGGCGATGCTCGGGTGGATCTTCGGCGCGGTCTTGGTGATGTGCGATGGTCTGGTGTGGGCTGAGCTCGGTGCTGCAATGCCCGGTTCCGGCGGATCATATCGCTACCTGAAACAGATCTACAACCCCGACGGCTTCGGCAAGTTGATGGCGTTTTTGTTCATCTGGCAACTCACATTCAGCGCGCCGCTTTCCATCGCGTCGGGATGTATCGGGCTTTCCCAGTACGCGAGCTACCTCGTGCCGTCCTTGAGTAGCATACTTGTTCAGCACGATGTGCAGCTTGCTCTCCCGTTCATCGGATCATTGGGTGTGAGCATTACTTTGACCACTGGAACCTTCGCCGCAGCGGGAACCTGCATGCTTGCTATCGTGCTCTTGTATCGGAAGATCACGATCGTCGGTCGCATCTCTGAATTTCTCTGGGTGGGCGTGATGCTCACCATCGGCTGGATTATCATTTCCGGGATAACACACTTCAATAGCGAGCGTGCGTTCAGCTTTCCTCCGGGTGCGTTCACGCTTTCATCACAGTTCTTCAATGGGCTCGGCGCCGGAATGCTTGTGGCAATGTACGACTACTGGGGATACTATAATGTATGCTTCCTCGGAGGGGAGATCAAAAATCCGGGAAGAACAATCCCCCGCGCCATCATCGCCTCGATCCTCCTCGTCGCCGTGATATACCTCGTCATGAATATCAGCATCCTTGGCGTCATTCCGTGGCAGGAGCTGAGCGAGACTGCCACCTCCGACGCACGGCGATTCGTGATCTCGGTGTTCATGCAGCGTCTGTATGGAAACTGGGCGGGAGTGCTTGCCACCGTGTTAATCATGTGGACGGCGTTTGCTTCAGTGTTTTCCCTGCTTCTTGGATATTCCCGCGTTCCATACGCCGCCGCGCTCGATCGTGATTATTTCAAAATATTTTCACGCGTGCATCCACGCCACCGCATTCCTCACGTGGCGTTATTGGTTCTCGGAATCGTTGCCATGATGTTTTGTTCTCTCCGACTTACGGACGTCATCGCAGCATTGGTTGTTATCCGTCTCATGATTCAGTTTCTGGCTCAGACGATTGGCGTCATCGTCTTTCGTATCCGTGTGCCCGATGTACCACGTCCCTTCCGGATGTGGTTCTATCCGATACCTGCGCTCGTGGCATTTGCCGGGTTTGTGTATGTCCTGATCATGCGCGAGAATTTTCTGAAAGAGATACGCTATGCTACAGTATTGATTATCGTGGGATTGATCCTCTACCACATCCGCGCATGGAGAAGTCGCGAGTGGCCATTTGCTAAACGCACCGCCGAGTAACCCATGTTACGCAATAGTGAGATTTCTATTGACACGGAGGTGACAATCTACGAAAATATCGACCACCCCTTTTGTCCCCTCTCGACGAGTCGAGTCATCGACCTTAGTAAGGAGGGGATACAGGGGAGGTCGTGCAGCAGGATGAAACAGAACAACCCTCAAGTAAGATCAAGTGCGTAACATGATTGGGTAAGACTACGCGGACCCCTGGGTCAGGTCGCGTATCGCCCTAATCCTTTGCGCTACAGGAGGGTGTGAATAATTCAGCGATACATAGAATGGGTGAGGCGTGAGATGCGAAAGGTTTTCAACCGAAAGTTTCTTCAGCGCTGCAATCATCGCTTCAGGATGTCCGAAAGTTTCTGCCGCGAATCTGTCCGCTTCAAATTCATTCTTCCTCGAGATGACGTGCATCAGGAGAGAAAGCAAGAACTCCAGTGGCGCGAACAACAAACCGAAGAACACGACCCCGGCATAGATCGATGCCTGCTTCATGAAGAATGCATCAAACAGATTCTGCTTGCCCGCCAGGGCGGGCTTGCTCACAAAGATCGAAAGCAAGAACAACATCACCCCTATGTGAAGGATGCTGATAATCATGCGTGTGAGGATGTGTTTCTTCTTGTAGTGACCGATCTCGTGTGCCAGCACAGCAACCAACTCTTGGACGGTATGGTTCTTCATCAGTGTATCGAACAACGCGATGCGTTTATGTTTTCCAAAGCCGGTGAAAAACGCGTTCGTCTTGCTGGATCGCTTCGAACCATCCATCATGAAAATATCTCGCAATGAGAATTGCACCGACTCTGCATATGCGACAATTGCGTCTCTGAGCTCTCCACCTTCAAGCGGAGTGAATTTATTGAACAGCGGCATGATCCATGTTGGTGCAATGAACTGTACAATCAGGGCGAAGAGTGTTGCAGCAATCCAGCCATACAGCCACGCGAGACCACCGGTGTATTCAAAGAGGATGAGGATGCCGAGAAGCAATGGTCCGCCGAGAACAACCGCAAGCAGTAATCCCTTCAAGAGATCGGTCACAAACGTCGCGGGGGTGGTTTTGTTAAACCCAAATCGCTCTTCAATGACAAACGTGGAGTAGATATGAAAGGGCAATGTTAGGATTGACCGCACCAGCATCAGGATACCGATGTACAAAAGACCTGTCCAGAGTGTGCCAAGATGCCAACCTCTGACGATCTGGTCGAGACCGTTGAATCCACCCAAGAACCAGAATGCAATTGTGACAATCGTATTGAATGTTGAAACAATGATTCCATACGTTGTCCGAACCCGTGTGTATTCCTGGGATTTCTGATATACATCTTCGGTGACCACACCCTCGAATTCATTTGGTAACGCAGTTCCTAGAGTCCTCATGTTGAGAAGATCAGCGACGAGATTCAAGACATATTCGACGAGAAGCGTTGTGAGAATGATTGCTGCGTAGAGATTCATGTGATCCGTTCCTGTCACTGCTTATGAAGCAGCGTTTGTATGCCGCTGCGTACCATCATCACCGCGATCCCTGCGAGAAAGAGCGCGAACACCTTTGCAACCGCCTTCGATCCCGCCTTCCCCATCGCCCTGCTGATCCTCTGAGCCTGTGAGAACACCAGCCATACAATCAGGATGTTCACGAGGAGCGATGCGATCGCCCACCAGTATCCATAGGAATCCACGAGGATAATGATCGTTGTAAGTGCTGCGGGCCCGATGATGAGCGGAATCCCAATCGGTACGACACCAATCGACAACTCTGGGTCGCGCTCCGCTTGTTTGGCAAAGAGGAGGTCTTTGATTGCAAGCACCAAGAGGACAATGCCGCCACCGATCCGGAAATCACTTTCGCTAATGCCAAGGAATGAAAATATCCACTTTCCCGCTATAAGGAACACGAGCGACACGGCGAACGCGGTGAGTGTTGCCTCGGTCGTAAGTGTTTTTCTTCGATTGTCGTCGATCCCTTCGGTTAAGCCGGCGAACAGCGGGAGAACACCGAAGACATCGATCGCAACGAACAATGGAATGAAGGCGAGTAGAAATGTTTGAACCATGGAGTGAGTATGTTATTTGTTCAGATTTGTCCGTTACACTCTGTTAAAATGTATTCAAATTAGATTTGAATATCAATCTCGGCATTGCCAAGAAGGGAAAGCGGACAAAGGTAAGGTTCCAAAGGAGTGTCTTCGACAAATATTTGACCGCCGATCTGTTTACTTTGGTTCAGGTGTGAGGCTACTCTTCCTCAGCCTTTTGTCTGTACATTCCGACCACCATCCCCATGTGTGCCTCTCCGGGGAAGCGGCGCTCAGTGGTTTTTTCAAAATGTCTGTCCATGTAAGCCCGGATCTCGTTCGGCACGTCGAGGGAGATGTACATAAACGAAGCAGCAGTATCGACAATCTCGCCCAACGGGGTTTCCAGATATGCTTCATCGTACTGAATCGCATCGCCTTTGTAATAATAGTTGAGCAAGGGCGCGAACTCTTTCGGGCGGATGATCATTCGAACGTGCTGTTGTCTGGACACAGTATCAACATACGCGGCAACGTCTTTCGGATTCGCTTTCGACCAGGAGAAATACTGCACTGAACCGACACTGCCGCCGACGATGAGAACAACAGCCGCGGGTATGGTGAGAGCCTTCCATCGTTCAGTGATTCCTCCCACGAGCACACACAGCAGTGGAAATCCGATGACCGGGAAGCGATACCAGACGAACACCTCCGGCTTGAAAAAAGAAATGAGAAACGGAACGAGGAGTGTTCCACTGAAGCAGATCAACACTACTTTTCCTCCAACATTGCCGTTGCTTCTTGCCCGCCACGGCGGGCTTGCCGCCCGTCCGATGCTGATCGCTATAACGAGTGCAATCGCTGTAATACCAACGGCTTGCATGTAGACTGGTAACTCGAATACCGAAGACGCAATCTTAAAATACGTGCCCGAGAACAACGTGAGAAGATGGTACACTTCGTTGAAATTTGGTCGATCAACCCAAAACCAACCATCGGCTGAAGTTGTCAACATCTGACTTCTCAGTGCGAACAGTTCTGGTAGGTAAGCGAGCCCGACGATCATCCACGATATGAGCAATCGCCTCTTATCCATCCATGACGCGGGAGAAAACAGCGCAACAGCGATCACGTGTGAGGCAACGACGAAGATCCCCCAATGATGAGTATATAATAGAGCGACCAAAGTTACGATATAGAGGATCATCCAATGGAGTTTTTTCTCCTGGATATTCGAATACAGCAAATAAAAACTGGAGAGGCACAAAAAGCCGGCGAGGGCGTACGGTCGGCCCTCTTGTGAGTAGGCGAGATGGAGTGGTGAGAACAGACAAAACAAACCCGCGATGATTCCAGCACGTGGATTGAAGAGCTTACCCGCGCAGAAACAAACTAATCCGACAGTGAGTGAACCAAATAGCGCAGATGGGAAACGCAATGCCCATGCAGTCTGGCCGAACCACGAGAGAGTGACGTGTGCAAGATAAAAAAATAACGGAGGATGATGGTAATATGCAACAAGTTTTGTTTGGATGCTGACGAGTGCTGTTGAAGCAACGTCAAGCGAAAACATCTCATCGTTCCACAGGCTTTGATCTTCGAGGTGATAGAACCTGACAGCCGTTCCTGCAAGGATGAACAGGGCAGCAACGATGGACCGCTTGAGCGTACTCAAGGAATGAAGTTAAAAAGCGAATTCAAGCCCCGCCATGAAGACATTCTTATCAAAGGTATAGTATGGGGCATTGGAATTATTGCGCAAGTAGTGGTACTCCACTTCGGGCTTCAACTGTTTCCCATCGCCAACGCTGAATGATTTCGAGAGAGAGATGACGACCTCACTTCGCCGATCAATACGATTGTCGGCGAGGACAAGCGAATCTGCCAGATCCATTGCCGGAACGGTATACCGTTTATAATTGAATTGTCCATTCACAGCCATGGAGAACGCGTACGGCAGGGAATGTTGAAATTTCAAACCCACTTCATTACCCGAGTAGGCAAAGTGATCGTCGAAAATTTCGTTCTCTGAGGTAAATTGTCCGATGATGCCCCGTTCTTCGAGGCCGCCGAGAAGCTGCTGTGGGATGATGCGCGCTTCGGTGGACGGGTTTCCGAAGCGAGTGTAGTGTGCAACGATCTCCGTGCCCGCGATGACCTTTTGCTTCCACAACAATGTCGCCGAGAATTGTTTTACCGATGGTGTAGCGAGATTGAAATTTCTCGTGCGGGTCCCGCTCCCAGCACCGCTGCCACTGTTTCCCTTCCCATGACCGTTCCCATTGCCACCTCCCGGAATCTCAACCGTGTACGTGATCGTTGTTGATGATGGATAATTCTTGATTGCATACGAAGGCGTGAGCACGATCCAACCACCGGGAATAATATTTGTCCCAAGCTGGAGGGCAAAGATATTCTGAAGATTGGTAATCCCGGATAAATTTGGATAGTTGTGGTACGATATCGTATAGGAAGGACGAACACTCGCACGCAGTTCAAGAGGCTGACGAAACGTGACGGTTCCGCTAATGATTGCGTTATCATATTGCGAAAATTCTTCTCTATCGAACTGCGACCCGCCGGTCAGCGATGCTGTAAGAAAATTGTCAAGGCTGTCGGAGTGACCAGAAGAAAGTGCGGCCTTTGAGGCAGCTTGTCGTACTGCCGCCGAATCTTGCTCGCTGTCTGAAGAATCCTCGTCAGGTGCGTCCGTGTCCTCGTCGCGCTCAAAATGATGGTCGACGTTGAAGGACAATACGTGCACGTGGTAATTCCGTGTTGTTAGATCTCGAAATAACAGCATCGAGCCGTTGTATGTGAGACCGAGCGATGTCTGCTCGAGGTCCCAATCCTTCGATGCATCAATCTGCAGGTTAGTGATCTGATCGGAGAGAGGACTGTAGATATCAAATACATTGTCGTCGTGGGTCGTCGACGTTCCAACGCTGAGATCTTGTGCTGTTAACTTCACCTGTATAACGAGCATACAGAGGAGGGTAAGCGCTGTTTGTAGTGAGCGATCAAGTCGCTGATTCTGGACACAAGTTCTCAAATGCACGGAAGCAAAAATAGTAAAATTATGGCCGAAAGACAAGAAAATATCCGTTTCTCAGTGATAGTTATCAAAAAATATAAATGTTTGTCAACCTCTCCCTCTTGACAATTAAAGTATTTGTGAAAAACGTGATATAATTATCGTGAATTACCCAATTAGTTCTAAAATGAGAAAAACATATCCGCGTTGACGTAGATCAAGACCCAATTCTGCGATTTTCTTAGATTTACCTAAGCTACAGTCAATCTTTTCGTAATTTGTCCACAACGTTAAGTGATTAACTCGTAAGTTCTTCACGAGTCAGCTTTTTCTTTTGGAATGGAGAGTTTGTCCATTCATAGCCTCAGAATAAAACCATTGATAAAGGAATAGGTCCTAAGAATGAAAACCTTAGCTATCATTGTCGTGTGTTTTCTCATTGTCTATTCAATGACCTTGGAGATCGCTTATGCCCAAGTGCCGAGCATCAGCGCGATCAGTCCAGCCTCGGGTCCCATCAGCACTCCGGTCACCATCACGGGCACAAATTTTAGTTCGATACCCACGAACAATATTGTATACTTCGGTGCAGTCAAGGCATTAGTTGCGTCGGCAAGCTCGACAGCGTTGTCGGTGAGCGTCCCAACGGGCACAACCTATACTCCCGTCACGGTGATGACGGGTGGATTGTCTGCGTACAGCCGCGATCCGTTTCTTGTTACATTTGTGAGCAGACACGTGATCGACTCAGCCACGTTCGCCGCAAAGGTCGATTATAACGCTCGAGATCCGTACAATCTGGCAATTGGTGATATTGACGGCGATGGTAAGTCCGACCTCATTGTGAGCAATCAATTTGATACGACAATCTCCATCTACCGTAATACGAGTACGAGTGGAACCATCAATTCAAGTTCGTTCGCTTCTCCGGTTTCGTTTCGTGTCGAGGTAAGACCGGTCGGAATTGCCGTTGGTGATCTCGATGGAGACGGCGCGCTGGATATCGCAGTCACGGGTTATGACGCGTCTGAAGTTTCTGTGTTAAGGAATACGAGCACTCCAGGCACCATCGCATTTGATGCACAAGTCGAGTTTAGTACGGACCCGGGTGCTGCACCGTTTAATGTCGCCATAGAAGATCTAAACGCTGATGGAAAACCTGAGCTCATTGTCGCCAATGATGTTGGCGGAACGATATCAGTGTATGAGAATCAATCTACCCCGGGAACGATTACCAGTACGTCATTCGCACCGAGAGTAAATTTCACCACGGGTGCTGATCCGTTTGTCGCTGTCTGCGATATCGATAATGACGGTAAGCCGGATCTCGTTGCCGCGAACTGGGGAAGTAATTCCGTTTCTATTCTCCGAAACCTCAACAGCGGCGGTCCGATCAATAGCGCGTCCTTCGCCTCGAAGGTGGATTTTGCAACCGGAAGTAATCCGTTCAGCGTTAGTACAGGAGATATTGACGGCGATGGCAAGACTGATATTGTCACGGCAAATGAGAGCGGTACATCTATCTCGGTGTTACGAAATACCAGCACGAGCGGAAGTCCATCGTTTGATCCAAAGATAGATTTTACAACAGATTTCTCGACGCGGTTTGCAGCGATCACTGATCTTGACGGAGATGGGAAGCCAGATATAGCGGCATGTAATCGTCTTGCCGACAACGTTTCAGTGCTGAAGAATCAGAGCACTGCTGGAACAATTTCGTTTGCGAGCAAAGTCAATGTCGTCACCGGTGTGCGTCCGCGAGATATCGTTGTCGGCGACCTTGATGGTGATACACGACCTGATTTGTTGGTCGCAAATGAGGGAACCCCCCTCAGCAGCAATAATACCATTTCGGTTTTGCGTAATACCCTTGGTGACGGTCCCACAATAACGGCAACAGCGAGTTCCGGAGGTACTATTATCCCCGATGGGGCGATTGTTGTACCACTAGGTACGGATACAACATTCGCTATTACTCCGAGTATGGGGCACCATATCGACAGTGTAGTGGTGGATGGAACAAATCAAGGAGCGTTGACGTCGTACACGTTCACGAATGTCACCGCCAACCACACAATCTCTGCCTTCTTCTCGATTAACACGTATACGATTACCGCCTCAGCTGGTGCGAATGGATTGATCTCGCCATCAGGTGCTGTGAGTGTCAATTATGGGTCGAGTCAGTCATTTACGATTACACCAAGTACTGGTTATCACGTTGCAGATGTCCTCGTGGATGGAAGTTCCGTTGGTGCTGTGAGCTCATACGATTTTACCAACGTCACCGCTAATCACACGATCACGGCAAGCTTTGCAATCAACACGTACACAATCACTGCGACGGCTGGAGGGAACGGAACAATCTCGCCATCAGGTGCAGTGAGTGTTAATCATGGATCGAGCCAATCGTTCACGATTACACCAAGTACTGGTTATCATGTTTCAGATGTTGTTGTCGATGGAAGCAATCAACACGTACATGATCACGGCAACGGCTGGTGCAAACGGAACGATCTCGCCATCAGGTGCTGTGAGTGTCAATTACGGATCGAATCAATCATTCACGATCACACCGAGTACTGGTTATCATGTTTCCGATGTTGTTGTGGATGGAAGTTCTGTCGGTGCACTGACAGCATACACGTTCACAAACGTCACAGTCAATCATACGATTGTAGCAAGTTTCACGATCAATGGTTACACGATTACGGCATCAGCCGGCGCAAACGGATTGATTACCCCATCAGGATCGGTGGCCATCAACAACGGGAGAGACACAACCTTCACCATTACTCCCTCTACCGGATATCATATCGACAGTGTTATTGTTGATGGCGTGTTCGTTGGGGTAGTTCCCACGTACACGTTTACCAACGTCACTGCGAACCATACAATAACTGCAAAGTTTGCCATCAACATGTACACAATCACGGCAACGGCTGGAGGGAACGGAACAATCTCGCCATCAGGTGCAGTGAGTGTTAATCATGGATCGAGCCAATCGTTCACGATTACACCAAGTACTGGTTATCATGTTTCAGATGTTGTTGTCGA
>JACOSX010000060.1 GCA_016178625.1 Ignavibacteria bacterium
AACAGGGTCAACATCCCTGCGCCATTATTACTCTACAGTTGAGTATTGAGGGCGGAGTAATGAGTAGGGAATTGGCTTACATTCAGTGAGTCGATTTTTTTCTTAGCAAGATAGCACTCATCTCGTCTTCATCAACTCACGTAATTGCCACCGTTGCATTTTCGGGAGGAAGGAGTAATCGGTTAGGTCAAAGGTAATTGGAGTGATGGAGATGTAGTTATTCATGATAGCAATCTGATCGGTATCGTCAGCAGTATCGATCACATCGAGCTTGCCTGTGAGCCAATAGTATTCCTTGTTTGCAGGGTCGCGGCGTACATCGAACGTGTCGTCCCACCGAGTCTTTCCTTGTCGGGTAATCATCACTCCACTGATGTCCTTTTCTTTCACGGATGGGACATTTACGTTGAGGAGTGTTTCTTTCGGAAGTCCTTTCTTTACAACAACACCCGCAAGCTTGCGCGCAACCTTCGCGGCGAATCGGAAATCTGGCTCACCATACGTTGTGAGAGATACAGCGATGGAGGGAATTCCTAAGACAGTCCCTTCTGTTGCCGCGGAAACCGTTCCGGAGTAAATGACATTGATAGCAGTGTTTGATCCGTGGTTTACACCCGAGACTAATAAATCCGGTTTCTGTGGGAGGAGCGTGCGAACCGCAATCTTCACACTATCGGCAGGTGTTCCTTGCACGGCATATCCAAAAAACTCGTTGTTCTTGAAGAACTTCGTTACGCGAAGAGGAAAATTCATCGTGATGGCATGACCAACCGCGCTTTGCTGCCTATCTGGAGCCACGACGGTGACCTTGCCGATTTTTTTGAGTTCTTGCACCAGCGCGTGGATGCCCGGAGCGTTGATGCCGTCATCATTGGAAACGAGAATGTTGAGTTTCTTCCGCTGTCGTGCCGCAACCGGCATCAGTAACTTTCTTTTTCCTGGGGGAATTGGTGTGATCGCACGTCCTCAATATACTTGCGAAACGCTGTGCGCATCGTCTCTGCAAGCTCAGCATAGCGACGAACGAAGCGCGGTTTGAACTCTTCCGTAAGTCCGAGCATATCATACACCACGAGAACCTGACCATCGCAATGAGGTCCCGCTCCGATCCCGATCGTCGGGACGTTAACCGCCTTAGTCACTTTTTGGGCGAGTGATGAGGGAATTTTCTCTAACACGATTGCGAATACCCCCGCTTCGTCAAGAACTTTTGCGTCATGCAGGAGTTCATCGGCTTCCTTCTTCGATTGTGCTCGAACTTCATACGTCCCAAACTTATTAATTGCCTGTGGTGTGAGCCCAAGATGACCCATCACGGGAATGCCGATCTTCACCAGATGTTTCACGATGTTGGCGATGTATTCTCCCCCCTCAAGCTTTACAGCACCAACGCCAACTTCTTTCATGATCCGCCCGGCATTTCGTATTGCCTCATCGACGCTTGCCTGGAATGACATGAACGGCATATCGACAACGATCAGTGCATTTTTTACCGCTCGCTTGACCGCTTTCGCATGATAGATCATGTCATCGACTGTGACAGGCAGTGTGGTTTCATAACCGTGAACGACGTTGCCAAGAGAATCACCGACAAGAATGATATCGATCCCCACTTGGTCCAGATACTTCGCAACGAGAAAATCGTAGGCAGTGAGCATTGCAATCTTCTCGCCGGTTTGTTTCATCGTCGTGACTGTCTTTGTCGTGACGACACGTGGTTTCTGTGGTGTGAATTGTTTCTTCTTCATATATGGATGCAGAAGTGTTTGATAGCGTGCGTTACTCGATAAGACTGGTCACCAATGTGAACGAATCTTCAAATGTGATGTTGCATTCCTGTTTGAATCCTTTCTTAATGCAGCAAGCAGCATCTTCGAACGTGACTGCCCTACCTAAGATTGATTCCGCGTCCGTTGTACGGTGCATGAGGTTGTCATCGATGATCTCGCGTGATTCTCGGAGGTGAGGAGCGAGGAAGTCCGATAACTTTCGATGCTGTGGTCCCAGAAGTAGTGAGCCATGCTGAAGGATCACTGAGCCAAATCGTCGTTGCGCGCTGCCAACAAGTTTCCTTCCTTTGAATTGAATCTCGGATTTTGCGGAACTCGTAAAACATGGGATCGACGATGCATCGCGATAGAGCTTCCGAAAATCATCATCCTCTGCAGAGAGCTCCGCGTGAATTCCAAGGAGGTGCAATCCACCTATCAATCCCTCGTTGATGAAACGGTAGATGGACCGAGGTCCAAGGGTTTCGGAAACGTGCATGATGACACTATAGGTAAGCTCGTGCGCGTGGAAAATTGCTCTGCCGCCGGTCGGTCTTCGGACGAGATCGATGCCCGCCTGTTGCAATCGAACGGCATCAAAATCTTCCGCTTGTTGATTGAAGCCGATGGAGATGGCGTGTGGTTTCCATCCGTACACCCGCAAGGTAGGCAATCCGTTTTCATCGTTCAGTTGACGCGCGAGCATTTCGTCGAACTCCATGTTGAATACCCCGGTGTGGAATCCTGTGTTGAGAAAGTTCCACATCATCGCCGTGTCCAGATGATGCCGCGCTTGCTTCGCTCGATGAATTCAACCACGTGTCGGATTTCTTCCGTCATTGGCAGTTCGTCTTTGATCTTTTGGAGTGCTTGGGTCACGTTTAACTGAGCATGATAAATGAGATGATACGTCTTATCAAGACTTTCAATCACCTGTTGTGGGAAATTGCGACGTCGCAAGCCGACGACGTTTAATCCGTTGAATGCAAGGGGATCAGATCCTGCCAACACATAGGGTGGGACGTCTTTTGTTACCAGAGATGACGCTCCGACCATGGTGTGACGACCGATATGAGAAAATTGGTGGATACCTACAAGACCTCCAATGACTGCATGTTCTTCAATGACAACGTGACCACCCATGTTCACCGAGTTCGCGAGAATAACGTGGTTGCCTACATTACAATCGTGTGCGACGTGCGTGTATGCCATCAAGAAGCAATGGTTCCCGACCACGGTTTTCCAGTTGCTGTTTGTTCCGCGATTTAACGTCGCATACTCGCGGATGACCGTATGATCGCCGATTTCCAACGTTGTGACCTCGCCGCGAAATTTCAAATCCTGAGGCTGGGTCCCAAGCACAGCGCCATGGTAGATACGGCATTCTTTACCCATGCGCGTCCCATTGGCGATCAGCACGTTGGAGGCAATCGTCGTACCGCTCCCGATGACCACGTCATCTTCGATGATCGAGTGGGGTCCAACGCTGACATTATCTCCGATTTGCGCTTTCGGACTAACGACGGCTCGACTATCTACCGCTATACCCATAGGAATATGATTCGTTATGTGATCCTCCTGCTCAAACACGGAGAATTCTTGATGAGACGATGTTGTTACGATGTTTTTTCATTCTGACTGTATCGATCGACAATAGCCGCGGTCAGCTCGGCTTCTGCGACGAGTTCACCCTTTACAAGCGCCTTCCCTCCTAATTGAGCAATCTTCGCGCGACGATGGAGTAACGATACTTCCAGAATCAGTTGATCTCCGGGGAAAACTGGTTTTCTGAACTTCGCGTTATTGATACTTGTGAACATCGCCAGCTTGCCGTCCAGATTTTCCTTACCATTCAACAGTAAGATGCCGCCAGCTTGTGCCATTGCCTCGAGAATCAAGACGCCCGGCATCACCGGTTGGCTGGGAAAATGTCCCTGGAAGAACCATTCATTGACCGTCACATTCTTCACCCCGACAATCTTTTCATCAATCTTAAAATCAATAATCTTATCGACGAGGAGGAAAGGGTATCGATGGGGAAGAATTTTCTGAAGAGCATTGATATCGAAGACAACGCCCTCCTTTTTTTCGAATTGATATTTCTTCACCAACGCCTGTTGCTGATATAATTTCCGAACTCTTTTGGCAAACTCGACATTGCTTGCGTGTCCCGGTCGGGCAGCAAGGATCTGAGCTTTGAAGGGAGCGCCGATCAATGCAAGATCACCCATTAAATCAAGGAGCTTGTGTCGCGCCGGCTCATTCTTGTACCGAAGGTCCTTGTTGTTGAGGATGCCATTTTTTCCCATCACGAGCGATTCACTAATACCAAGCTTTATCGTGATGCGCTGGAGTTCTTCTTGCGGGAGATCCTGATCAGCAATGACGATGGCGTTATTCAGGTTACCACCTTTGATGAGCCCCTGTTTGTGGAGGCTTTCTACTTCATGGAGGAAACAAAACGTTCGCGCCGAGGCAAATTCCGGGATGAACTCCTTCTCGAGGTTGAATAGCCCTGTATGCTGACTACCGAGTGCCGGATTTTGGTAATCGATCATCACTGTCAAACGATAATCGTCAGTCGGGAGTGCCACGATGTCTACCCCCTTTTGTTCATCGATATAACGTACCGTCTGATCGATGATGAGGTAATCCTTTGGGGCATCTTGCGGTGCAAAATCCGCAGCGAGGAGGAGATCAACAAATGGCTTCGCACTTCCATCGCAGATTGGAGGCTCGACATTATCCAGCTCGATGACGATATTATCAACTTGCATACCAACCAGCGCGGCGAGCACGTGCTCAACGGTATGTACTTTAGCTTCACCCACGCAGAGTGTTGTCCCACGAGCGACTTCGATAACATAGTCAACCAGTGCAGGAATCATCGGCTGATTGGGTAGATCAATCCGGCGGAACCGTATCCCATGATTGATGGGCGCGGGCTTGAATGTCATTGTCGTCGTGACGCCGGTATGCAAACCAACACCGGAAATCGATATCGGCTGTTTAATTGTTCGCTGGTGGACTAACATGAAATGTTATTCCTTCACTTCTGCTCTGGTGTGTGGATATGAAGCAGTTGCTCAAGGGCTTCAACGCGTTTTTTTAATGCACGAAATTCGTACAGGAGCTCCGGAAGCTGTCGCGCAGCAGCATCGATCTTCCATGACTCATGAATTTCCCGCGCCGGGTATCCCATGTATGTCTTACCGGGTTCAGTGATCGATTTTGGAACGCCCGATTGTGCGCCGATAGTCGTGTTGTCTGCTAATTGAATATGACCGGTGAGCCCGACCTGTCCACCTAAGGCGCAGTGGTTTCCTACCTTCGTGCTACCCGATATCCCGGTCTGCGCGGCGATGACGGTATGTTCTCCAATAACAACATTGTGGGCGATGTGGATGAGGTTATCGAGCTTTACACCACATTTGATTCTCGTTTCTCCGATCGTTGCACGGTCGATCGCGCAGTTGGCTCCGATCTCAACGTCGTTTTCGATAACGACGATGCCGCGCTGCGGGATTTTCTCATATGTGCCGTCTTCTTTGGGAGCGAAACCGAAGCCGTCGCTTCCAATAACAGCGCCGGAGTGAACAACGACACGGTCACCGATCTTACAATTCTCCCTCACCGTCACGTTGGCATACAGAAGAGTGTCGATCCCGATCTTCGCATCATCGCCGATCACCGTGTTGTGGTAGATCGAAGTACGCTGTCCAACTATACATCGCTCCCCAATGACCACATACGCCCCTATTGCAGCTCCATCGCCGATCGTTGCACTTTGTGCGACGACCGCAGTGGGATGAGTCCCGGCAACAAGTGGTGTCGGCGGCGGATGAAAATGATCGATCAAACGGAGAAATGAGTTGTACGGATCTGAGACGCGAATCAACGTGATCGGCGTTTTCCTGCCCGCGAGCTCATTGTTGTGTGTATCGAGAGCAACAAGCACAGCGGTTGCCGAAGTAGTGATCAAATATTTTTTGTATTTGACGTTCGCGAGAAACGTGATATCACCGGGACCCGCCTCTTCAATTTTCGCAACTCTCTCAATCTCCGCATTGGGATCACCGGTGCCAGATATTTCTCCCTTCACCAGCCTGGCAATCTCGGTTACGCGCATTGTTATTTATTAAAGTTTGTGAGGCGCTCGTAGACTTTTGAGGTAAGATCGTACTTATCGTTTGTATACATGAGTAGGATATCTCCGCTTTTGTCGAAGACGTAGTCGTAATCATCTTCCTTGGCGATATCTTGGATGACTTTGAAGATCTTGTTCTGAACCGGCTTCATCAGTTCGTTCTGTTTGTTGAACAGTTCGCCATTTTGCCCGAACTTCTTCGTTCGGTAGTCGGCGATTTTCTTATCCAAATCTTGTAACTCCTTTTCCGACTGCGCACGAAGTTGATCAGTGAGTATGAGCTTCTTTTTATCATACTCTTCGTACTTCTTTTGCCATTCGTTTTGCATCTTGGCAAGATCACTTTGCCATTCGGCGACGAGGTTGTCGATTTGGCGCTGGGCATCCTGTGCTTCGGGGAGTTTATCCATAATTGCCTGCGAGTTGACCCACGCGATCTTCGCCTGTGCCGACGCTTGTTGCAGTGGAACGATCGCGAATATGAGAATGCAGAGAAACATCAATATGGTTCGCATAATATCCTCGGGAGTTATTTACTAACCGGTCCGCGCTTGAGGCGGTCGATAACAAGATTCGTGTAGTCATATTTTGAATCACCGTACAGGAGAACAAGAATCTGATCGTTGCGATCGAACATGAACTGGATCTTCTCGTCCTTGGCGACCTTTTCGATCACCTTCATCACTTTTTGTTTGATCGGTCTGAGGAGGGAGTCAGTCGCAATGGCGAGCTCGCCATCGTTGCCAAATTTTTCCTGTCGGTACTGAACCCCTTTCTGTTCGAGGGCGACGAGTTCTTCACGCTTGGTGCGTTTCTCGTCCTCCTTGAGCAATGGCTCCTTCTTCTGGAAATCCTGATATTTTTCCTGTAGCTCTTTGCTCATCTTTTCAAGTTCTGCCTGCCATTGCTTCCCTATGACATCAAGCTTCTTATTCGCTTCAACTGCTTCAGGAAATTCCTGCAGAACCTTTGCCGAGTTGACGAATCCAATCTTAACCGGTTGCGCTTGCATCTGTTGTTTGCCGATCATCAAGAAGAGAACGGCGACGCACATACTGAAGAGTAATCGTTTCACGTGTACCTCGTTAATGTTGTGGTAGAAATGAAATATGACCTCATGCTGATTTAAAATCCTCGTCCGAACTGGAAGTGAAAACGCCATCCATCCGGCTTTCCATCTCGCGGAAACACATCGTCGGCGCCGTAGCCATAATCGAATCCGATGAGACCGATCGGCTGGATCAAGAGTCTGGCGCCGAAACCATACGAGCGTTTCAAGTCAAAGAAATCCGTGTGACTAAAATCTTTGTAGACATTTCCCCCTTCAGCGAAACTTAAAATATATATTGGGATCGGATTTAAGGTAACTGCCAGACGAAGCTCCATGGTGTGTTTGTTGAGAACGCGCCCGCCCTGTTCCTGTCCGCGGCTGTCTACCGGTCCAACACTGCGATCCTCGTATCCCCGTAGTGGCGTTGTGGCGATATAGCCGATTCCTGTGCCACCCATGTAGAAGAGTTCAATGGGGGGGATCTTCGGATCGCTCCCGACGCCATTGAGGTATCCAAGTGATGTCGATGAATACAATACTAACCGATTTGTTCCGAAAAGCGGCACGTACCAGTCGGCATTAAACAGCCACTTGTGGTAGTTAACGTTGCCGGGCAAGAACGGACTCCCCGAGAGTTCGAGAGAGAAGGAAATGTTTGAACCTTGGGCAGGGAAGATAGGGCTATCCGTGCTGTTGCGCGAGATTGATTGCGTGAGACTGAACTGGGTCGACTTGCCAACGTCATAAAGCGGATTGCCGCCATTATCGTGCACATCATTGTTTTGGAATCGAACCGTCCAATCGGCACGGAAATAGTTGTCGGGCCAATTCAACCGCCGACCCAATCGTAACGAAATGCCTGTTTGTTGGAGATCGTACACAAATCGCTGGCGAGTATCGAACAGGCTGAGACCCAAGGTGGTTGGTCGATCGTAAAGCCAGGGCTCTGTGAAACTCAGTGAGAACGTCCTAAACCGGGAGCCCTCACCGAACTGCCAATCGAAGTTAAGGACCTGACCCGCTCCACCGGTAAACGGCTCTGAGAGGGAAAAGTTGTTGATGGTGAATCCGAGAGCACCTGTTACCCCAAACGCTTGACTGTAACCCACGGAAGCATTTACATTGTCGCTGGATTTTTCTTCGACTTCATAGAGGAGGTCGACTGTCTCATCGTCGACAAGACGCGTATCGGGTCGTAATTTCTCCGGATTAAAATAATTGAGCTGTGAAAGCTGCCTCAAGCTTCGGTAGATTGCGGCTCGACTGAAATAGTCGCCGGGGCGTGTGAAGAGTTCTCGACGGATGACGTTCTCATGTGTCTTCTTGTTCCCTTTGATCTCAACGTGGCCAATGTGGAACTGATTGCGCTCGAAGATGTGGATGATGATATCCACACTGTCAGTTCCAACCCGCTGAATCTCAGGGTCGAGATTGAACTTGAGATAGCCGTTATCGAGGTATAACGACGCGACATCCGATTGATCCTGGTTGCCTTTCAGATTCTGCTCGAACCGTTCTTCATCGTACACCATTCCTGGAAGAAACTGCAAACGCTCATTGAGGACCTCGGGAGTGTACACAGCGTTTCCATCCCAAGTGATGGTTCGGATCTTGTACTGTGCGCCTTCGCGTACATTAACCGAAACATAGATCTTTTTCTTATCGGGGCTGTACCATGTCGAGTCGGAACTGATCTCCGCATCGAGGTAACCAATCTTCCGGTAGTACTTGATGATTTTCTGTTTGTCAGCTTCAAATTTTTTCTTCTCAAACTTTGGATGAGACCAAAAGTGCCACCAGGTTTTCTCGTGGATGTCATCCATCTGTCCTTTCACATCGCCTTCGCTCAACGCGCTGTTGCCGTTGATATACACATGAGCGATGGTGATGCTTGGACCTTCCACAACATTCAGCTTCAGGACTGCACGGTTGGATTTGCCTGTATCCTCTGAGATAGTTTCCGGAGTGATCTCAGCGAGGAGGTGTCCTTCTTCCTCGTAGAGATGTTTGACGTTCTTGACGATTTTGTTGATATCTTCAGGTGTGAGGATTTGTCCTTTTGCGAGCGTCACTTTTTTTCTAATGTCATCTTCGCTAACGTCGTCAGCGCCTTTGATCTCGACCCGTTCCAGCCTGGGATATTCTTTGACTTTGATGGCGAGGTACACACCATTCTCGAGTTTGTTCTCGATGAGGATCTGGATGTCGGAAAAAATATGAAGTGCCCACAGTCGCTGGATCGCCTGCCGAATCTGATCGCCGGGAATGGTGAACTCGTCGCCGACCTTCAAGCCGGAATTTGCGATGATGGCACCGCTTTCCGTGCCGCTTTGTGGGTTGTTTCCATCAACTGAGATGCCAAGGATGTGATAGGTCTCGACATGTGCGCGCTGGCAAAGAGCGGGATGATAATCGATGGAGGACAAGAATAAGAAAAGAATGAGGACGTTGAACTGACGCAAAGTGTTATAACCCTGAGACACGTTTTAGAAGTCGCTCGGCATACGTTGCCTTGCGTTTAGATTGATTCACCTGTTCACTGACCATCCCGAAACGTCGTTCGCGGTGCTGGTAATCCCGAATGGCATCGTACAACTCCGTCCGACGAAAATCGGGCCAATACGCCTGACTGATATAGATCTCTGAATATGCAAGCTGCCAGAGCAGGAAGTTGCTGATGCGATGTTCTCCTCCGGTACGGATGAGGAGATCGGGATCGGGAACGTCCTTCGTTGAGAGATAGCCGGTGATAAGCTGATCATTAATTTGGTCCGAAGCTACCCTTCCGCGCTTCACGTCATCGGCAAGGTGTTTCATTGCCGTCGTCAAATCCCACCGTCCGCTGTAACTGAGTGCAAGATACAGGTTAAGTCCCGAGTTCTCTTTTGTCTTCTCGATGGCATCGAGCAATTCATCCTGTACTTCTCTAGGGAGTGTTGTGGTATCGCCGATCGTGTGAACGCGGACGTTATTCTGATGGAGTTTGTCCGTCTCATCGCGCAATGCTCGCATAAGCAAGCGCATCAACATCGAGACTTCCTCCTGCGGGCGCTTCCAGTTTTCAGTGGAGAATGCGTAGAGCGTCAGATATTTGACGCCGAGTTGTCCGCATGCCTCAACAGTGTCGCGAACCGACTCCACACCTTCGTTATGGCCGGCGATGCGTGGAAGACCGCGTTTCTTCGCCCATCTACCGTTTCCATCCATGATGATAGCGATATGGGTGGGGATGTTGCCGCTGTGTTTCAACTCTGTTTGGACCTTGCTATCCTCCCCCTGGGCATGCTTCACGCGACGTGTGCTCACGCTTGCAATTATCCTTTGCATTCAACAAAAATGTGGTGAATTGTTATCAAAGTTAACTCATTTTGCATAGAAAGTCAAGGAACCGCGCGTCGGTTATTCTCACTCGGGTCTCTCAGTTCTAACAACTCACCGAAACACTCTGTTCCAAGTTGTAATTGATTTTCCAGACGAAAAAAGATATATTGTCGAATGTTATATTCGAGAATGACGAAGAGCGTTGATACCGATGTATCATCGAAAACAAAAACCTAAATCGTTGAGGAGTATGTAAATGGGAATGCCCAATATGCAGGGGATGATGAAGCAAGTGCAGAAGATGCAAGAGAAGATGGCTCAAGTACAGGCACAGCTGGAACAAAAAACCATCGTGGCGGAATCTGGTGGAGGCATGGTGAAGGTGACTGCCAACGGACGTCAGCAAGTGACGAAGATCCAGATCGAAAAGGAAGTCATCAATCCCGAAGACGCTGAAATGTTGGAAGACCTTGTTGTTGCAGCCGTTAATAAAGCGCTTGATGAATCCCAAAAGATGGCGCAGGAAGAGATGAGCAAAGCCACTGCAGGGATGTTGCCGAATATTCCGGGGTTGAATATCCCGGGAATGTAAACCTACGGACAATTCGAAATTAAAAAGTAAAGATTAAAAACGTCCCGCTAAGTAAAACCTAAATTTTTTACTTTTGAATTTTGACTTGTAAATTGACCCTATGCTTTACACATCCGACTCGTTGAACCAGCTCATAGAAGAATTCTCTCAGCTTCCAGGAATTGGTCGGAAATCTGCTCAGAGGCTCGCACTCTACATTTTAAAATTGCCGAAGGAGGAGGTAGTCAATATTGCCCGGGCGCTCGTTAATGTGAAGGAAAAAATACGATACTGCTCCTCCTGTTGGAACTTCACCGAGAGTGATCCCTGCGGCATTTGTGCAAGCCCGAAGCGAGAAACGAACACCATCTGCGTTGTTGAAGAGCCGAATGACGTCATTGCCATCGAGAAAACGAATGAGTACAGGGGGCTATATCATGTCCTCGGGGGCTCTCTGTCACCCCTCGAAGGAATCGGACCGGAAGACTTGAAAGTGAAGGAACTTCTCTCACGCATAGGTTCTGGCACCGAAGAAATTATCCTCGCTTTGAACCCCGATATCGAAGGAGAAGCTACCACAATCTACCTGACGCGCCTCCTGAAGCCTCTGGGGGTGAAGATTACTCGAATAGCACGGGGGATTCCCATCGGCGGAGATCTTGAATTCGCCGACGAAGCGACGCTATCTCGCGCAATCGAAGGACGAGTAGCAGTGTGAAGCTCACTGCAATTGCCATGCTTGCTACAATAGTTTTGGTGATCCACTCCGGATGCGATCTCTTTCAAACGCGTGACCCTGAAACTCCCACGCAATCAGTTCCATCCCGCAAACCCCCCGATACACCGGACATTGTACTAGAAAATTTTACTGCTGCCATCCAGCAGCATAACGTCGAGAACTATATGTTCTGTTTAGTGGATACCGAAGCTTCCACAAGAACATTCTCATTTATACCATCTGCTGATTTTCAAGGGATTTTTCGGAATTGGAGATTAGAAGATGAGCGGCGATCGTTTCAGAACTTAGGTCCGCCGGTTTCGGGTGTTCCTTATGTTAACTTTTCAAACCTCCAACAAGTGAATCGCGCGAGCAGTACAGTGGAATTCACGATGGACTATTTTTTGTTCTATCCACATCTGCGGTCGGACGTCACAAAAGAGGTGAAAGGATACATGCATCTATACCTCGAGATCGATCAGCAGCATCGTTGGTCTATCTACAGATGGGAAGACACTAAAACAGTCACCGACTCAACGTGGAGTTTTCTGAAAGCGCACTTCTGAATGAGGGTGTTCTTGTGAGAATCGGCGTGGTGATGCTTGCTGCCAGTTGTTGGATGGTTGTGAACATAAGCTGCAAGAATCCGTTCGCACCGAAGCTGGAAACCACCAGCGCCACGCAACTCTGCACCGATCTGACTCAGATTGAAAATGTTTTTTGTACATTCCGTAATGCATATGCGTTCAAAGATACGACGACCTATGGCTCAATTGTTGCGGACGATTTCACGTTCAGCTACCGTGATTATGATCGCGGTGTTGATGTGAGCTGGGGACGGGTGGATGAGATGCGCTCGACGTACGGACTCTTTCAGAGTGTCCAGTCGTTGAATCTCATCTGGAATAATCAGATCTCATCCGATAGTGGAGAGATACGTCGTACAATTATTCGGGGCTTCAACTTCACTGTAACGTTCAATCCCGGCGACATCGAGCGCGTTGATGGCTATGCCAATCTCACGTTCGGGCGAGCGACGGTCAATGATCCATGGAAGATTGTCCATTGGCGCGATGAATCGAACTTCTAAAGCGGTGAATCGTCTCAGGGTTGCTTTTCAGGGAGAGCGCGGTGCCTTCAGCGAGCAAGCTGCTCTCGCGTATTTCCGCGGAATGATCGACACGATACCTGTCAAAACTTTTATGAATGTCTTCCGTGCAGTTCATCGAGGCACGGTGAGGTGTGGTATCGTACCGATCGAGAACTCGCTCTACGGTAGCATCCATCAGAATTACGATTTACTGCAGGCATTTAATCTCAAGATTGTCGGAGAGTTGAAGCTGCGCGTGGTACATGCACTCTTGGTCAATCCTGGCGTGATGCTGCGGAAGATCAAGTACATCTACTCGCATCCCCAGGCGTTGGGCCAGTGTGAGACATTTCTCGACAGCCTACGAGGCGTCGAAGTCGTCGCGTTCTACGATACGGCTGGTGCGGCGAAGTTCATTCGTGAAAGCGGGCGCACGGATGCGGCAGCAATCGCGAGCCTCGAAGCGGCGAAGGTATACAGACTGAAAGTGTTGCGTTCCGGCATTGAGAGCGATCATCAGAACTTCACTCGATTCCTTGTCCTGTCGAAGCAAGAAGTTGTGCCGAAGGTTAGGGCGAAGACGTCGATTATCTTCTCGATCAAAGATATGCCTGGCGGGCTGTTCAAGGCGCTCAGTGTGTTCGCCCTGCGCGACATTAATCTCTACAAGATCGAGTCTCGTCCGTTGATTGGACGGCCGTGGGAGTATCTGTTCTATCTCGATTTTCAGGGGAGCATTCGCGATGAGGCAAGCCGGAACGCGATCGATCATTTGAAGGAAATCAGCACGTACATGAAAATTCTCGGATCGTACTCTGAAGGAAAAACTGTCGGGCAACGACGACGATGAGCACGCTTTACGTTGTTAAGGAAGGTCTCTCGGGTTTCCGCCGCGCGAAGCTCGCGGCAATTGGATCCATCATTACGATCACCATTTCGCTGCTGTTGCTCGGACTCTTCTACGTGATCTCGACGAACACCTCGCGCATCGTCGACGAGATCCGTGAGAAGGTTGAAATGGAGGCGTTCCTCGAGGAGCCGCTTTCCAAGGCGCGCATTAACCAGATTCAACAGCAACTTCTGACCGTCGAAGGAGTCGATCGCGTGCAGTTTGTCTCAAAGGACGAAGCCGCCCGCATCTTCAAGGAGGAATTTGGGGAAGATATTAATCGCGTGCTCGATTTCAACCCATTGCCCCCCTCGTTCAAAATTTTCCTAAGAACTGAATACCGGACGACCCACAAGGCGAGCAACGTTCAATCCGCAATCATGGCGATCAAGGACGTCGAGAAGGTCGTGTATCGAAAAGACATGCTAGAGTTCATCGAAAAACAAACCAGCGTTTTGTATCTTGCAGGACTTGCGCTCGGAATTCTCCTGGGTATCTCGGCGATCTATTTGGTGTCCAATACGATCCGTCTTACCATTTACGCAAAGCGCAAATCGGTGCAGACAATGAAGCTTGTTGGTGCATCTCGATGGTTTGTACGAGCTCCATTTTTAATTGAAGGAATTCTGCAGGGTTTAACAGGCGGCATCATCGCCTCAGGCATCATTTATTATGTGATAGCCTTCGCCACTGGACTCATCTCAACTGAGCTTGCCGAATTCATCCGTATCGATAATTTTTTTTACGTGGCTGTTGTTGGTGTAGGGGTGATTCTCGGTTTGTTCGGCAGTTCGATATCAGTACGGAAATTTATAGGAGACACTGTTGTGACATAGTGTGAGCTAACGTTTGAGGCTGTTGCCCAGCACTCTGGGAGGAGAGAGAAGGCGTAGCAAAAACTCCGACTTCTTCTCGCTAGAGTGTGGTTAGAAGTCGGAGTTCTAATCCAGAGCGCTACTCACCTTGCATCTTTCTCCATCTTTTCATACATTTTATCCCGTGATTATCAACCGACCTGCCAATCGGGCATCATGATGTTCATTCTACTTATCCGCCATTTACTTAATAGAATCTTACAGTAGTCAATGGGTACATTTACTGAATTGTATCATTCTTCCATCGGGAAAAAACTGGTCGTCGGTTTAACTGGCATTCTGCTATGTATATACTTAGTTGTCCACCTGGGGGGGAATCTGTTTCTCTTCAAGGACGATGGTGTGGCGGCGTTCGACGCTTATGCCGAAATTTTGCCGAGTCTTTTAGTTATCCGCATTATTGAGATTTTGCTGTTTGCAGTTTTCATCGGACACATAGTTACAGGTACGCTCGTCTGGATCCGGAACAAACGCGCGCGTCCACGACAATACGAGGTGACTAAGCCTAACGAAAACAGTTCATTCTTCTCCCGGACGATGTTTGTCACAGGGAGTATCGTGTTCATTTTCCTCATTGTGCACATGAGGTCATTTTGGTTCACATCTCGATTTAAGACTGATGAACATTTTTCAATGTTTGCGACAGTGAAGGAGGCATTTACCGATCCGGTGTACAGCGCCTTTTATGTGTTGGCGATGGTGTTGCTGGGATTCCACTTGCGACATGGATTTCAGTCGGCATTCCAAACGTTCGGGTTGAAAACAAAAAAATACACCCCGTTAATCGAAGGTGTTGGCATTCTCTTTTGGTTTGTTATTCCTCTTTGCTTTGCTGCGATGCCGATCTATTTTCTTCTGAAATATTGAATCGTGTAGATGACTATGAAGCTTGAATCAAAAATACCCGAAGGTCCGATCGAGAAGAAGTGGGATATGCATCGGTTCAGTTTGAAGCTTGTCAACCCAGCAAACAAGCGGAAGTACCACATCATTGTTGTCGGAACGGGGTTGGCAGGGGCGTCGTCGGCAGCTTCGCTCGCTGAGCTTGGCTATAACGTTACATCGCTCTGTTATCACGAGTCGCCACGCCGTGCCCACAGCATCGCCGCGCAGGGCGGTATCAACGCGCCGAAGAATTATAAGAACGATGGCGACAGTATCTGGAGGCTGTTTTACGATACCGTGAAAGGCGGAGATTACCGAGCAAGAGAAGCAAACGTGTACCGTCTTGCTCAGGTCAGCAACAATATTATCGATCAGTGTGTCGCACAGGGTGTGCCATTCGCTCGCGAGTATGGTGGGCTGCTCGATAATCGCTCATTTGGCGGAGCGCAAGTTTCCCGAACGTTCTACGCCCGTGGACAGACGGGGCAACAATTGCTTCTTGGCGCCTATCAAGCTCTCTGCAAAGAAATTGATCGCGGTGGTGTGAAGTTTTATGCACGACGAGAAATGCTCGATGTTATCGTTATTGATGGTCAGGCTCGAGGCGTCGTTGCTCGTAATTTGGTGGATGGATCATTAGAATCGTATCTTGGTGATGCTGTTATTCTGGCAACGGGTGGTTATGGAAATGTCTTTTACCTTTCGACGAACGCGAAGCTTTCAAATGCAACAGCGATCTGGCGCGCACACAAGCGCGGCGCTTTTTTTGGCAACCCGTGCTTCACGCAAATTCATCCGACGTGCATTCCGGTGTCGAGTGAACATCAATCCAAGCTGACGCTGATGAGTGAGAGCTTGCGCAACGACGGGCGCATTTGGGTACCCAAGAACGCTGGAGATACACGCGACCCTCGGCAGATTCCGGAAGAGGAACGTGACTATTACCTCGAGCGGCTATATCCTTCGTTCGGTAATCTTGTCCCACGTGACGTTGCTTCACGTCGAGCGAAAGAAATGTGCGATAAAGGTCATGGTGTCGGTCCAACGGGGCTTGCGGTGTACCTGGATTTCAGTGATGCCATTAAGCGAAACGGCAAAGAATGGGTCGCACAACAGTACGGTAATCTGTTCGATATGTATCACGAAATTACGGCTGAGAACGCCTACGAAGCGCCGATGCGGATTTATCCTGCTGTCCATTACACCATGGGTGGATTGTGGGTTGACTACAACCTGATGAGCACGATCCCGGGGTTGTATGTACTTGGTGAGGCGAACTTCTCCGATCACGGTGCAAATCGTCTTGGCGCGAGCGCGTTGATGCAGGGGCTGGCGGACGGATACTTCATCATCCCCTACACGATTAGTGATTATCTTGCAAGGTCGAACTTCCCACCGATCAAGGCTGATCATCCGACGATTCGAGAAGCGGAAACGAACGTCAGGGAACTAACGGAGCGACTCATGGCGATCAAGGGTAAGAGAACGGTGGATGACTTCCACAAGCAACTCGGCAAAATCATGTGGGACCTTTGCGGCATGGCGCGTAATGCTGCCGGATTGAAAAAGGCTGCTGAAGTAATCCCGCAACTCCGTCAAGAATTTTGGAAGGATGTTCGAGTTCCGGGGAGCGTTGATAACTTCAATCCGGAAATCGAAAAAGCCCATCGTGTCGCCGATTTCTTCGAGCTTGCCGAGCTGATCGTCCAAGACGCTTACCATCGTGAAGAATCCTGTGGAGGACATTTCCGGGAAGAGTTCCAAACGGAAGACGGTGAAGCAAAGCGAAATGACGACCATTTTTCGTATGTCGGCGCGTGGGAGTTTAAGGGTATTGGAGAAAAAGAGGTCCTACATAAAGAACTCTTAGCGTTTGAATATGTGAAGCCGTCACAACGAAGCTATAAATGATATCAAGTCTTTTCATGTTGACTTTTTAATATCGCATTGACATCATGAATTTTACATTGAAAGTTTGGCGTCAACACGATCGACGATCGGAAGGGAAATTCGTTGAATACACAGCGACGGACATCTCACCCGATATGTCTTTCCTCGAGATGATGGATGCCGTCAATCTTAAACTAGCGGAGAGGGGTGAAGATACGATCGCGTTCGATCATGACTGCCGCGAGGGGATTTGCGGAAGCTGCGGCATGTTTATCAATGGTCGCGCCCATGGCCCCGCACGCGGTGTGGCGACCTGTCAGCTTTACATGCGTGTATTCAAAGACGGTGAAACGATTGTGGTGGAGCCTTGGCGGGCGAAACCGTTCCCCGTCATCAAAGATCTCGTCGTGGATCGCTCAGGGTTTGATCGCGTCATCCAGGCTGGCGGATATGTTTCCGTCGATACCGGGGGCGTGCCGGATGGCAATGCGATTCCTATCCCGAAGGTGACTGCGGATGAAGCCTTTGATGCGGCAGCATGTATCGGCTGTGGCGCATGTGTCGCAGC
>JACOSX010000050.1 GCA_016178625.1 Ignavibacteria bacterium
CCTCACCAGTCGACGCAGGATATTCCGCTTCACACCGTAATCATACACAACAACATTGTAGCGTTTTCCATTTCTCAGCTGATTGCCGAATTCCGGTTGAAGAGCAAAAGGTGTAGAGTCGGTTGTATCCCACGAGTACGGCTCGGAACAGGTGACATTCATAGTCAAATCAAGTCCTGCCATCTTCGGGGAACGCCTGACTTTGTTGAGAAGACTTTCATCCTCAAGATCCGTGGTCGATATAATAGCGCGCATCGCGCCGACATCACGAATAATCCTCGTGAGCATACGAGTGTCGATTCCCTGCAGTGCCACGATGTTGTGTTTGCGCAACCACGCCCCAAGGCTTTCCTTCGCACGGTGATTACTATGGTAGTCGAAATACTCTTTGACAATAAATCCCGATACGTGAGGGCGAACTCCTTCCACGTCGTCGGGGTTTACTCCATAATTACCGATGAGCGGATATGTCATTGTAACAATTTGACCGCAGTAGGATGGGTCGGTGAGGATTTCCTGATATCCCGTAATGCTTGTATTAAATACTACCTCTCCCGCTGTTTCTCCCTCAGCACCAAAGGATTCACCGGTAAGAACGACACCGTTTTCTAAAGCGAGTTTGGCTTTCATGATTGGCTGGAATTAAATATACTGCATTTTCATGCGAGATACAAACAACGGTACTGTACCGTTCTGGATCAGTTTCACAGGTGTCACTGACCACACCGTGACACAAGCACAGCGTTCGGCAACCTCACTCGACGGGGATAATGTTGAAGATTCAAATCGAGATAGTACCTAAACGAAGAAGCCGACTAGTGTGGTCGGCTTCGGTGAGAAATCATGCCTCGCTCCTTCGCGGAGTCAATTGGAGCGCGGGAATAAATTTCTTCGCGACCTCATACAATCCGAACATCGCGCCAACGTAGAACACGTCCCCCAAAAGTGTATTGCGGAAGAACGGGATCGCCGCGACGTAGCACTCTGTCAAGCCCGCAAGTGTATGCGAGTACGTGACTTGCGAGGACACCCATACACCAAAATTCGTAACGACAAAGAACAAGATTGAGCCGGCGAGTGTCGCGGCAAACGTGGTGATGAAACCCGGATGCTTCCGCAGCCATAGACCGATTACCCCGATCGCTACGAAACTGCCATACACCCAGATCATACCCGTATAGAATCCGATGACATAATCACTCAGCAGCATGGCAACAATCGGTATGATGAACGTCTGCCTCTTTTCAAGATAGACGCCACTGAACAATGCGAGGGCAGTGATCGGAACAACATTTGGCGGATGCGGCAGCACACGGGAGAGCGCCGCAAACAAAATCAACGCAAATGTGAACAGATAGCGAGCCATAGTTACTCCTTGACTTATTGTGAATGAACTGCTTCTAATATTTGAACTTGTTCCACAACCGTGGAGGGATAATCAATCGGAAATAGTTCCGGATGAATGATCGTCGCCAGAATCTCCACGCTATCCACGATGCGAGGTCCCGGTCTGCTGAAATATGATGAACCGTCGACAACAAACACATTTCCGTCCTGAAATGCTTTCAAACCCTCAAGCATCGGTTTTCTCAACAGCGAAAGCTCCTGCATCGTTCTCTCGACTGAAAATCCACAACACGTAATCACCAGAACATCAGGATTATACGAAAGTATTTGCTCCCACGCAACTTGGGTGGATGGCTGATGCTTTCTGCCCAAGGCATCAAAGCCCCCGGCGATTTCTACGAGTTCCGGAATCCAATGCCCTGCGCAAAATGGCGGATCGAGCCACTCGAGACAGAGAACATTTTCCCGCTCTCTGTGTCGAACGAGGCTTTCAATACGGTTGACTCGCTGACGAAGGAAATGTATCACTGCTTCCGCCTGATCGACAACACCTGCATATTTACCCACCGTCATGATATTATCAAAGATGCCTTCCAATGATGTTGGTTCAAGGTTAATCACTTTCGGCTTGCTGTTAAGATGATAAGCAATGCGAGCGACATTTTCGTACGAGACCGCACACACTGTACACAATTGTTGCGTAAAGATCACATCAGGCTTGAGCAACTCAAGCATATCCGCATCAAGAGAGTAGAGCGAGCCCACATCAGTAAGCTGCTGCCGGACCCTGAAATCGATTTCAGCACTCGAAAGGGACGGAGAGATATCACTTCTTGTCACCCGCGGCTTTGATAATGCCTCAGGTGGATAGTCGCATTCGTGCGTCACGGCAACGAGATTATCTCCAAGTCCTAACGCGTAAATTATCTCAGTCGAACTCGGCAGCAACGAGCATATTTTAATGTTATCGTTTCTCTTCGAAGTCATGTTCCCGTATCTCACCTGTTGATAACATACGTAGCATATAGTCGAAATTCAACTCACTAGTTCTAACGGTAGCAGGTCGCAGAAATGAAATCCATCTCGAAATACGACATCGCCAATGCGTAATGGGATTTCTTGTTTGAAGATCGGTCCCCCGTAGACAAAAGTATGAAACTCACCGTTTTCGCCGCAAGGGTCAATAGAACTTGGTAAATCGCTTAAAAAAGATTCATCAAACATTCTGCCCGTAAAGCTCTTGTCAAGTACTTTGGGATCGGTACAGATAACCACTGCCTTGAATCCGCTTCCAATAAAATCGGCAGCCATGACCCTGGTATCTCTTTTCCAGATCGGAAAGATTGCCTTCATTTGTACAGTGGCTAACAGTTCTTCACGGTAGCGTTTGATATCTTGAAGGAAGAGATCTCCAAATGCAACTGATGAGATTCCCGCAGTACGGTATTTGTACAGTCCTTCTAACATCCTCTCTTTGTATGTGTCATTGGAAGCACCCGTTGGTATCCAAATTTTTTCCAGCGGCAAGTTCAACATCGATGCCTGTCGTTCGAGCAGTGCATTGCGCACTCCGTGCATACTGATCCGATCATATCGTTCCGTCACTGTCGTTATAAGCGCAGCGACGTGATACGCTTTTGTTTTGATGATCTCATAAAGCGCCATCGTGCTGTCTTTGCCACCGCTCCATGAGAAAAGAACACGCTCCGTCATATTAATACTTGAAGGCAATAACTCCAGGGCCCTTCTGTGCAGCGAATGTTTTCTTCGCCGTCCCATCTTTGGAAAAGATGTTCACGATACCGTCAGCAGAAAAGTTTTTCGCATCGGCAAGGTAGATATCGCCCGAAGCGCCGTCGATCCCCATAGAGTAATAGTTTCCGGAGATATAGCTCATTGTTACTGTTTTCGTCGATGTATTGATCTTGTGCATCGGTCCTCCAAAAAAACTGCCCGGTGAAACGCCGATGACATACGCAGAACCATCCGATCCCATGGCAATACTCCCCCAAAGGTTCTCCGTGAACACGATCGAATCTTCAACGGCGTATGTGTCCGACTTGAGTATGAAAATACTACCATTCGTTGCCGGAGTTCCGAACGCGTTTCCCGTGCACGCAATCCATATCTTACCGTTAGAAGCAACTGCAAGACTTGTTGGACCCTGACCTACACGGACAGTTGTCTTTAGCATATTTGTCGTTGCATCAATCACCGACACTGTTGAATCGGATCCATAGCCTGAATTACAGACGAGGAGATCGTTTCCATTCATCACCATCCCTTGTGGATTTGATCCGACGGCAATAGAATCAAGAACTGCTAGGGTCGACAGATTCAACACATAGAGAGAACTTTTGTACAATCGCGTAACATACGCGCGGTTGCGAGCAGAATCGAGCAAGAGGTCATGCGGCGCGTTGCCGGGTAAATTGGCTGACTGGAGGAGCGTATGATTCGTCAGACTGATCACGTCCAAGTTTTCAGAACCGCTCATCAGGATGTATGCTTTTCCGTTTAACAGTTTCATGTCATCGCCGGTACTCCCAAGATGTTGACCGTGATTTGCCCCTTCAAAGACATCACGGTACACCGTATCACGAGTGACATCATAGACAGATAATCGGGCTTCGACCTGCCCGAAATTCCCTTCGTTCAAAACATAGATTGCTTTCGCTACGACAGGTGCAGGCGGATTGAGGGGTACAATCGGATCATTTTTGCATCCACCAACAAGTAACGCTGCTACAATAAGCACGAAGACAACATATTTCATAACTACTCCTTATAAGAATGGTTTATGGTGATGACTTAATATTCAATTCCCAGTGTAAGCCGATACGATCTCAATGGGATAGGATATGCAACAATGACTTGATAATCTTCATCAAACAGATTGTTGACTTCCCATTTGAGGTTCATGGAAACCGGTGGAAGTCGGAAGCGAGCCTGAAGATTCGCGTTTACGACTCGGTATGATGGCAGAAAGCTACTATTATCCTGCGTGTAGTATCGAAATCCGACGAAGTGATATTGTACCGTCCCGCCTATCCGGTTAAGGAATACACCGTCAAAGGATTTAGAACATGAACAGAGAACGTCGAACGATTCTTGAGGAATATAGATCAATTGTTTACCGGCAGTCGGATCGCCCGGATAATCTTCCGATGTTTTCGTGGTGTGTAACCCGCTATAACTGGTCTGAAGATTTAGGAGATGATCGAACATCGTCAACGTATATCGGAATTCCACCCCCTCTGATTGGACATGGCTCAAGTTCTTCGGTGTTACCGCTGACCCTCCGGACGCAACCCACACAATTCGATCGTCCATGCCGATAAAAAAATAGGATAGACTGAAGGCATGATCAGCCAAGGCATAGAACGATAGAGTTCCTCCGAGATCAGCATTGATTGATCGTTCTGGCTTCAGCGAGCGATTGCCAAATCCGCCTCCTCCACTGTAGTAGAGTTCATTAAACGTAGGAAGACGAAAGTTCCTGCTTACCGTTGCGCGTAGTGAAGACATAAGGCGCTCGATCAAGCCGACCGTATATAGACGAGATACAGCGACAATCCCAAGTTGTGGGCTGAGCAAAGGATATGATAACGATGTCGCATCATATCGAAATGAAGGCGAGAAGACAATTTCCGAAACCGCGATTCCTTGAAGCTGAAGATGATGCTCACTAGTTAGGAATACGCCAATCTGGGAGCGAGAAACATCTTCTTCCATCGAATTTCCAATTGCCCACGCTTGAGCTATCTCCGAGCCAAAACTCCATTTCATTGTTTCGCTCGGTTGATATGAGAGCGAAGTCAGGACACGAGCGTCGATATTTCTAAAATAATTATCGATGAGGGAGCTGCCGACGACAACATCGGGATCTACATAGCGTTCATAGGAATAATGTATCTGAGTTCCAACAGAAAATAGGGCGGAGTGATCCAACTGTCGTCGTGCAAACAGTTGGCCGATGTAATCCTTGTCTACTTGGCGTGACCGGGATGCCGCATAGGGACTGACCACCGGGCCACCCACACCTCGTTCCGAAGAATGGGCTTGCACAAATGCTGTCAGGTGATAATCGACAAGAGCCGCCTCTCCACGCAGATAGCCTGTTCGCGAAAGAAAGTCGGCATTTTTTCGCGTAACATCAGAGACGAGATTACCATTGGAAAACCGAAACGTAAAATCGTCGCTGCTTTTCTCTTCCTGATACGCGGCGGAGAGTTTCATGAGATCCAGTGAGACACCGCCCGCAATGCCATAACGCCTATACCCAAATGAGCCGAATGATGATCGCAAACGGATCGAGGGAATGGACGTTGGCGTGCCAGTTATGATATTCACGACACCCGTGACTGCATCAGCACCATACTCAGAAGAATGGCCACCTCGAATAATCTCAACTCTATCAATATCATCAGTGAGCAGCAGACCCAGATCGACGAGTCCATTCTGAAATTCACTAAGGCGGAAACCGTTAAGCAATATGAGCGTATGTTCCGCACCAAGACCTCGTTGCGATATTGTCTTCAAACCGGAAGACCCACCATAATCCTTGACGAAGATCCCTTCTGCAGACGAAAGTACGTCAGCAAGGGACCGTGCATTCATACGTTCAATCTCTTCGTGGGTAAGAACTGATCGTGAAGTTGGCGGCTGATGACCTTCGAGAGGAAGATGAGTCGCCGTAATAACAACCTCTCCATACCGATAGACTTTTGTTGTATCATCGTTCTTCTTATTGTCCTGGGCATAACCACAAGAGATCGTAGAATACCATGCTACGAAACAGAGTGTATAAAGCGCAATATGTATCTTGTGATGCATGTGAGCCATTTACCGCGTTAAAATAAAAAACCCTAATCTTCTTCAAGAGAAAATTAGGGCAATACCAATAATCTGTACCAGATCGTACCCGAACCTTCCCGCGAAGGTATGCTGAGATCATGATGCTGGTCGGTCTCCTGGCTTTTCCGATCTCCGGTCCGTCTTCCCATCCCACCTCAAGCGGAACAGTGACATATAATGACCAAAGATACAATGCCGAATAGTTCGGCATCAGAATTACAGTTGCGGGGCAGCTTCCGACTTTCCCGCTCGCGCGGAATCACGGAATTCCCTGTCCCATCTCGATAGAATCGGGAGGGGACACCAACATCAATTATGTGAAAGAACGCATTACAACATCAATATACGCGATAATCGTACTGAAGTCAAGAACTTTTTTCTTGGACGTCCGATTAGAAGGGCAGGTCATCTTTCTCCGCCGTCGGAGATTCTTCAGGCACCGCAGGAGTTTCACTCATGGTTGCGTTACCTCCCTTGGCATCGAGCATGATAAGATCATCTGCAATAATCTCTGTCGCATACCGCTTCACTCCAGTATTTTTATCGTCCCAGGAGCGAGTCTGGAGCCGCCCCTCAAGATACACTTTACTCCCCTTCTTGAGGTACTGACCGCAAATCTCTGCAAGCTTTCGCCATGCAATGATATTATGCCATTCAGTGCGCTCTTGCGTATTTCCTTCTTGGTCTTTCCATCGTTCACCTGTTGCGACAGAAAACTTCGCAACGGCAACGCCGGATGCTGTATAACTGAGCTCGGGATCCTTTCCGAGGTTCCCGATGAGCATAACTTTGTTTAGACTTTTTCCTGCCATACGACCTCCTTATTTGAGAATTAGTGTGTGTTACTTTTCCTCTCTTCACTTTTGAAATGACGCGCTACTATCTTCGTGAACAATAATGAAATCTCGTTCCCTCAAAAGAATGATTTCATTACCATTAACGCTGAGATCCACAATGGTATTGGAATCGGATTCAAATGTCTTTGTCAGAAGTTTTGTACTCTTCTCTGATAGATGATCCTCATCCAGTGTGTAGACAGCGTTGCTATCCAGAAGATACAGACCATGATGGTCAACCGTAAACGATCGAAGCCCTCTGATTGCGCTGTCGCTGATTGTCCGAAGAAAATTTCCAAATACGTCGAACAACACGAGAGTGTTTCCATCTTGCACATAAACGATGTCGCCCTCACTCACTCTTACTTTCGATGGAGAAGTCAATCGCCCAGCCGATGCATCAATACCGCCAAAGCTACGTTCGATGTTATTTGCCACATCGAGCTTTAGAATTCGCTTGTTATCTCCATCAACGAAGAATAATGCGCCGAGCCGGGAGCTCCCAACACTTCTCGGGTAGGCGAATCGCTTGTCTACCCCTTCGTCAGTCTGCGAAGTAAGCGTTGAAACAAAATTCAGATTCCTATCAAAGCGTTGAATCCGATGATTGCCATAATCTGCAACATAAACGTCGAGCCCATTTGGTGCGATGAGGTCGCTTGGATGATCAAAGGAAAGCTCTGCCCATCCGAAGCTCCCTACTCGACCAAGTTCTTCACCTTGAGCAGAGAATTTCACTATCTCACTTGAACCCGCATCAAGAACATAGATATTCGCTGCCGGATCACTCGCGCAAGCGATGGCTCTGTGGAACGCACCATACTTCGGTCTCTCCTGAATCGGAGTATTTCGCCACGAACCCGCGCCGTAACTCAAGAGAACGACCAGTCCGATCGTAAAAATACTCTTAACCATATTCACTATTTGAATCGGAGGGCATCAGAGTTTCTTCGACAACTCTCTGGATTATGGGGAGAAGACCTCCTGCCTGCAAAAAAGATACGGAATTTTCTTGAAAAAGTAAACTGATGTTGCCATAGGCGATGACTTTTGCACCCCCCCATCCGGATGAACCGGGACGCTCCCCCTCCTTAAGGGGAGATGTCACGCAGAGATAGAGAAGCCGTCATATAATGGCGAAACCCCTTGCTCGTACACCCCCGTCATGGACGGTGGCTCTCTACGCTCAAATAAAAATGGACTGCTGTATTTCGTCTGCAGTCCATTCTATAACGACAACAAACTCGGAATTACTAAAACCCCACTTTTACTGAGACGACATGGTTGTTGTCAAAATACTTCACAGGAACATACGCATAATCGACACTAATATCGGTATTGCCCTTGAAGGTCACGCCAGCACCCAGTGTGAAGTCTTGAAAGATATTCGGTCGTGCATCGTTTGAGGATGCACCGAACAAATAACCTGCCCGCAGGAACAACATTTGATCATAACTATATTCGGCACCGAAGCGATACTCATCATACGCATAATTATTATTTTGAAACGTAGTGCTCAGATTCAGCATGTTCATGTCATCCATATGATGGCGATACCCAACACCGATTTCCACAACAGATGGAAGGTCGAACTCTGCAGTTTCCAGTTTATAGAAGGTCGATCCGCGCGAAGCGCCTTGCACGGTCGCGTTGACGAAGAGGCCAGGACCTCCGTACTTCATCGGTGGACCGATATTTTTTACCGCCACTCCAACATCCAAGCCTCCAACGGCGAGCACGTCTCTATACTGAACGCCAACATCGAACGCAACGCCAGCCGTACTGACCTGCGCGAAGTTTTCGCTGACGCCGTTGGCTGAAACACCAATGGAGATTCGATCCGTCAGTTGCTTGGAGTACGTCAAGCCCAACACAAAGTACGTCGGACTGAAAATCTCTCCTGTTCCATCTGGCGATGTCTCGGTTGTGACCGGAATGTCCCCAATATCCAACGACCGTAGGGAGAGGCCGATCGTTCCAAAGTCGAAGCGCCCACTCACTGCAAGGTAATTGTAGGCGATGTCTGCAATATACGTGCGGTGTGAGAACATCGCGTTCGCACTTTTTGTTTCACGATCGAGTCCGGCTGGGTTCCAATAAACCGCCTCAACACCGGTCGCGAGAGCGACTGGTGATCCACCCATAGAGAGATACCTGGCGCCGGCTGGAATCAAGAGCTCAGGCGCCGCGGATGTGCCAGCCCGGTTCTGGCCCCCTGCAAAAAGGCTACTACTCAAACCACTAATCAACAGCAGAACCACAACGCCGATCAATCTCGATTTGGCAACAAGTGTATGTGTCATTGTCGCAACTCCTTCATTGTAGTAAACAAATTTTATTTTCATCTTTGCTCAATGGGAAGAGAAGATCCACACCGCCCTTGCTAATAAGTTCTGAGGATCTGCTCTTCCTGGACAATCGCCAGCTTCAATGTTTTTGTCCTGCCGATCGGAGCTGGCATGTCTACGTACACGATGTAAATCCCGCTTGCAATAGGCAAGTTGTTATCGTTACGGAGATTCCAACGGACAAATTGAGAAAGATCATCCTTGTCCAGCACGCGAACCAGCACTCCACCCATATTGAAAATCCTGAGTGTTGCACGCTGTGGGAGATGAGTGAAGGTTACATACTTTTGCAGTCGATCAATTTCAGCAGTGTTAAACCCGTAATAAGGATTTGGGAAGACATTGATCTTGTCAATTTCTTGCTGTGCTCGATTCAGGGATGTATCAGGAGCCTGCGTACTGAACAGGAACCTATCTTTAAGTGTGAGGTGGAGGACCGGGACAATCTCCAACTTACCCATACTCTCACTGATCGTATGACCGGGCAATACCGAGAGAGAAAGACCATACATAACATCTGCTTTAGCACCTTTAGTGCACTCATCGCCAATTGCGTTGGGTGGCATCGTGAATTGCGTTGTCCCAGTCGGATCGTATGTCTTATTATAAATGAACACGATCTCGAGCCCATCATCGTCCCCTGTTACTGGTGGATTCCATGTTCCATCGTTATCCTGATCTCTCCATGCCAATGTGAGCTGACGTGGATTCGCGGGATCGCTCACATCCCACACCGAAAACGGAACATTGACAAACGGATTCGTTGACTGGATCAAATAACTACTCCCGGGTCCTGTCCGTCTCAAGCGATATGCTTTTTGCGGGGTAGCAGCGTCAAATCGAATCTCAACCAGGTACGAGTTGAAGGGATTGAAACTCGTCTTTTGGTGCGAGAGATAAATCGGCAGTTGTGCCCCAGTCGTAACACCACCATCAAACGCGGCAGCAGGATCGGCAGTAAAGCGATTGCCAACAAACCACACCGAACTTGACGAGACCCATTGTGTTTGATCTTTCTTAAGAGCCGGTGTTTCCTCTTTGATCTGCGGGAACATTCCATCCACGATTGGAAATTGCGCGTCGCTGTTCGGATCGCCGGAGATATTTGATCCGATGTTATCACTTGTTGCGAGAACACTTCCCTTCGTCGAATCCTTGAAGACCCACTTAAAAGTTCCACCACCTGACGTATCGAAGCTGATCTGATACAGATGACCAGTAAGGGCGGTGGGATCGACTATAGTGATCTTTGGAAGGACCTCCGATGTTCCCGAAACGTGCGTCGCCGTAGTCGATAAATCAATAACCTGTCCTGCCTTCGAGTGGACCCTCACACCCGGTTTAGGAGACTGAGGAACAATCGGCAACACCTGAGCCCGGGATTCAAGAGCATGAAAATCAACCGCTGGATCGCCGTTGTAACTATACGCAGTCACTACGAAGTAATACGTTTGGCCGTTCACCAGAGGACGACTATTGATCGCATCCCTCTTGATACTGATGTAACGTTGAACGCCGGCATCAGATCCTATTTGGCGAACGACATCAAGGGGAATCTTTGCGACGGGATCGAACACCCGATTGGTAATGGCTCGAATGTTATCAATCAAATCAAAGGTGGTGATCTTCACTGCATCCTGCGGAAAGCGCGCAGAAGCACTCGGCATCTGATAGACGTTGTATCCCTCAAACTTCCATCCCTGACGGTCGACATCTTCAATAACGCCCGTTAACGAATCGTTCGTACCCCAATTTAGCACGATCTCATTACTCAATTCGGTTACTGCTACACGAGGTGGCGGCGGTGCACCCGGCAATTCACTGAAGAGTTTATCGTAAGCTGCCTGAGCAAATTTATCATTACTCTTCATGATGGCGACGCTCGAAAGGTTGTCTCCCCCAAGACCATCAACCTGTGCAATAACGACTTCCTGAGTGTCACCACGTGCCATATCAAATGGACCTGTTGCGAGTAATATTCTCCTATCACCCGGCTGGAGCAATCTTCCGTCAAGATCTCCAGTGCCTGCCACAGGATCACCCGACAATTCAAACCGTGTCACCTGACCGTTATTGTCTTTAAATGGATTACAGCTTGGATATTCCGGACGAGGTTCACAACCTCTCATTAAGTTATACCACTGGTTTGTCCCAGAGTATTTCCCGAGATCCGGATCACCCCGGTTGCTTCCCGCCGCGAAGTAGGAGAACGTTGTCATCGGAAGATTCTTTTTCCCCGGAATTTTCTTGAAATTGAAAATTGCCGTATCGGTAGCCGTTCCAGGGACGATAACCCCTTGTAAGAAATCAAACCCAACTGCCGGTGGGGGTAATCCAAACCTATCTCGGTAGAAGAGATCTTGTGCTGCGGAATTGTAATCATATCCTAAGCTTAGTGCTGTATCACAGCCTGCGAAGTCATCGCTATAATCGCCATTGTCCGGGTCCGACCATTGAGTTATGTACATGCCGGTGATCTTTGAATCCGACTTTCCCGTAGATGTTCCCTTATAGATCAAGCGCACTCGTTTGAACTGAATGTTGCTGAAAAGCTCCGACGAATATGCCCATAGCGTCATTTGCATCTCGAGCCCAATCGGTGGTGCACCGTAGACAGTTGAATTCGGTCCTAGATCATTCGCGACGTAATAAACCGTTTGATCGGCGCCCGGAATGCCCGGAACATCTACTGTCGGATCGTAAGAACCGTTACCATCTTTATCATCATAGGGGGCACCTTTTATTGCGGGCCATTCATTCCAATCGCTTCCGTACTGAGCGCGCAATTGAGAGATATCATCATCAGTCACCGCACCGAGTGCTTTCTGAAGCAAGTTCGCCGCATCATCTCTCAAATCACCAGTTTTATAATCGGGACGAACTCTGAAAATGCGGACATCAGAAGCACCGGGATCTTCACGACCAGTGACATTTCCAGTTGCGTCTGTTTTAATCGCCCCGGCCACGGAACCAGTTCGATAGGTCGATCCTCCGACACGCAACGAAGGAGACTGACCATCATCGACGAAGCCTCCCCAGACAATACCCTGAGAGAAAATGTCGCCGATCGTACCTTTAGGGAATGTTCCATTCCACGATCCTTCGACGACCCAATCGAAGAAACCATCATCTCGCACCCATGTCGTGATATTGTTGATATCGAGAATGGTTTGTGCCGGGGATCCCGCGAGCCGATTCATATTGTGGCTAGACTTTATGTTCTTACCCTCTTCTGCGCCGTATAACATGTGAGCCCAGATGATCAAGAGGATGACAATGCTCAGTTTGTTTTTCATATGACTTTCCTCGATACTGGTAATATGAAATTGAAAAGATCCGTCACGATCACGCTCATAATTCTACTCTCACACCAAATCGAACCTGGCGGGGGGATGAAAAAAGGTCCACACCGTTCAGATTCCACTGGTGTTGTCGATTTGCAAGATTGATTGCTTGATAAAGATCCACATATGTGTCGCCAAGCCCTTGTACCACCTTTTCACTTAGAGCGGGATCTGAGAGATAGCCATCATCGAAAGCGTTCCCGCTCCGGAAATACACATTTGTGACATTCTTCGCGTTGAGTAGATTCTGGGCATACCCATAGATATTGAAACTAAGTCCCGCGATCATAACTGTCTTGTCAACGCGTAAATCGACGTTGAAATTCCAGGGTGTAGTCGAATTATTGATCGGTTCAAGTGGCGATCTGCTTCTCGAATCAGCATCGTTCAGGATTGCACCCGTCTCCGGTCCCTGTTGACCGCCACCGCCTTTTGCCCGTGTATATCGGTGACCACTATTGAAGGTAAAGAGCACGTTGACGCCCGATTGTTCCAAAATTGGTCCGCCGTCATTTTGTGCGAATCGATAATCCAGGTTGATCGACCCTCGATGCGTCTGATCGAATAAGAGAGGCGTAACTGCCGTTGGTTTCACGGCACCAAGCGTAACGTTCACGGCTGCGGCAGCGCTGCCTGCGAATGAATTTGTCCCTCGTGCATCAGAGAGAGTGTAATTGACTAATGCTTGAAGCCTGTTAATTCTTCGCAGCGTTACACGTAACTCAAGTCCCTTCGTCGTCGAAAAGTCGGCGTTCGCGTACAGTGGGTAATTCTGCACAGTCGCTATGCGGCGATCTACAATGAAGATATCGTTTTGGAGCTCGCCTTTGATGTCTTTGTAGAATCCTGTAGCATCAAAGGACGCGAAGTCTGCGAACTGCTGAGTGAACCCGATTTCGTATTGAGTAGTCCTTGTTGGTTCTATATCCTCGGCGAGCGGTTCAGTGACATAAAACTGACCCAGGTAATACGACGCTGCCTGCGCGCGCCCGCGGTAAGCAGCAAATAACGGAGGTGGCTGGACGAAGAGACCATATTGCAAATGAAATACAGTCTTATCCGTTACTGGAAATGAGAAACCGAGTCGGGGCTGGAGATAGGAGAATGTTCTTCCCTTCTTCAACTTGTCGGCGCTGATAAGATATTCTTGCTGATCGAAACCGGGATCGTTGGGATTATCGATCTTCCACGTATCCATATCGATGTAATCGAACCGCATGCCGGCGTTAATGATCAGATCGGTGAACTCGACTTTATCTTGCAGATAGAACGCCCAGAACTGCGGATGCTTTGGTCCATCGGGACCGGAGTCAATCTGTTTGCCAAATTCGTCGTATCCGTAATTATTCAGAAAAGTCTCTTTCCGGATAAGTCGTCTCAGAGTAGTCTCGGATCGCGCGTCATCCGGCTGGTTCCGCATTGCAGTCAAGACCTGGGCAGGTACTGATAGATCGAGGGTGGCGAATCCACCGTACTTTCTGACTGTCCAATATTCGTATGAAGTGCCCGCTTTGATCTCGTGACGACCGGTTTGGGAAGTGACATTCAGACTACCGCTGAAATAGTTGTTGCGGCTTTTTTCAAAACCTGCAAGAGGTACACCTGGCCTGTTGAACAGAAATCCAAAGAAGTCATAAGGACGTGGAGGATCGGAATATGAGCGGTATTGCCATCCGCGCTTTGCCCCCTCAATGCTATCGCCATAGGCAAGCAGATTATCATCAAAATTCGCATCGTATCGCTTCGCTCGGTCGTCAAGGTAACTGATGGTCAGTTCTGAGAAGAACGATGGAGTGAAAAGGTATGTCCCCTTCGCGCTGAGAAGGATATTACTTTGGTCAATTTGCGGGAGACGATCGAGATCAAATATGTTTTGCAATGGAACAACTTGAGGGATGTTGATATCTTGCGACAGCCCATTCGCTCGGGATCTCTGCCATGCGTATAGCACCGAAGTCTTAATGAGTAGTGGCTTCAAGTCAAACAATACCGTACCATTCACGGAGTAACGATTGTTGGATGTGCCGGGGATGTTTCCTGGAATCCATTTCACATTTGCAGTGCTGACTGCGTCTCCACCGCGAGTACCGTCGTCCTTAAGAACGCCGAAGTCAGCACCATCCCAGAATACCGGGTAATAATTCCGAATGAAACGGTTCTCTCCAGTAAGATAAAAGCGTACGTTGTCTGCGACTGCCGGACCGCTGAGACTCAATACATAGTCTGAATAGCCATAAGAATACGTCCCCAAGAATTTCTGGCCATCATCAGCAAAGTTATCGCTCTCAACCTGAGCCATCACTTTATATTTGTCACGTCCAGTTTTTAGATTCGAAGAGACGATACCAGCATTCGCACGTCCGAATTCCGCGTTATACCCTCCCGCTTGCACCAGAATCTCTTCAACAGCCTCAGGAATTGTGGTAATAAAACTTCCACCTCCCTCGTCATTTGTCGAGCCCGCTGCGCCAACTTTGATGCCGCCGATGATGTTCGTCGTGTTGGCTCCCTCAATCTGAAATCCGACTTCACTGGGGCGGCTGCCGCGAATGAATATTCGGTCATTTTGAAATACAACGCCCGGCTGGAGCGACACCACCGCTTGTGTCCCACGCACCGGGAGTTTTTCGATATCTTCTGCTCTTGAGATTCTGATTGCGTTTGTCGCACTTTTCTCAATCAGCGGGCGTTCTGCAACGATGATGACGGGTTCAACTTCAACGGCAGTCGGAGAAAGAGCAAAATTCAAATCCTTCGTCAGTCCCGATGTGACCTCAACGTTGTCGAACGTTACGTCTTGATACCCGATATAGGTCGCTTTGACGCTATAAGCTCCCGGGGATATGTTCAAAATAACATATCTTCCATCGATTCCTGTGGCGCCACCAAGGGTCGTTCCGACGACGATCACGCTTGCGCCAACAAGCGGTTCTTTTGATTGCTTGTCGATAACGGAACCACTTATCTTTCCATATTGGGCGAACGAAGATGCTGTTGCGATGAAAAGAATGAGAGTCAGGTAAATGATCATTCGAGGCATTGTAAAAGCCCTCCATGTATGATTGTGATAAAGCATTCGTTTGATTATGCGATTCCGAAACATGTTACCGTTTCACTGGTATCGTCGCACTCGATCGGTTAAGTTCACTATCACCGAGAGGCTTCGTAAGACCAACCTGTCTGTTACTAACCTTGAGAACTCGTAATTTCGTCCCATCAGAATATGCGACAACGCTATAAAGCCTTCCGGCAGTAAAAGTAGTATCGGCAGGATTAGCCGTTGGAAGCGATCCGACGCCGTAATGACCTTTTGCAGGATCAACCACGACTTGACCACGAATCTTTCCAGCCGGATTCGTTACAGTATGAAAATTCACATACAGCCTGCCAGCGATAACGCTATCCTTCATAGAGTCAGGTATATCTGCCCAACTACCTGTAAATGTATTTGTCGAAATAGTGTCTGGCACGAGTTGGGCGCGAATTTCGCCCGCACCCGCACGGGGAGTATGGAAGTTGGCATAGATTCTTCCCTTGAGGAGACTATCAACCAACGCACGAGTAAGCGGTTCTGTGTCGCCCGTTGTCCATTCATCCTCAATCGTTGTGTCACGGAAGACACCAGTGGCAATCGTTTTGACAACGGGACCTGCTGTCCCGGGGGCACCAACATGGAAGTGAGCAGCTACAAAAGATGACAAAGCAGTTGTATCATTCGGATCAGCAGTCACATTAATTGTGTAATCAAGCTCAAAGGTATCGCGGGCTGCATTTGCGTACAGCTTGAACGATCCGGTGCCTGATGCCCCAGTGGTGGAATCTGGTGGAACAGCATTTACGCCTTTCAGTGAAACATCAGGGAATGTTACAGCTTGACTCGAAACATCGATTGGTCTTACGATGGGACCCGCGACCCCTGGACTTCCACGATGAAAGTGTGCAGCGGTGTAGAACACATCGTTAACGCCAGCCCGGTTATCCGTCGTAACACTGATCGAATATTCAAGTCCTTTATCCACGCTCAAGCCGATCGTTGCTTGACCAGTGTCCGGAGTTGCAACTGCTGGTGGTTCTTGATGTCCGCCGATGTTGGCAACATAGCCGCCATTGGAGATAACAAAAATCTGGTGACCTGTTGCAGGAATGTCCAAGTAACCCCCATCTGCTGTATATGATACATTGCTGGCAAGGTTTGGACCGGTCGCCGAGTTATCCCGGAATGTAAGCGCGGATGCGAAGACTTTCGCAACGTTGACGTATTTAACCTGTGCTGTGTCGCGTTTGTTGCTGCTGTAATTCTTGATGAGATCTCCTTCATTGCTGAAGAAAAATCCGAGAGTGCTTTCCAATGAGTAAATGTAGACAGTCCCTTGCTGTCCCGTGTTAAATGTAATATTTTGAGAGACCCCGCCGAAGCTAACAGTGCGACCACCAGCAGGGAGATCCAAGTAAGCTGTATTTTGCAGATATCCGATCGTAGCCACATCGCCGACGGGAGTAACTGTAACCGGACCAGCCGCTTGCGAAGTTGAGGCGACATGGACAAACTTCACCAGTGACCGGTAATCTTGCGTGCTGAAATTTGCCTGATTGACATCAACACAACTCCAGAGGATCAGTGGAAGTAGACAAACGATGCTCACGAAAGCTATAATGTGTTGTTTCATTGAATTGACCTCCAGGTAATTGGATACTTGGGCAATCATATTTGGAAAGAAAATTAATCGACCTCCGCCACTGTTTCTCGTATACCACCTTGCGTGTTTAAATAATCGCATGATTCAATCCCTTCTCAATTGCTGAGCTAAGAAGAACAATGGGAATAGTGAAAGGATAACTTTAGAGATAGGTAGTAGCAACTTTTGTATATCGCGCCTCACTTTCATCATTAGTTACTGTCGACTACAAAACTGTTATCTGGTGGCAAATATAAGCAATGAAACTACAGTTGTCAAGTTTTTCATTAACCCATTAAGATAAAACTCCAAAAATAATTTAGCATTTTCATCCGACCCGATTAGACTTGAACAGCTTTCGTAGCCAATATGCCATCCAATGACCCTATTTCGGCTAAAACGTGTGGAGGTAGAGGACTGTCGATTGAGACAACGGTAAGAGCCCTCTCTCCGCTGCGGTAACGTCCAAGAGAGAGACCCCCAATGTTTATCTGAGCTTTCGCCAAGAGAGTGCTGACGCTCGCAAGCATTCCCGGTCGATCAATATTTGAAAATATGAGAAAGTGGCCGCTCGGCTTGAACTCAAAGTGAAAGCCGTCGATGCCTATTATTCGAACATCTCTGTTGCCGAAAACAGTTCCTGCCAACATCCGTTCCTCCTTGTTCGTCTGATACTTGACGGACAGAACATTCGAATAGACATCATGTTCTTCTTCGTGGAGAGAAACAATAGTGATCCCCCGCTCCGCTGCTATCGGGAGGGCGTTAAGATAATTAATTGGCTCGTAGAGGAGGTGCTCAAAAATACCCTTCACTACCGCAGAGCCGAGAACTTTCTGATACTCGCGAAGAACTTTTCCGCTCACAGAGATCGTGATGGTTTTCAGTTCCCCTTCTTTGATCTGTGCCAGAAACCTTCCAATTTTCTCGCCTAATTCCAAAAAAGGACTAAGTTCCTTGCGCGAAGCGTGCTCGATGATATCAGCGTTCACTGATCCGATGATACCACGTCCCTGCAATGCATCTGCAACTTGATGTGCGATTTGTATGGCAACTTTTTCCTGAGCCTCCTCGGTCGAAGCACCGAGATGGGGCGTAACAATTACACGAGGATGTTGGAGGAGCGGCGAGCCCTGAGGCGGTTCGTTCTCAAACACATCCAGCGCGGCACCAGCGACCTTACCCTCGTTCAACGCATCGTAAAGAGCTTGCTCATCGACAATGCCCCCACGGGCACAATTGATAATTCGGACTCCGAGTTTACATTGCGAGAATGCGCTCTTACCAAGCAATCCTTTTGTTTCGGGCATTAACGGACTGTGAATGGTGATGATATCCGCGCGACGATAGATGTCATGCAAATCAACAAGCTCGACTCCGAGCTTCGCAGCCGACTCTGAGGAAAGAACTGGATCAAACGCGATCACTTTCATCTCGAACGAAAAACATCGCCGCGCAACTTCAGTACCCACTTTTCCTAATCCGATGATTCCCAATGTCTTGCCAAACAATTCAGTCCCGACGAATTTCTTACGCTCCCACTTTCCTGATTTAAGGCTTTGGTGTGCTTGAGGGATGTTTCGGGCAAGAGATAACATCATGGAGATCGTATGCTCAGCAGTGGATATCGTGTTTCCACCAGGAGTATTCATCACAATGATTCCCCGGCGTGTGGCTGCGTCAACATCAATATTATCCACACCGGCACCCGCTCGACCAATCACTTTGAGCAGAGATCCCTTCTCGAGAATGTCGGCGGAAACACTCGTCTGACTTCTAACGATGAGGGCGGATGCCTGAGGAAGCACTCTCTTGATCTCCTCTGGAGTGAGACCGGGTCGGTGCTCGACGTTGAATCCCTCCGCTTTCAGAATATCAACGCACTGAGAATCGACCTCGTCTGTAATGAGTATCATCATCGTTCTTCACTTACATTCGATTGATAAACGAAATGTTTCTCCCGCCCCGGCGGGATCAACATGACAATCAATAA
>JACOSX010000051.1 GCA_016178625.1 Ignavibacteria bacterium
CGATCATATTCCATCCGGCCACGACGTTGATAATGATTGTTGTTGTAGAGTTAACAGTGTTTTCCCCGCCAGCACTCGGCATCACCGAAAACTGATTTTGACCCGGAATAAAAATCGTTTGAGCTCCATTGAATTTTACCCAGAACCCGCGTTCATGGTCAAGAGGATCGGTAGGTATGTATCCAGCCTGGTAGCGGAACGCCGCCGACGCCGCTGTGGGGAAAATGTATGACTTGCTAAGATTCGTGGAGCTTCCCGGAACCGAAAGCAGGTTCCATCCATCCGCGGCGGTTAGCGTCGCAACGGTCCGACTGAATCTGAAAGCTTTTCCATTGCGTGGTTTAAGCTCAGGAGGATTATTCTCCTTGTTCACCATGAGCCAATGATTATCGAGTGAGTCTTTCTGTAAGCCGACTAACGCACTCGTATCTAGTCGTACCCCGCCGGAGATATCCTTATATTGATAGGTGATCGAGCCATCGCTATTATCCAGAATAAGCTCGAAGGAATTGAGTGTATCAGGGATGAGTTTCGAAACGACCCCTACAGAGTCCCACTCACAGATAAACTTCGTTCCATCAGTTTTCCACCAGACGTATCCGTGAGCATACGGCGCATCGGTGCTCTTCGGTGCGAGGTTGTAATCGTTGCAGAGTGCAGCGATGAAGTTCTTCGGCATATCCACATTTGGAACAACAGAGCTGGGGAATTGCCAGTTGCCGGGGAAGCTTCCGCCCGCGCCATTGATCTGAAGGGTGTCTGATGTTGTATCCGAAAGAGCGATACCGCCATTAGCGCCGAGCCAAGCATAGCGATCTGTGATATCAAAGAACTTGAATGAGAACCCCATATTTACTGGTCCTGCTGTTCCATCATCGGTCGCTGGGCCCTGGGTACCACGAGGGTTAAAAAAGGCTGAACTTGCAACCTTGTTCGCTCCCGCATCTCCGCTCAGCTCAACCCAGTTATAGGTCGCAGCGGTATCAAGAGAATAATAAGCGTTTCGTAATGCAATGATCGTATACTTGATCTTTGCAGAAGTTGTAACATTACCTTTAATGTCCGTTACGGTAATGTAGTAGTAGTTATGATCCTCCGGCGAACCGCCAGGGATTGACGCATGGTATTGATCGCCGCCGTCGAAGGTCATCGGAATAGTTACTTCTGCTGCACCATCGATGCTATAGGTGAAGGTCGCCGACGCAATTCCTGCGCTATCGGGGTGACCGGGATTGCAATCTTGCAGATGCGTATATACAGTGCGTGGACCTGTTGAGAGCGTGTGTGACAACCGATCCAGCGAATTAATATCTGGTGGGATATCTGCCGTTACTGTCATCACCATCCACCAAATCCAGCTTGCTTCACTGCGGGCGTGCCAACCGCGGTTTCCTGCAGTGGAGTGCTCATAAAACTTCCAATTCACAGAAGGATCCGGGATACCTTGGCTACTCATGCACCATGTCGCTGGACCCGCATTGTTTCCACCCGCGCCCGCAGGAGTGTGAGTACCGAGCTGCTCGAGCGTAAGAAAAATCGATTGGTCTTTTGTCACATCAGGCTTGTAACCAAGCTCAAGCATCCCAATGCCGTTGATCGAATTGATTGTGAACACATGAGGCCATCCGCCGAGACCCCACAACTCATCTCCTAGCGGATCAAACGATGGATTTGCCGCACCATCATCTACTCCTGTAGCAATGAGACTGTCCGTGGTGAAGTTTGTCGGAATCCAGTGTGTATCCGTTGCAGCGTCTTTAAATGGTGTCGCGCCGAAGTCCTCATCTGAGAGATTTGCCTTCTTGTAATACCCCCAGGAATGACGAGGAGAATGATACGGCCCGTGTCCCGGACCAACCGATGGAGTGATGTTTGATTGGAAAATTCGTAGCTTCGCCGTGCCGGACGCCATCTCATTTTGGTCGTTCGTCGAGATGTACACGGAATCGATTGATCCATCGCTTGGACAGACGAACCATTGTCCCCATACATCATGATGGTAACCCACGAATGGCAAATTGCAAGGATAAAGATTTGACTTGAATCCGAACGACGTTGTGTTACCGCAAGACGAAGTGCTTGACGTCCGATCGTTGATCAAGCCGGTGGCGCGAGCAGCATCGATAGAACTCGCACCTTTCTTCAGTGGTACAATGTCACCTGCTGAGGTAATCACCACCTTTTGCTGGGCAAAGAGCATTGAGCTCACGACCAGCAAGCCAAGAAATGTGGTAGAGAATCGCATAAGGATTACTCCTTTCTGGATATGTATTGAATTGTTAATTAATAATGATACGCTTGCGAGCTTATACATTAATCTTCTCATCAACAGCTAAAATCCAAAGCTGACACCAACGACATGGTTCCCTCCAAAGAATTGCGCAGCGCGGTACGCATAATCGACTGAGAGATCGACATCACTCAGCACCGTCCGGAAACCCGCGCCGAACGACCATCCATAGGCTCCGCTGAAAATGCTTGCCGTTTCACGCTCAATCCGATCCCGCTCCGAAGCATCCTTCCCTGGGAAGTGGATACCTGAGATAAAGTTATACCCACCCCGGAAAAAGAACGTTTCGTTAAACGCATATTCAGCACCGAGTTTATACTCATCGTTAGAAAAATTATTGTTCTGAAACATCCCTGAGACTGTAACTTTACTATCCTCTGTCACTGCCGATGTATAGGCAAGTCCCATCTCCATCACTGATGGCAGCTCGGCGGAGGAAGCGTCGACAAGATAGAAAGATCCCGGGCGTGTCACATCGTTGATCTGCCCTTGCCGCAGAAGTCCCGGACCATCGAAGCGCATCTGCGGTCCGATATTCTTGACGACGACACCCAGACTCAATCCGTTGATACCTCCAACACCAGAGTATTGCACTCCAACATTGAACGCGATCCCCGACGAGCTTACACGTTCCATCCGTTCGGAAATCAAACTCACCGTGAGGCCAATACCGATACGATCAGCGAGTTGGCGGGAGTACGTTCCACCGATGATGACGAACGTCGGAGAAGCCAGTTCACCTGTTCCGTCAGGCTGATCTTCAGTCGTGACAGGGATATCGCCGAAAGATAATGCTTTCACACTAAAACCCACAGTCCCAAAACCGCCAAATGAATTGCTGACCGCGAGATATTCCACACCGATGTCAGCGATGTAGTTCATGTGGGTGAACATCGCGTTCGATGCGTGAGCGGTACGCGCTAATCCTGCGGGATTCCAATAGATCGCTTCGATCCCTGTGGCAGTCGCAACAGATGAGCTGCCAAGCCCAATCGAACGAGCGCCGACCGGAATCAAGAGCTCCGAAGCTGCCGATCCGCCAGCCTTATCCCCTCGTCCGGCATGTGCTGATACCATCATCGTCTGAATCAGTATACTGGCAAGTATCAAACGCGGTATCCATTGTTTCATACGTGCTTCTCCTTTACGAATCAAATTTTGCGTAACCATAGATCAGTCCATCTACCTAGAAGCTATCAAGAAATTGCTGTTCGAGGACAATCATCAGTTTCAATGTCTTCGTACCAAGATCAACGCCATTAGCATCCCTGAGCTCAACATACGCAATGTACATCCCACTTGCGATTGGGAGGCCGTTTTCGTTGTTCAGATCCCACGTCGCAAATTGCGTCCGTTGGCTCGGATTATCCTGCTTCACGATCGTCCGAACGAGTATGCCAGCCAGATTGAAGATCCTGATTTTCGCGTAGGGCGGCAAATGATTGAACGTAACATACCGACGGAAGCGGTTGAGCTCGGCTCTGTTGACACCATAGTAAGGATTCGGGAAGACATTAATTCGCGCAACTTCTTTCTTCGCCGCGTCGGGATTTGTTATTTCCACCGGCACCGTGGTAAATACTTTTTCGTCACCATCCAGGATCGCCTTATATTTCTCGAATCGGATCACCGTTCCATTTGGTGCCGGCACACCATCACCATCAAGATCAGCAAGGAACACTCTATACAAGCCCACCTTCTCATTGATGATCGAGCTGACGTCACTATTAATCACCAGATATCCTTTTACCCTGATTTGTTCAAGCGCAGAGCGTGTAGTGATATCGTCACGGTAAATGAGATTCACTGGATCGATCACAACGTTATAACCGTATAAAGCTGAATTGGTGTTCCACTGGGATCTTTGGGAACTTGCCACATCGTGTACGGCACACGCAACCACTTCGATGATGTGACTGTTGCCTTTCTTAGCAATGCCCAACTCGAATCTCCTGTGAATCTCCATTCAAAATCCCGATCGTCCTGATTTGCACCTTTGATGGTATCCAGCTTGGTGCTCTTACGAGAGTCAAGGTTACCCAGTATCATGAACTGACCCCCGGCGTTTGCAGTCCCAAAGACAAACTCTCTCGTGTCTTGACCATTTGATTTAGTTTGATAGACTCCTTTGATTCCAATGGGCGAAGGTTGGACTTCAAGGGTCATCCCGCGCGTGATGAGGCGCTGAGGTCCGCCACCAACCGGGATATTGCGAAGCACGGTGTCCTGAACCGTTAGATCGACACAGTCCCATCTCCGATCATCGCCGTTTCGATGAAACGGGATCTTATACGTGTGCCCGTCGGGTCGAGTCGGATCGAAGAATTTTGGGATGACGATCGCGTCATTTACTCCGACAACGTTCTGAGCAGTCTGGACTTTCTCCCCTATTGGATACGGGTAGATCACACCAGGGTCCGCATCATGAGGCACTGCAATCTTGATAAGGAACGGTGATTCGAGTCGCTTCTTCTTTAAGCCGGGATCAGGATTATAGACAACTGCCGTGACAGCGAAGTAATAACTCTGTCCGTTTACTAACGGTCGACTTCTGAATTTATCATCTGTGATGACACGAGATCGCGGATTCGCCAGATTCACCGGTGCAAGTTTCTTCACTGGGCTCGATGGTGTGGCTCCCTGGAACTGATACACCTTGTAGGTTTCAAAATGATAACCTTTTGAACTGTACGTTTCTATCTTGCGAGTCTGGGCTGTATCGGATTCCCAATCCAAAATAAATTTCTTATCTAATTCAACTACACTGAGAGCTGGAGAAGGGACAGGGTCGGGAAGCTCAAAGTTAAGATTGAATGCATCCTGTGCGATATTGTCGATACCGGGGACTGTCTCGTTCCCCCTCAACTCATCAATTGCTTCGAGATAGTCTTCTCCAGGTTTTGTTTGTGCACCCATCAAACCGACCACCACTTCCTGTGTATCACCCAGCGCCATGGCAAAGGGTCCGGAGGAGAGCACGATGCGACGATCGCTGGGTGGATCGATGCGACCATCATTCCAGCCGAGGAGCGAAATGGGATCTCCGTTCAGTTCAAAGTGTGAACATTGATTTCCCAGAGTCGGATCTTTAAAGCACTCTTCAGCTGCGACCGGACGCGGACGAAAGCCGCGGAGCAAATTGTACCATTGCTTGGTTCCTTCATAATTGCTCAGATCAGGATCGCTGTCATGACCTCCCGCGGCAAAGTACGCGAACGTTGTCATCGGAAGGTTCTGGTATCCGCCAACTTTGCCTAAATTCCACCTGGCAGAATCTGACGGGCTACCCTTTACACGCGGTCCCTCAAAGAAGTCATATCCAACCACCGGAGGAAGTAAATCGAACTTCTTGAATTCGGCATCGGTCGGCGAAGAATTATAAACGTATCCGAGGCTCAAATCCTGCACACATCCTGCAAAGTCGTCGCCATAGTCTCCAAGATCTGGGTCAACCCATTTCGCAAGGTACATGGAATCAATCTTTGCATCGGGTGGGGTCGATGCTGTTCCTTTGTAGATAATCCGGTAACGTTCAAAGATGACATTGCCCAGTTCATCCGAGCGCGCGTATCCCCAGCACGTCACCTGCATCTCCATTCCGACAGGAGGTGAACCATACAGCCCGCGTGCTGCACTCGGATCGAGATCGTTAGCGACAAACCAAACCACCTGGTCGGCTCCGCCGAGACCCGGTTCGTCCTTGGTCTTGTCATAAAGTCCACTTGGGTCAGGATCATATACACCGTTGTGGTTGCGGTCATAGTACGGCGCACCTTTTTGCCAGGGCCACTCCAACCAATCACGTTTGTATAATGCGCGCAACTGCTGTATGTCACCAGGAGTCACGGCAGCCAGGGCTTTGTCATTGAACTCCGCTGCGTCTTGCGTGAGATCAGCTTTATCCCAATCACGGCGAATACGATAGATGTGAACATCGGGATTGTCCGCGCTTTCCTTCACGCCTTTGCTGATAATCCTTCCCGGGACAGTGCCATAATTGTACGTTTGACCCCCGACGCGAAGTGCAGGCGATGTCCCATCATTCACGAGACCACCCCAGACTAATCCGCCGGCGTAAACAATGGTCGATGTACCGCGAGGGAATGACACTCCCGCGTTCAAATCAGTGGGGCGGCGCTCCATCAGACCATCATCCCGCACCCACATGGCAAGATTATTGATGTTCAAGAGAGTCGAGGCAGGGACGCCTGTCACTTTCCAGATCGACTTTCCCTCTTTCAGGTTCCCCTTTCCTTTGGTCGAGAAAGCAAACGCATCTCCGTAGACGCTCACGATGAAAATCAGGAGAACGCAGATATTCACCATGATCTGAAATGCCTGCCGTCTTGATATGTTATGCACTGTCTCCATTCTGTGAAACCTCATATGTAGATGATCTTCAATATTCTAATTTGAAACCCAATCGTATCTGGCGCGGTGGTCCGAACAGATCTCCACCCTGGGTCAGCGCGTAATGCTGCCTGTTACCAAGGTTGATCGCCTTATATAAATCGATATACTGCTGGCCGCGGCTTGAAACGATCGGTCCGCTTAAATCCGGGTTCCCAAGAAATCCATCATCATATGCGTTGCCTGTTCGTCCGTATACATTAATGACATTCTTGGTGTTCAAAAGATTCTGCACATAAAAATACACGTTCAAGTCCAGCGCACCTACTTGAATCGACTTATCGATTCTAAGATCGATGTTGTAAAACCACGGTGTCGTCGAAGCATTGATAGGCTCGAGAGGTTTGCGCGCTCGCGGATCGTCGTCGGCAAGAATGCCACCGAGATACGCGCCACGCTGACCAAGACTTCCGTATGCCCGGGTAAAATTATGGCCGCTATTGAATGTGAGCAATAAGTTTGCGCCGAGACGCGATAGAATCGATCCGCCATCGTTTTCACCGAAGCGGTAATCGACATTGACAGTACCCCGATGAGTCTGATTAAACTCAAGGGGCGAGATCACCGTTGGTCGTGGAGTACCGACCGCCACACCTGCAACTGAAGAGTAAGGAGATGAGCCTGTGCCTTGTGCGTCTGCCAACGTGTAATTCACCTGCGCTTGAACTCTTGAAACACGACGCAAGCTCAGCCGGAACTCCAATCCTTTCGTGGTTGCATAGTCGCCATTCTGCAGCGTGGGATACGCGGCAGCCACCGAGCCGGGCTCCGTGTTGATCTGGGCATATTGGATCTGTCCCTGGATATCTTTGTAGAATCCTGTGATGTCAAAAACTGCATAGTCAGAGAATTGTTGCGTGAAACCAATCTCGTATTGGGTCGTTCGCTCAGGATCAAGTCCATAGCCTATTGGGCTGGGGACAAAGTATTGTCCGCTGAAGGCAACCGCGGAAATTCCTCGACCGGCATACAAGGTACTCAGCTGCGGTGCCTGAAGAAACTTTCCATACTGCACGTGGAACTGCGTACGATCTGAAACCGGGAATGAGAAACCGAGCCGAGGACTGATCTGCTTGAATGCCGGCTTCTTTTCCATCCCCGCGGGAATGATCTCGTTCGATCTTCGCTGCAGAGGGTTCGCAGCACTGTAATGGGTCCCAGGTTGACCATAGACTCCGTCATAATCAATAAAATCACGGAACTGACGATCATCAGAGTCAATAATGTCAAGCCGCAACCCCGCATTAACGACAAGATCACTCAGCTCAATCTTATCCATCAAATAAAAATCGCCGAACACCGGATGCTTGGGTCCATCGAAACCATCACCAATCTCATTTCCATAAATGTCGTAGCCATACGCATTGATGAAATCACCCGCATTTCTGAAGCTCACATCACGGTCATAGTTCTCTGAGACTGGATCGTACTTACCTGGCGTGCGATATAGATCGGGGCTTGAGCGCATGCTGGAAAGGAGATTCTCGCGGCCCGGGCGGGGGCCGATCTGGAACCCGCGTACCGTGTAACGCTGGAATGAGCCACCTAAC
>JACOSX010000052.1 GCA_016178625.1 Ignavibacteria bacterium
CCTCACACGCGTAAGGTCGCAGGTTCGATCCCCGCAGCGCCCACAACGGAATTCGGAGTTCTTGCTCTTTAGGTGAAAGTTCATTATATTTGTCGAGCATTAACCTAACTCGAATGCTGTATACCCTTTAATCCCGATCCTGCGAGGTCGGAAAGGAACGTGAACATGTTACTCATCGATAACCACCCTAACCTCCTCCCCGAAGCGGGGATCGGAGGTTTTTTCGTTTTCGGTGGCCGATGGTGATCAAATCACGCGTCATCGATGCCAGTGGATTCGAGCGAACCCTCACGCGGCTCGCTCATGAAATCCTCGAACGGAACAAAGGAGCGGAAACCATCGCTCTGGTTGGTATCCGAACTCGAGGCGAATACCTTGCCAAACGTCTTGCCGCAAAACTTCAGGAAATTGAAAAGAAGGAGTTGCGAGTCGGTTTTCTCGATATCACTCTGTATCGTGATGATCTTCGCGACAACCCAAGTCAGCCTATCCTCAAGGGCACGGATATAGCATTCGACGTAACCGATAAAAATATTATCCTGATCGATGATGTTCTCTACACCGGCAGAACCGTGAGAGCTGCCCTCGATGAGCTTGTGGACCTGGGGAGACCGGCATCCATCCAGCTCGCAGTGTTGGTAGATCGCGGGCATCGGGAGCTTCCTATCAAAGCAGATTTTGTCGGAAAGAATATTCCCACATCGATCGGCGAGGAAGTGCGTGTCCTCATTACGGAAGTCGATGGTGAAGATGCCGTCATTGTTGTCGAGAGAGGAGCGAACTGATGCCTCTCGCAAGCCGACATCTTCTGGGATTGGAAGGGATGTCGAAGAACGATATCCAGTTGATTCTGGATACGGCAACATCATTCCGTGAAGTGCTCGAGCGCCCAATCAAGAAAGTACCCACGCTACAAGGGAAAACCATTGTCAACCTTTTCTTCGAAAGCTCAACTCGCACGAGAACTTCATTCGAATTGGCAGAGCGGAGGCTATCGGCAGATGTTGTTAATTTTTCAGCCGAGAGCAGCAGCGTGAGAAAGGGAGAGACGCTGAAAGATACAGCACGCAACATCGAGATGATGAAGATCGACATGGTCGTGATGCGCCACGCGGCCGCGGGTGCGGCACACTTCCTAAGTAATGTGATAGGTGCGAATATCATTAATGCTGGCGACGGTGCACATGAACATCCAACGCAGGCGTTGCTCGACATGTATACAATCCGGGAAAAGTTTGGAAAACTGGAAGGACTGAACGTCTGTATTATCGGAGATATTGCGCATAGCAGAGTTGCTCTCTCGAATATCTACGGTTTGAAAACGATGGGGGTAACTGTTTCGGTCTGTGGGCCGAAGACCTTGATTCCAAAAGAGATCGAGCGGTTAGGCGTCGATGTGTTTTATCGGGTTGAAGATGCTATCAAAGTCGTTGATGTACTCAACGTGCTTCGTATCCAACTCGAACGTCAAAACAGACCCTACTTTCCGTCGCTTCGAGAATACCGTCAGTACTTCGGAATTACACGTGAGCGACTTGACAAGGCAGAAAGACCGATCACGATTCTTCATCCCGGTCCAGTTAATCGTGATGTTGAGTTATCGGCTGACGTCGCTGATAGTGAGCATTCACTCATCCTTCAACAAGTGCTCAATGGTGTAGCAGTCCGTATGGCGGTGTTGTACCTTCTCGGTACTGGGAAGTAATGGAATATGTCGTATGGAGATGTATGTCTAAACGATTGATGTGATATGCGAATTCTATTGAAGAATGCCAGAGTGATCGATCCCTCCTACGGAAAAGACAGTATCGTTGATCTTTTGATCGTCGACGGAGTCATCGAGAAACTTGGGAGCAACATTTCTGCTCCAAAAGATATAGAGACTTATGATCTCACCTCGAACATTGTCGCCCCGGGATTTATCGACATGCACGTTCATCTTCGAGAGCCGGGTTTTGAATACAAAGAGACAATCGAGTCGGGTTGTCTCGCAGCTGCAGCAGGCGGCTTCACAGCCGTGGGCTGTATGCCGAACACGAATCCACCGATCGACGACGCAGGAATTGTGAGAAGCATTATTGAACGATCGAAAAATGTCATTGGTGGGATTGTCGACGTGTACCCTATTGCCGCGGTCACAAAAGGCAGAGAGGGAAAAGAACTTGCCCCTATGATGGAGCTTGCCGAGGCAGGTGCAGTAGGTTTTACCGACGATGGCGCACCGGTTGAGCATGCCGAGATGATGAGGCGAGCACTTGAATACGCGAGTATGATGAATAAGCCGGTCATTCAACATGCGGAGGAGGTAAGTCTCACTCGCGGAGGAGTGATGAATGAAGGGTTCGTCTCAACAACCCTCGGAATGCCGCCAATGCCGCCTGTCGCTGAAGATCTGATTGTCGCAAGGGATATCCATCTCGTCGAATACACGAAAGCACAGTACCATGTTGCCCATATCAGTACCGCGGGAGCCGTTGAGCTTGTGCGTGCGGCGAAGTTTAGAGGGTTGCCCGTGACATGCGAGGTGACTCCACATCACTTTGTGCTCACCGATGAAGCTGTTCGATCATTCGATACGAATACTAAGATGAATCCGCCGTTGCGCTCTAACGATGATGTTGACGCGATGAAAGAAGGTCTGCGAGATGGTACCATCGATGTGATCGCCACCGATCATGCGCCGCACTCGTTCGATGATAAAGAGGTTGAATTTGCCTACGCTCCCTTTGGTATCGTCGGCTTAGAAACGGCGGTTGGTCTTGCCATGACAGAGCTTGTCGAAACAAAGATACTGTCAATCATCAATCTCATCGAGAAATTCTCCGTTAACCCAAGAAAAATTTTACACCTTCCCGCGATCCGCATCGAGAAGGGAGAGAAAGCGAATCTCACCATTCTCGACCCTTCTCTGGATTGGACAGTAGATACAAGGCAATTCAAATCAAAGTCCAAGAACTCACCATTCGACGGTCGCAGGCTTCGCGGCAAAGCCGTTGGTATCATTAACAATGGAGTCGCGTACTTTTCAAAATAACTTTCCTCTGTCCTAAAATTTAAACTCTTCAATCCGTTTAGTAGACAGTTTACGGGTGTGAACTCTTCCAAAGCTCAGAATGAAGGACGTTTTTCTGCGCCCGTCTGTTGGCATGTCTTTTGACTTACCACAGTGGTAAGTTGAACTATGAGGAATAAATTATGAAATTGTCATCGTCAATTATCGTCGTGATCGGATTGTGTACACTCATTGGATGCCAAGAGAAATTCATTCAACCTGATCTCACTCCACCGTCTCCTCCTCAAGGACTTTATACAGAGACAGGAGACGAGATGATTGTTATTTTTTGGAATTCCAGCCCGGAAATAGATGTTGCCGGTTACAATATCTATGGCAGCAATTCACTGCGCGGTACGTATCAACTCCTGGGGTCAACGACAGAGACCCAGTTCATCGATAAAGGCATTGTGAACGGTCGAACGTACTACTATGCCGTTTCTTCATTCGACTTCAATGGAAATGAAAGCCAACCGAGCCATGATATTGTGTACGAGACTCCACGTCCTGAAGGATATGATGTTGTGCTGAAGGATTACCGCACGTCTCCAGATTTTGCGGGGTACGATTTTTCGACGTACTCCGTCGGACCTTATGATGACAAGTACACTGACATCTTCTTCGAATCGTACAATGGTACAACATACCTCGATGTGTGGAACGATTCTGAAATTCAGGATGTCGGCTACACAAAGTCTCTGTATGATATCGGAGTCGCTCCTACAGATGGTTGGTCTCCCTCAAAGGACGTCCGCGTAATTACTGGTCATACGTATGTTGTGAAGACATGGGATAACCATTACGCCAAGGTGCGGGTCACTTCTGTCTCGTCGATGAAAGTCATGCTTGATTGGGCTTATCAGTTGCAGCAGGATAATACTCGACTGAAGATCAGTTCCGGGGGAGAGCGCGGAACATTAACATTGGGCTCAGGTGCAAAGGGACGCTGAGTTGATCGAATAGGGTTTCATTACCGGGGTGTCGCTTGCGAAGTCAATTGATGTGCTGCGGTGCCCCGGCTTCGGTTTACGGGTTTGACTTTTAGGGTTCTATGAAGTATTATTCAACAATGAGGTTTATGAAGAAACTCATCGCATCAACCATTCTCAGCACATTCCTCGTGGGGGCGGGATCGTTGGAAGCATTCACGATCGCAACTCAGGATTCGCAGGAACGTTCGATTCAGCATCTTGCTCTCTTCGATGAGATCGAAAAGGGGTTGATTGCAGGTGATGTGAGGGCAATTTCAAAATATTTCGGCCGCGAGGTCTTTCTCAACCTGCGTGGTACCGAATCAGGTTACTTTAGTGCCAACCAGGCGTTTTATATCCTTCAGAATTATTTCTCCGCTCGGCACACTGTGCATTTTAAGTTTACCACTTTTGATCAAACCGAATCCTCTCCCTACGCCACAGGTGGCGGAAGCTTTATGGTCAAAGGGAAACTCGAGACTCTCCAAGTTTATGTCGCCCTTGCGCGTCGGCATGAGCGCTGGGTGATAACGCAATTCAACGCGTATTGATATTGAATGCCCTTCCCGATCATATCTGATGTGGCAGCGCTTTTTTTACGAAAGCGTTTCTTTCTGCTTACTGTCTCCCTAAGTCTCGGCCTGATGTTCTTGCTCGGAGGCGAACAAGTTTATGACGGGTATATCGAGCGAAACTGGCAGCGACTTTCGGTGGATGATGAGCAGCACTTAGTGAATCATGTTCAATCGCAATACTCCATATACGAGTCTGAAACCGTAGATGCTGTTGAAGAGATTGCCCGTTTCACTCCGCTGCGGCTAGCACTTTCCCAACCATCGCAAAAGACACAATCAGAACTCTTTGTTCTTCTATTTTCTCAACATCGCAACCGAGACCTTTCCTTCGATCTGTACGACGCTGAAAAGCACCTTCTCTGTTGGTCGGGCAATCGTAAACCAGTTGTGGATACGAGCAAGTTCTTGCCGCATACTATGACATTCATCGTGCAAGGTGCGATATACTCTTACCTTGTCGTGATAACTCCAGTGATGACGGAACAATCGCCAGGGGGGTACTTAGTGGGAAAGCGATTGTTCGATGTCAATTATCCAATCAACAACCGGTTCATCAATAATGCCGCATTCATTACCACATTTAGTTCGAGATTAGACATCAGTGCAGAATTTGATTGTTCTTCGGATGCAACGGCAAGTCCAGATACCAACATTATCTCCATTTCACTTAAGAATCTCATAGGTAAGTCCGTGGGATACGCATTTCTCGCCCGACCAGTCCTTAGTGGTCGCATCGAAAAAATACACGAGATTATCACTGGCATCGTCAATCTTGTTCTTCTATTCTTCATGGTGACCATTATGTACCACGTTGTGGTGTGGTCCAAGTCAAAAAAATCATCGTTCGTTCGAGTGGTATATTGGTCTGTAGCTATTTGGCTGATACGGTATACAGCTATTTGGACAAATTTCCCGGCGGGTGTGATACACTTGAAAATATTCGAACCCGATTATTTTGCATCACCTTTCGGATTTGGTTTGGCAAGATCCCTTGGTGATGTATTTCTATCGTCCATTTGCATTTTCCTTAATACCATTATTGTTGTCTATGTACTCCTGAACGAAAGGCATCGAAGATCTTCTGTCCATCAGGGTGGTAATATTAGCAAGAAGCTGATATCGGCGGTGTATATTGCTATTGTGGTCATTCTCCTCTTGATGAGCATGAGAGGTTTCTCAGCCACCATTCACAGTGCAGTATTCGATTCTGCGCTTTCATATAACGATCCTACCTCAGTTCTTCCCTCACATGAACTTGCGATTATGCTCGTGAGTTTGTTCCTCATCGCACTGAGTTTGGTTGTAGCGGCTGTCGGGTTGATTAGCCTTGCCGCGGTTCTTGTCCAACGGATATTCATATCACCGCCGCGCAAGGTTACTGCATGGCTTACTATTGGTATCATCCTTTTCTTCTCAAGTTTCATCTTCGGCGTTGCACAGGAGAATCCCTTGATGAGCCAAGGCATTCGCCTCCTCTATCTCTCCCTTTTCACGATCCTTGCTCTATGGTTTTCACGCGACTCCGTCTTCTTTAAAGTGAGAGATGCTAAAGGAAAAGCGGCTATGGTGTTGGTGGTCGCTGCCTTTCTAACTCTTGTCCCCCTCTTGGATAACAAAGTTCATGAGCTGGATCGCGCTCACGTGGAATTGCTCGCAAGTGAGATTGTGAGACCTGCAGATGCCTGGCTTACGTTCTTGTTGAATCGGGCACTCGATGAACTTTCCGGAGTGGAATCTGCGCGAATCCTCTCGACAGGTGATCCTGACGATATCGAAAAACTTGCCTTTACTCAGTGGGCGAAAAGTATCCTAAGCCGGGAGGGGAATAATTGCTCTGTGACATTCGTGAACTGGGATGGCACAGTGGTAAGCGATTTCCATCTTGGGGTTGCTCCTCACCGATCACGTGAACACGTGGTTGAGAGTTCTCCGGGCAGACGAACAATCCATGTGGAGGAGAAAAGCCATAATGGTACGGGTGAGAGATGGTATGTCGGCTACGCTCCCATCAGCGTAGATCGTAACCCCTCGATCGGCGGAGTGTGGGTAGAACTCTCCGGCAGTAGGCAGACGCTGTTGCGCGGGGAAGCTTCCGAAATTTTAATGAATTATTCCCGCGAGAAATTTGAGACTCATTATCGGACACTTATTCTTTCGGAATACTTCAAAGGTAAACTCATTACGACCACCAATGAACGTATTCCCCTGGGAAGACCCCTGCCCATCGCACTTCAGAACATAACAAACCGATCGAATGGAACTTGGATGAACGATATCATCGATAGTAAATCGTATGAAACGTTGTTTCTACCAGAACAGAGCAATTCATCGGATGACGGCTGGATTGCCCTGAGTATGGAAGAGTTGGACCTTCGTTGGCATCTGTACTCCTTCTTGCGATATATCTTATTTTATTTGATTCTTGTGGGTGTGATGATTGCTGCGATACTCATGGTCAGATGGCATCGTGGTGAGAATTTAACGATATCGTTCCGATCAAAACTGATGCTTGCGTTTATCATCATGTCACTGATACCAATTATCATTGTCGCATATTATAATCGCCAGTATGTGATGGAGCAAGCCGGGGAATCGTCGATCAGGCGGCTCAGTGATCAGACGTCTGTCTTTGTTTCTGAACTTGAACATCACTATGAGATCGATGTGCCCGCTGCGCTTGCACAACTTACGGATGAGCGTTGCGCGGAGATTGCAAACGACCTCAATGCTGACTTCAATGTTTACTATGGATCGAGCCTTCAAGCAAGCAGTAAATCGGAGATGTTTACGGCAGAACTTCTTGACCCGAGCATCAGCGCTGAGGCATACATGAACATCGTTCTCCAGAGGAAGAGTTTCTTTACCGAAACACAGACTATCGGTACATTGCCATACGTCGTCGGTTACCGACCGCTCATTGCACAAAACGGATCCATCTTCGGGGTCGTTTCAGTCCCGACACTCTACCGACAAACGGAGATCGATGAAGAGCTCACACGCCGAAATGTCTTCCTTTATGGCGCGTACGCTATTGCTTTGGCTCTGTCGCTCGGAGTCGGAACGATCTTGGCAAATCAGATCTCATCACCGATTCGCAGATTGAAACAAGCAACTCAGCAAATCGCCGCTGGTCGAATGGATGTGGATCTGGCAAGTGACCGCAGCGATGAGATAGGGGAGCTTGAGGATGCATTCAAACAGATGACCAAAGACTTGCAGCAAACTCAGGCTCAGATGGTTAAGGCGCAACGTGAGCTTGCTTGGAAAGAAATGGCAAAACAGGTTGCACATGAAATCAAGAACCCCCTGACTCCAATCAAACTTTCGGTACAGCACTTACGACAAGCATATCACGATAGGGCAAAGAATTTTGACTCACTGCTTCAGCAAGTATCAGAGACAATCTTAGCTCAAATCGATGCCTTGAGCAGAATTGCGTCAGAATTCTCTCATTTTGCGCGCTTACCAGAGCGATTCCTTGTCGAGGCTAACGTTAATGATGTGCTACTCGAGGCCAAGAATCTTTTCCAACAACACGCCCAGGTACAGTTCGTTGAAAAGTATGCAAATCTGCAACCGCTCGTCATAGTAGATCGAGATGAACTACGCCGAGCATTCATTAACGTTATTCGCAATGCCATTCAAGCGATGGAAGAACGAGGAACAATTACCTTGCAAACACTGATCGATGAAGATGCCGTCCAGATAGTCGTACTTGACACTGGACCAGGAATACCTGAAGAGATGCAGGAACATTTATTCGAACCAAATTTTTCAACGAAAACTGATGGCATGGGATTAGGTTTGGCAATAGTCAAAAAAATCATCACTGATCTCGGGGGAACAATTACGATTGAAGCTGGAGAAAGAGGCGGTACGCTTGTTCGAATGCATTTGCCCATAGCAAAAGGGAGCAAGACACTAACGCAGCCGGGGACAGTGAATAATGCCTGACACCCACCAGAATCACGACGACCTCGGACAGCAATCGATACCTCAGGTCGACATCATTCGGCCAAGTTTGTTCCAAACAGATCCTCGGATAGTCTGTGGGATGAGCACACGATGTGGGGGATTAAGTAAGGGATCATTCGGGATGAATCTTAGCCACAGTATTGGCGATGACGAATCAGATGTGAAGAGAAACCGCGCAAGGTTCTTCGGGTCAATGAATATTCAGCTCGAGCAGCTCGCAATACCTCGACAAGTGCATGGAGACATTGTGCGTTACGTTCATGAGCCGGGAACCTATGAATCATGCGATGGACTCACCACCGATTGTCCCCGGGTATTCTTAGTTGTCTCTGTGGCTGACTGTTTACCTATTGTTCTCGTTGATCCAAGAAAACGAGCCATCGCCGCCGTTCACGCAGGCTGGAGGGGAAGTGAGTCGATGGTAGTACTGAAAGCAATGAGGTTGATGAAAGATCAGTATGGAACGAGAGCCGATGAACTTCTCGCATACATCGGACCTGCGGCTGGTGTTTGTTGTTATGAGGTCGGCCCTGAAGTGGAATCACGGTTCGATGAACGCTATCTTCACCGCACGGCGCAATTGAAAGCACATCTTGACTTGAAGGCTTTCAATAAAGATCTCCTCGTCAGTTCTGGAGTTGGTAAACTTCATATTGAGGTCTCCAATCTATGTACGATATGCAATCCCAAATTACTCCACTCGTATCGAAGGGACAGAATCAATTCCGGACGTATGATGTGCGTTGTCGGACTCACTGACTGACTGGTTCTTACGTAACCCATGTATGATTCACAATATTGTTTTTGGCTTACCAAATGACTACATTTTCATCGGAATTAAAAATTATTCGAAGGCATTGCTGATCTATGTGTGGAATCGTTGGTTATGTTGGCTCCAGAAATTCAGTTCCGATACTCATAGAAGGTTTACAGAGACTTGAATATAGGGGATACGATTCGGCGGGTCTTGCACTAATACAAGATGGCTCATTGATGGTCATTAAGAAGGCTGGCAAGGTAGTTGACCTTGTCGATCTCATTGGAGATGCCAACCTCTGTTCACATCTTGGAATTGGACATACTCGATGGGCGACTCACGGAGAACCAAACGACCTGAATGCCCATCCTCACTGGGACTGTAACAAAGAGATCGCGATCATTCACAACGGCATCATTGAAAACTACGCGACTCTAAAAACCAAACTCGAACATGATGGGCATCGGATCCTGACGGCGACAGATACAGAGATTCTTGTCCATTTGATCGAGGAGATGTACAAACGTGCAGATGATCTTTTCACTGCAGTACGCTTAGCTCTGCTGGAAGTCGAGGGGGCTTACGGAATTTTGGTGATTTCTAAGCGAGAGCCTGATAAGATTGTCGCAGCACGAAAGGGGAGTCCATTGGTCATCGGATTGGGGGAGAATGAGAATCTCGTTGCCTCTGATGCCGCTGCGTTAGTCGATCATACACGTCAGGTCGTCTATCTGGAAGATGGGGAGGTTGCATGTCTCACCGCAAGCTCATTCGTCACGAAAACGATTCATGATCAGGAAATCATTAAACAGGTTGAGGAGATAAGCTTCGATCTTGAGCAGATTGAAAAGGGAGGGTATGAACACTTCATGCTCAAGGAGATCCATGAACAACCGGAATCTATTCGTAACTCTCTCCGAGGACGATTGTTGGTGCACGATGGCACTGCGAAGCTCGGTGGGTTGGAACCAGTGCTGGATACATTGTACAAAGCGCAACGAATTATTATTACTGCATGCGGCACTTCGTGGCATGCCGCCCTCGTCGGGAAATACATGCTCGAACAACTCACAGGGATCCCGGTGGAAGTGGACTATGCCTCCGAATTCCGCTATCGCAATCCGGTGATCAACCCGGGCGATGTCGTGTTTGTGATCAGCCAGAGCGGTGAAACAGCTGACACGCTGGCTGCATTGCGCGAAGCGAAGTCAAAGGGGGCGACCGCCATCGGCATTGTGAATGTTGTTGGGAGTACAATTGCGCGTGAGACTGATGCGGGCGTGTATATTCATGCGGGTCCCGAGATTGGGGTTGCATCGACCAAAGCATTTACTTCACAAATTACAGTCTTGTCCTTGATTTCATTGTTGCTCGGCCGGAATCGTGGACTCCCGCAGGACCAAGGATGCAAGTTAGCAAATGATTTGCAGTCATTGCCGGAGAAGGTGGCGAAGATATTTGGAGAGGCATCTCATATTCAGGACATCGCGGAAGAATTCAAGCACGCTCAGAATTTCATTTATCTCGGTCGGGGCAGCAATTTTCCGACAGCGCTTGAAGGTGCGCTCAAGCTGAAAGAAATTTCTTATATTCATGCAGAAGGTTATCCCGCCGCCGAAATGAAGCACGGTCCCATTGCTTTAATCGATGAGAACATGCCTGTTGTCTTTATCGTACCGAAGGATGCTATCTACGAAAAAGTGTTGAGCAATATGCAGGAAGTGCGGGCACGGAAGGGCCGGATCATAGCCGTTGCAAATGAAGATGACAGGGAGATTGACAGCCTCGCCGATCATGTGATTCGAGTGCCGCGAACGTACAGCTACTTCGGTCCAGTGGTGAATAGTATCCCATTACAACTTCTGGCATATTACATTGCTATCGCTCGAGGGTGTAATGTCGATCAGCCTAGAAACCTGGCGAAGAGCGTCACGGTAGAATGAAGTTGATTTTCACCTGATTTTTTTCCATCTTTGCCTCAATTATTTATTCTATTTGATCTCATCATCATCTGGAGGAGTACATTGTGTCGTCATCCACAGAGTTCAGCAAAAGTACGTGGGCACTCATCCTCGGCGCTTCGAGTGGTTTCGGTGCAGCAACCGCGCTTGAGTTAGCGCGCCGCGGAATGAATATTATCGGCGTGCACTTCGATCGTGCCGTAACAATGCCCAACGTCGAACGGCTGATGAGCGACATCAAATCGACCGGATCGAAAACTCTCTTCTTCAATATCAACGCATCCGATGCCGCCAAACGCGCTGAGACCATCGATGCCGTGAAGAAAGAGTTTGCCCCCGTACCTGATTCTACAATCCGTGTTTTGTTGCATTCTCTCGCATTTGGAACTCTGAAGCCGTACATCGGCAAGAAGTCTCAAGATGCCGTATCTCAAGCACAGATGGAGATGACTCTCGACGTTATGGCAAACTCTCTCGTTTACTGGACTCAAGCCATTGTTCACGATGGTCTGATGAAACAGGGAGGGAGGATCTTCGCGATGACAAGCTCCGGTGGACACAGCGTATTACCGAATTATGGTGCAGTTTCGGCAGCGAAAGCAGCTCTTGAATCCCACATTCGTCAGTTGGCGATGGAACTTGGGCATCGTGGCATCACTGCTAATTCTGTCCTTGCCGGGGTAACCAATACACCTGCGTTACAGAAAATTCCTGGAGCTGTTAGTATGTTAAACATAGCAAGAGCGAAGAATCCGCAGATGCGCACAACTACGCCGGAAGATGTTGCTCGAGCCATTGCGCTTCTCTCTCGTGACGATGCATCATTTATCTCAGGCAATGTTATTGGGGTGGACGCCGGTGAAGACATTGTGAGTTATATCGGCCAAAAGAATGCCGTGGAGCTTGAGTAACGACTACCGCATAGGCATCTCAATTGATTTTTCCGCATCTATTTCTTATATTTTAAACAAGTAAATGATCATTTCCGATTCAGCGTAATTCTCCCCTGACAACATACAAGTCATCAGAAGGGATATTCTTATGGCACAGAAACCAAAGAAAAAATCTGCGTCTGCAAAGCGAATTGTAGCGGTTCGTCCTGAGCCAAAACAGTTTTCCGTCGCGGATCTCGTCCGCGAGTTGAACTCTTTCAATGTCGACAATTATTGGGACTTGGGGAGATTCCTTGTGGATAAAGTGATGCCTGTTGCGCGAAAACAAGGAATGTTTGAAGACCAAGTGCTCAAGATGGTGTCTTCACATCCGGGGATCAAGTTTCCATTCTCGATGTTGAAGCAATGTCAGCAGTACTATTCGTATTATCCTGACGCGAAGAAGCGTCCGTTGCCTGAAGTATTCTACTTTGATTTGGCGACGAAGGTTGATGAGTCGAAACGTAGGGATCACTATGAAAAGATGGCAGTCGACTACCATTGGACGATCTCCGATTTACGCAAGAAAATCCATGATGACGACGTTGCTCGTAGAATCGATGAACGCACGAAGTATGGCTTCGATCTTCGAGACCGAAACGTCTGGACGTTTGAGACACCTGATCCGCGCTTCGGTAAACCGAATTACAAAGGTAGAATACCGGGACAGATCATTGCCAATGTGCTCTATTATTATTCCAAGCCGGGCGATTACATAGTAGATCCATTTGCCGGTAGTGGAACGGTTGGAGATATCATTGATACACTACCGCATTTCCAGGATCGGAAGTATAAGCTGTACGATACCAATCCGATCGATGAGAGAGTCGCTCGCAATAATATTCTTCTCACAGGTATTCCGGAACAATCTAATTCAGTTGATTACATTTTTCTTGATCCGCCGACAGAATTCACTCAGCGGGATACGTCAACAGATTTTGAGGTCAGTGTTGATGCTGCCAAAGCAGATTTTGCACTCAAGTTCAAGGGGATGATTCGCGAGTGCGGAAGAATTCTAAAATCTGGGGGCAGGGTATCAATTGTCATCGAATCGGCATTTGCGATTTCGGAGTTTATCGATTTCCCGTACGAGATCACTCAGCTCTTCAAAGAGTTAGGCTTCAAACAAATCGGAAAGGTATATCTTCCACGGCGGTCCGGTGAGTTGATGACGAGAGGCACCCAAGGCATTTCCGAGATGAGGGGAATCCGGATGTTAAGTTCGGACTGCAGAGAGCTCCTGACATTTCAGAAACAATAATTTGCACCTTACAACCCCCGGTTTCTTTTGGTGATGGCATGGACAGGTAGCTCAGCTGGTAGAGCAACGGCCTGAAAAGCCGTGTGTCGGCGGTTCAACTCCGCCCCTGTCCACTTACTTTCACCATCCCTCATTGAAGTGTTAACACCTCTTGATAGCCCTGCTGACACTTTTTATTTGATTTTGTGGTCTGATCACCTGAGAACTTTCCTGAACAAGTTCAATGGCATATTCGCTATCTTCTACCTCATATCTGAAAGATCATCACCAAACCCATAGAGAGGTGATGCGCTAATTCGTGCTCGGCGACGGTAGCTGCCGTCAGGATATTTGTCGTTCTCGTCTCAAAATTCCTTCCTTTTTCAAGCTTCGACGACATGCCAAAGCTCACACTCAGTGAGATTCATCAAACGTTTCTTATCTGATATTCTCGTATATTGTGGCGTCGAAAGTGGAAAGGAATTCGTTTCTTTGAATCGCGGCATGAAGGAAAAAGATGAAGTCCGTATATTTGTGTAAAAATTAGGAGGTGCCGCTCCGGTTGGTTAGATTTGAAGTGAGCAAACCACAAATTCTAATCAAATAAAAGGAGACAGCACCATGAATAAGAAGATACGGCCATCGGAGAAGAAGAGCAAGCAG
>JACOSX010000053.1 GCA_016178625.1 Ignavibacteria bacterium
GCCGAGAGGCCTCAGCCAATGGTAACCCAGACTCTACCTCTTGGACAACTTCTATCTTCAATTCCTTTGTAAATCGCCGTCGACCCATAACCACAATTCTCCTTTCCGCCCAACTTAACCATTCTTACCGTCCGGCGCAAGGGGGTCAGTTCAATTGTTCCCCCCGAAGCGCCATCAATCGTGGCGACACTGAGCGCATACGGTGCGCTGGTTAACTCCGATCGGGGCGAGAACGTGATTGGATAGGAGGGACCTGGCGGTCCGGCAACCACTGTGACCTGAACGTACAACGACTCGTTAAACGACATTGCGAAAGGTGTAACCGACCCGAGGATGACACTGAATGTTCCTCGTTGGACAACAACCCCTGTTTGCGTTTCAGTATGGCGAAGAGTCCCTAGGCTCGGGAGGTTAAAGATCTCGAACTTGAGATCGTAATTCCCATCGGCGATAGGTGAACCTGCGCCGGTCGTAAGTAACCCCTGGTAGGAAATTTTTTGGGGAACCTGACCAAAGGAAGTCAAGCTTACCACGATAAGCATCGTAAAGAACATAACGGATAAGTTTTTCATAGGTGGTCCTTTCATATATCGTGAAGGTGATAGGTCACAGATGTTAGGTTTTATCTGACGTTTGACTTCTGATTTAATTCTTGAAATCAGATGCCCTACTAAGCTATCTACAAAAAGAGGGAGGAAGTATCAATCACCAAATCAGGTGATTTTAACAGCAGATGAACAAAATGAAATTCTTCTTGAGTTGAAGGAAAAGTCAATCACCAATTCAGGTGATTTTAACAGCAGATGAATGAAATGAAATTCTTTTTACTTGGAGAGAAAAGTCAATCACCTATTCTGGTGATTTATGGTTTGGAGTATAAGAGTACTTGAGATAGGGAGTATATGAGTGTATGAGATTGGAAGAAAAAAAGAAGATACTCGTTAGACGAGTTTATGCTTAAGGGCTTTCGCGACCGCCTCGGATTTGGAATGAACCTGAAGTTTTTGATAGATATTCTTCACATGCGAGCCCACAGTGTCGATACTGATGAAGAGATCGCGGGCGATCATCTTGTAGTTCGACCCGGCAACAAGATGCTCGAGAATCTCTTTCTCGCGAGAAGTCAGTTCCACTTCAGGAAGTGGAGGCGGAGCCACGGTTTGGAATATGCTGAGTACTTTTCGGGCTATGCTTGCCGACATCGGTGCGCCTCCCATCGTCGTCTCACGAATTGCCTTCAGGAGATCTTCAGGGGGCGTTTTCTTCAGCAAATAACCCGAAGCGCCGGCACACAACGATCGGAAAATCTTATCGTTTTCTTCATACACTGTCAGCATAAGAACATCCATTTTGGGAAAGCGTGTCTTTAGTGCATGCGTCCCCTCAATGCCGGAAATCCCACCAAGATTAATGTCCATGAGTAACACGTCGGGCGGAGCTGATGTCATCTTCGCGATAGCTTCCTCACAGGAGTCAAAGACATGCTTGCACTGAAATCCGGGGGTTGTGTTGATCAGCGTGGATACACCTTCACGTATAGAAGGATCGTCCTCAACTATGCCAACAGAGATCGTCATGATTCAAGATAGCATAAGTACACGGAGAATGCTATCACCTAAACAGGTGATTTCAACGGAACGACAATGTGGACGGCAGACCCGGAGCCAGCAGCCGATGTAAATTGTACCTTCGCATGTAATAAGTCCGCGCGTTTTTCAATGTTGTTCAATCCGTAGCCGCGTTTCGCGGTGACAGGATCGAAACCTTTGCCGTTATCGCTGACGTGAATAGTTAGTATTGATTGCGCAGATTCAAAACCGACCGTGATTTCAGCTTTCGTGCTTTGTGAATGTTTAACAATGTTATGCACGATCTCTTTGTAGATGAGAAAGAGGTTTCGTCGAACCGACATCGGAAGTTTAACATCCGGAATTTTGGGTGGAATGACTATTCTATACTCAATCCCTTTGGCTCCCAGCATCCCTACAGCGAGTTCCTTTATGCGCAAGAAGGTATCTTCCAGGGAATCGTTCTCCGGATTGATCGACCAGACGATGTCATTCATCTTGTCCAATAATGTACGGGACGACTCTGCGATACGCTGGAGACGCTCCGTTGCTTGAGAGGGGTTTGAAGTGATTTCCTTTCGGGCCAAATCGCTGAAGAGCGCAATGCTCGTCAGCGACGCGCCGATATCGTCGTGTAGATCTGTAGCAATCGCGGAGCGGGTACGTTCGATTTCCAAGAGTTTGTTCAACCGATATCGAAATAACCCATATAGAATAGAAATAACCAGCACCATTATACCGCTGCGAAACCACCAGGTTTGCCAATAGGCCGGAAGAATCGTGATATGCACGCTGGCAATATCAGTACTCCAGCCACCATCACTATTTGTCCCTTTGACGGAAAAAATGTACTCACCGGGATCAAGATGTGTATATGAAGCATAACGCCTCGTACCTGGTTCACTCCAGTTGTTATTGAACCCTTCCAATTTGTAGGAGTATTGATTTTTTTCGGGGGCGCTGTAATCGAGGGAGACGAAATCAAACGAGAAAATATTTTCTTCATAAGAGAGAACAATCTGCCTTTCAGGCGAGGTCTTCTGACGTAAAGCCCGAGGCTGATCGACAACGCGAAACGCTGTGATCACGACAGGAGGATTGTATTCTTCATCTTTGATACTATCGGGATAAAATGCGTTGAGGCCATTTTCACCTCCGAAGTACAGCCGTCCGTCATGTCCTTTCCAGCACGAACCCGAATAGAAAAGATTTCCCTGGATCCCGTCATGAATGTCAAAATTCCTGAATGTTTCATCTCTTATTGAAAATCTTGAAAGCCCCCGTTCTGTGCTCACCCAGAGATTTCCCCTATCATCTGGTAAGATTGCCTTCACAAAATTGTTCGGCAATCCACTGTACTCGGTGAATTGTCGTATTTCGCCAGTGGATGGAGTAAACCGGCTTATCCCGGCTCCCCACGTCCCAACCCAGAGATTGTGAGCATCATCTTCGTACATGCTGCGGACAGAGTGAAGCTGAGGCTGAGAGTAGCTCACCACCCGCCCGGTTTTCGTATCGAGTCTGTGAAGGTTATTATTCCCTTGCCACCCTCCCATCCAAATGTCACCCTGAGTGTCTTGAAACAATGACCACGAGCTGATGATTCGATGATATGATGTATCACTGCTCCCGGGGCCAAAGTATACGATGATTCCGGATTTCGGATCGTATCGTTCAACGCCAAATGCATCCGTTCCTATCCAGAGAAAGCCGCTCCGGTCGAGGAATATTGTCAACATACTCCTAAATTCATGTGGCAACACATCAATCCGGCTGAATGATTCTGTCTTCGGATCATATTTATTAAGCATAGAATTTGTCGCGAGCCAGACGACACCCGTGCTGTCACCCACGATGCAAGCAAGATCTCCGGTAGAAATGCTTCGGTTGTTCCGAGCATTGTGCGAAAAATGCTTGTACTCGTTGGATGAAAACGTAATTTGGGTAACATTGGAATTATTTCCGCCGAGCCATACATTTCCATGAATATCTTCGTAAACAGTGGAGACGTCGTTGCTTTTGCCGGCGAATGGCGTGTTGGACGAGTGTCGAATGTGACCGAACCGTTCTTTCTTGAAATCCGTTTTATTCAATCCACCGCGCCAGGTTCCCACCCAAAGCACATCAGACGGATCGATGTGCAAATCATAGACACGATTGTTCGACAATGACGTCTTATCATCCGTGTTGTTCACATATTGTACAGCAGTATGTCTCTGGACATCAAAACAATATAGACCGCTGAAGCCCCCGACCCACAGTCTTTGCCGGCGATCCCATTTTAGTGCTCCAATCGGATCACGATCGAGGAATCTCCCCGAAACGGGAATACCCAAAGGAACAAAGGCACTCGTTCTTGTCCCCCGGCGAAAAAGATATAGACCTGAGCTTGTGCCGATCCAGAGATCGCCGCGAGAATCTTCAGTGATATAGTAGGGGGCAATTGCAGTGTGCAACTGCGGGTCCAGAATTTGAAAATGTTGAAAGCCAAGACTATCTCCGAGAAACAGAGCAACGCCGGAATCGGTGGCAATCCAGAGAGAATCACTGCGGTCAAGAAACATGGAATTGAGCTTCGATGATCGGGAACCTGTAATTGGTTCCATGACCGTGATACGATCCTCATGCAGATCATAACGGAGAAGTTTGTTTCCGCCCACAATGAGCCAGTAGTGTCCTTTGTGATCATCGGTTGGCATGTAGCAGTATGACTGCGCAACGGATTCTAAAGCTCCTTTTGGTCTCACAAAAATATCGCCCACCCGATCGTAAACGTTTAGACCGGTTTCCATGGCCACGAGCAACCCATCATCGCTGTAGTCACAAATTCCGAGAACTGCACCGCGCGAGAGAGAGCTGCTGTCGCCCGGATTATTCTTGTATGTCTTAATCGTGTAGCCATCGTAGCGGTTGAGTCCATCCTCGGTTCCGATCCAGAGAAATCCGAACTTGTCGCGGAAAAGATGATTAACGATATCCTGAGAAAGTCCGTTATAGGTGGTGATGTGTTCAAATTGGAGATCGGAGGGCTGACTGTACACGAAAGAAACTTGGGAAGACAACATCAGCACCACCGACATCGCCAACAATAACGTCCGAGCGCTGGGATGAGTACTTCTAAGAGGTTGGTCTGGATATGGATGTATGTTCATCTCCTCTGCACTGGTGAGTTGCCGAGAACATGGATCGGAAACTTCTACAGGAAGCTCTCTCTTTTCACGCCGCCTCGGCCTTCTCGTACACTCTCAGGATTTCATACAACGTCGTTCTCTGGGCTGGCGTGAATCCTGCATCCTGAATCAGTTGAACTACTTCGTCGATGTTCGTCTTGTTCACGAAATTTGCGGCGGCGTGAACGTTTTCTTCGAACAGCGTCCCGCCGAAATCGTCCGCTCCGAAGTGGAGGGCAATCTGTCCTGTCTTCTTTCCTTCGGAAAACCATGACGCCTGGATATGGTCGAAGTTGTCGAGGTAGATGCGTGAGAGCGCGATGATCTGCAAATAACGGATCGGTGTGGCGTAGTGAGGAATAATCTTTTCCAGTGGTGTGTTCCCCGGCTTGAAGCTCCACGGCACAAACGCAGTAAAGCCGTGTGTCTCATCTTGAAGCTGACGAATACTTTCCAGATGCTCAACGATGTCTTCATCCGTTTCGAGATGTCCGTACATCATCGTTGCTGTTGACTTGTACCCAATCTTGTGCGCCTCGCGCATCACCTTAAGCCAATCAGCCGACGTGCCCTTCAAATTGCTGATTTTCTTCTTCACTCGATCAGATAAAATTTCTGCTCCACCTCCGGGAATTGTCCGCTGCCCCGCGTCCCACAATCGCTGCAACACCTGAGGAATAGTAAGACCTGAAACTTGAGACATGCCAATGATTTCAGACGTCGACCAAAAATGTGGCATGACTTCCGGGACTTCTTTCACCGTACGCTCAACCATCTCGATGTAATACTCAAATGGTATCGCAGGATTTACCCCGCCTTGCAGCAACACTGTTGTTACACCATTCCGCGCGGCTTCCTTGAATTTCTGAATCATGTGGTCAACGCTATACGTGTACTCGCCCTCTTCTCCGGGATGACGATAGAACGCACAGAAGATACAATCGACGTTGCAGATGTTGGTGTAATTCGGGTTAGTGTCGATGACGAAGGTGATTTTCTGTTCGGGATTTTTCTTATAGCGAATCTGACTGGCAAGATCGCCGAGGTCGAGGAGCTCTGCGTTCTTCAGGACAAAGAGCCCTTCTTCTGGGGTGAGGCGCTCACCATTTTTGATTTTGGAATAGATAGTTGATAATTGCATGGTATCTCCTATTGAAGATCTCTAGAGTCTCCTTCCCCTCTTAGGGGCAGGATTAAGGATGGGGTCTCATTGTTTGTTTTGGCCTTGATCATGTCATAAATTGTTTGTAACGCATCCTTTGTGTTCTTCAGAGCATCATAGTTTGAAATCCTCAGAACATCAATTCCACGTTCCGTCAAATAATTATCTCTGACTTGATCTCGTTTCAAGCCCTCATCTTCGAAGTGTTGACTTCCGTCGATTTCAATACATAACTTCGCCTTCGGGCAATAGAAGTCTAAAACGTAAGATCCGATTGGCACTTGCCTTCTGATCTTCGTTTCGAGTTGGTCGTTCCGCAAATATCGCCACAGTTTTCGCTCAGCATCGGTCATCTCACGGCGGAGTTTGCGCGCTCGTGGAATTCCATTCTTATTGTATTGTTCAAAGTGCCAATGCATTATTGGATCCCATGTTGAGACCTCTCCCTTTAATCCCTCTCCTAAAAGGAGAGGGAGATTCCAGGTCAGGTGCAATGCATTTTCCAGAGCGGACTTTTTCAAAGGTGGTTGAGAGGTGCATGGTTTTACTTCCTATATAAATGTTTCAACAAGTCTTGCCGTGACAATTTCACAATAGCGTTCCGAGAGGCGATAAACAATGCGGTAACTACCCAGAACGATTTCGCGGACAGTTGACATACCAAGCTCAGATACAATTCTGCCGCTTGATGGGAACTTTTTCAAGCGTTCGACTGAAGCGGTAATGCGGGAGACCGTTGCTCCTGCATCATGTAACGAGTCCTTTGCAATGTAATCTGCAATTTCGTGAAGATCAGCCCTGGCTTCCGGCGACCAGATTACTTCAGCCATTTCGATAGACTTTTTTTGACTTCCTCGTGTGGTATACCTTTGCCCTCGTCGAGCTCGCGCAAGCCTCTCTCGATTTTCTCCAGCACGTACAACTCATACATGATATCTTCATAGGTTACATCATCCTTCAGGTTCTCGAGCATTTTCAACTCTGCCTGTTTAGGTTTTGTCACGATGCTCTGCCCCGAAGGTTTTTTCTTCGCTGAGTATGCTACGGGTTGCTCTTTGATTCTCGCCATCATTAGCTCCTATATGGAACAGTGTTAGACTCAATTTCTGTGATCAACTTCCTAAACTCCCTCATCGCTTCTCTTTCCCGCTCGCCAAGCCGGTAATTAAAGCCAGTAAGATACTCTTCAACTTCATTACGGCTTAATCCAATTTGTTTTCCATGGAGCTCACCGATGTCAGCATAGCGAGGTTCGGATTGTGAGAGTGAGTGCCCGATGATTTCATCAAGTTCTATCTTCGTTTCTTCAGGCAGCGATTTCTTCACTGCCCACACGGCAAAGACAAACGGCATCTTCTTCCAGTCGTACCACTCTTTGGCGAGATCGAAGACAAGCTCGAAGCCGGCAAGTCCGTGCTTGTTGCGGTGCAAGGCTTCATCTCCGATCAGAAGAACAGCATCGTACTTCGAGTAATCATTCACGCCCGCGTGCATCCGTTCAAAGGTCGCTTTCACGTCATATTTCTTTTCCAGCAGTACCTGCAGGAGATGCACCGACGTCGCCGTCTCGTCGGTAATGCCGATGGTTTTTCCGTTCAAATCGAGCCAGCCTTCTTTCGAGAAGAGCATCACGCTCTTCACCTGGTCGCGTGTGGCGATGCAGAAAGGGAGAAGCTCAAGCTGCTCCTCTTGCCGAAAGTAGTCCATCAAAGAAAACGGACCTGCGATGATCTGTCCTTGTTCTTCGAGGAGTCCCATCCGTCTCGGCACGATGGGTAAAATCTTGAACTGCAGCTTTTCAAAGTGATGATAGAAAGGGACAGAGTTGAGATATGGAATCTTCCCAATGACGTAATCGGAATACACATTGAGTGGATCGTAATAGACATCGCGCTCGACCGGAATCTTCCCCGCGTCTTTGATGATCTTGATGATCTGGTCCTTGGCAAGTTTCATCGGGCTCGTTGCGCCGGCATCATGCGCGATACGCTCATATCCGACGGTCCCGTCCATGTCGTCCGCACCGAAGTTGAGCGCAACCGAGGCAACCTCTTCGGTGAGCATCACCCAGTAGGCTTTAATGTGTGGGAAGTTGTCAAGCATGAGCCGCGAGATAGCAATAGTTTTCAAGTCATCGATTGCCGACGTGAAGTGATTGCGCGGCTTGATGCCGGTATCGCCGGGCTGGAATGCGAGCGGGATGAACGTGAGAAACCCACCCGTTTCATCCTGCGCTTCTCGAAGCTTGATCATGTGAATCAGACGCTCTTCGAGCGTCTCGACGTGACCGTAGAGCATGGTACTGTTGGTCGGGATGCCGAGTCTGTGTGCGGTCTTATGCACTTCGAACCACGTTTTCGCCCCGATCTTCTGATTGAACAAAAGTTTTCGCACTCGTTCAGAGAACACCTCGGCTCCGCCACCGGGCATTGTCCGCAAGCCGGCTTCTTTCAATTGACGCAGAACTTCTTCAATCGAGAGCTTGAACTTCTTGTGGAAGAAATCGATCTCGACCGCGGTGTATGCTTTCACGTCTGCATGTGGAAACTTCTCATGGATCGAGCGGACGATATCGACGTACCGTTCCCAGGGCCAATCGGCAGGCATGCCGCCCGTGATATGCACTTCGGCGATCTCCGGCGTAAGCGTGGCAAGGATGTCTTCGGTTGTCATCTCGTAGGCATCCGGATTGCCTTTCTTGACAGCAAAGTCACAGAACTTGCACGAGAGAATGCAGATGTTGGTGTGCTCGATCTTCTGGTTGAGGACGAAGTACACCGCATCGCCGCTCTTCTGCTGCTGGACGAAGTGCGCCATCTTGCCGAGCGAGATGATGTCGTTCGTGTTGTAGAGCGCGAGACCGTCTTCAAGCGAGAGACGATCGCCTTGCTGGACTTTATCCCAGATGGGGAGGAGTAATGCGTCGCGGAAGTTGAGGGGCATATTATCGTTAAGTTATCTTATAGTAATTCCTACAAAAATCCTCAAGTAGAAAAGCTTTCACGTCTTCTTGCTTTGATAGAATCTCTTTTAATGTTGTATCGGTAGTGACAAAAATCTTTTCATTCAGATGGTAAAGCAATTCAACCAAGTAGACATCGTCACTAGGCACAGAAGCTACTAAATGTTCAGGCAATCCTCCAATTTCTTCATCGGTTACTCTGTAAACCTTGTTTTCGTCGAACATAATTTTGAAGAATCTCGTGAGTCGCTTCTCATGATACTTTGCAAACCTGTATAGTTTTTGTGCGAACGGACTTGGAATACGAATAACAATTCGATCGGCTCTTTTTTCTAATTCATCAAGAAACTTGTTTGAAATTGAAAAATGCTTAGAACCAGGAATCATATATTCCAAGAGCCACTCATCGACCACAATATCCAATCAGGCCTCCTCAGGCACATTAAGAAATTCTCTAAGTTGCTTTAGTTCAACATCATAGAATCCTTTCAATCCCCCTTTAATTTGGCCTTTTGCATTTATCTCTTGTGATGTGATCTTAGATTCTTTTCCTTCACGATGGATATGGTAGAGGCGGACGTCATCCGTTGACAGTCTCTTTTGTGAAATTAGATTCAGCAGAGAAACAATGAAATGCTCACTATGAGTAGAGATAAGAATGGTTTTTTGTCTCTCATTAGCGATATCGGATAGTGATTTGGCTAAACTATCAACAGCAGCTGGGTTTAAATGGATCTCTGGCTCCTCTATACAAATCGTGTCTTGCCCAGGTCGTAGAATCTTTGCCAAGAGATAGATTAGTTGATTTGTGCCAAAGCCCTCATTTACTAGATCACAAACGAATGCAGTTTCTTTATCTTTCGTCTGAAGATAAAATGAGCTGGCCCCTAAACTCGTCTGCCGCGCGCTAAATTTCTTATTGACTATTTTTTCGAGATAAAACTCAACATCACTTTCTAGCTCTCTGTCATTTGCAAGAAGGGATGCAATCTCATCCTCTTTTAACATCTGAGGAGAATATGTCGTAGGTTTGAAGGTCGGTTGTGAAAATCCTCTTTTTAGGGGAATAACGTCCACCCTCTTTATTTCTTCAATAGAAGCTATTAGAGATTCAGAAAGTTGTTTCGTAACAGATTGAGTTTCCACTTGCGGACCCTTTGTCTCAAGTGTTATCTGCGGTGCTATTCCATTCCAAGTTATTTTAGCTGACCAGTCGTCTGTTGTCAAAGTTGTTCCAACAGGTTTATTCAGGGCATAAGGAAAGGATGTTTCGAGAGAAAGGGCAACGTCGAGCGGTTTTTTCAGATTTAGATTGAAAGTTGAGATCTGTTTACCCAGGACCATCTTCAAATTCGAAAATGTCTCACTATCTTCTGTTGTTATGCCGATTTCAATTTTTCTTTTTTCTTCCTGCTTGAGAAAAACGTTCTCTTTAAAGCCGCCTAGGTTTAAGAATCCTATGTCAAAGAAACTATCGAGCGGTTGATTAGTATTTGACAATATATTCTTAAGCACAAGAAGACTATACATGATGCTTGATTTACCGCTGTTATTCGCTCCCGTAAAAATAGTCATAGGTGCTAATTCCATCTCTGCACTTTGTATCCCTCGAAAGTTCTTGATAGTTATCTTTTTGATCATAATTTTCTCCTTTTCGATTATCTTACATATCTAAATATCAGCCTCGTAAGGGTGAATTCCAAATCTTTTTACTCATCTCCCCTTCTTCGCCCCTGGTTTTGCGAGGCGGAGTTGTGCACTGTCAAAGTTGTGCAAGAAAATCATCAGCTTCTACTTTTGCTTGTTTGAGAATACCTCTCAGTGTTCCGATCCTCAGTTCTTTATGCAAAGGAACTACACAGCCAACCGCACCCGCTTGTATATCTTTCCTCAGCACAACATGACTTCCTCGTTGCCGGACTCTCTTGAAGCCTAAACGCTCAAGTGCTTGAACTGCTTCTTCGCCTGAGACCGTTCTAAGATTAGGCATTGACCGCAGCCTCGAAGGTCGTCATCAGCACTTTGTCAATCTTTGGCATTGGAAATTCTTCCAGATAGAGCTCGGTTGCTTCCTTTAAATTCACCAATGCATCTTCAATAGTGTATCCCTGACTGACGGTTCCAACTTCGGGGCATTCTGCAACAAACATATCATCTTCTTTATGAAGAACTGCTGTGAGTGTTTTTGTTGTCATAACTGTACCTTTCTTTAAATACTTTTTCAAAGTCATTTCCCGACTGTCTTTGATCCCGCAAAACGGGAATCCTGACGGACGGCGGACTCGCAATGATGTTTGATGATCAACTTCAAACTATTCAGCACCTTCTCATGAACCCACCTCACGATTTACTGTACTCGCTTCGTATACACAACATTATAATAAACATAGGCCAAGCTCTTCGAATCTGGCGACCAGCTTCCATCGGTTGATTGCGAGGCAACACTTCGCGGGTTTGAGCCGTCCGATCCCATCACATACAAACTGAAAGTGCTGGACTGATATGCGTAGAAGCTAATCATCGTGCCATCCGGCGAATACCGAAGAGATGTAATCTGTGTTCCATCTTCAAAATGCAACAGCAATTGCTTCTGGCTGTTGGATACCGCGAGTGTGTAGACCTCGTATGTCGATTGAAAATTTCTGGTATAGAGTACCTTGCTTCCATCCGGTGACCATTTGATCGTATTGAAATATGCTGTGCTATCGAGAACCCGGAGATTGGTGCCGTTCGTATCGATTATCGCGAGGTTGGCGGTTCCGCCGCTGGCGAAGGCAAACCCGATCGTGTTCTGTTGTGACCACGAGACAGCACCTGTTCTGATCGAGTCACTTAACAGCCTTGTGCTTCGTCCGGTTGCAGCGTCGACGATGTAAAGATTAGTGATTCCGGTGCCAGTTCGCCGGATTGCGGAACAAATTAGTCTCGATCCATCCGGCGACCAATCTGCATCTGACGCGTAGCCGAGTGAATCGGTCGCAGTAATATTCCCGGAGGTATCAATAATGCCGAGCGCGGGGTATGGATTTCCCGTCAAATTCATCTTTCGAGATGAGGAGTGAGTTCGTCTCTGTTGGCGACCACTCAGCATTGGCAATATACTTGAAATGTTTCGTCTCACCCTCATCACCGCAACGGAAGATCAACACAGAAAGAATAGCAACAATTGCAGTCTTGACGGCCCAACGATTGTTCATTTCCAAATTCTTCCCCACTGTTCATCGACACGCTTCACTACATCATCGGTCATCACCAACGGTTCGGGATAGCCAGTCTTCCATGTTGCATCGATGCCCATCATGCCTCTATATATAGGTGAGATGCCAAGAAGCCGCTGTTCTGTGAAAACGACGTCTCTTTCGCAATCAAATCGTGTGAAGACTCCCCAAATATAACTCTCCTTGTTGTAAATATCCACATCCTCACTGACTGCTGCGAGCATGGGCAAGCCAACCAAGCGAGGGTCTTTGACAAGTTTTTCAATGACGTCACGACCCACACTGGAAACTTTGACGAGCAGAAGTGTACCGTCAATGAGATTAGCGTCGAGGATACGGTGGTCACTTGATATGAGATGTGGGATATAAGATGTGAGTATTTTGGAGTTTACCTCGCCGAAGGCGGGACTATCGCCTCTTGACTTCTTCGTAGCATCAATAATCATTTTGCTCCCCAAATTCATCTTATAGCTCGTAAAGTCAAGCGTATCCAGTGGGACTTTGGGGATCATGATAAAATCGTAATGCGGATCGAAGTTCTCATGTATCTCTTTCAACACTGCTTGCCAGTCACGCACATCGACGCCGGCAGAAACGGTAATCATGCACTTCGTGAGGGAGAGTTGATCGGTTCCCATGAGCCCGAGAGCGGCTTTCATTGCTTCCTTTTGGTAGCGTTGCTCAATTCCAACGACGAGCAAGTTATGAAAGCCTGCCTCGTAGTACGCCCATACACTTTGAACTTCTCTGTGGATGAGCTTGATGAGCGGACCGAGCATCTGTTGCGTGGCATCACCGAGGAATTTATCCTCCATCGGTGGCTTGCCGACGACAATCGCTGGATAGATCGGATCTCGACGGTGGGTAATTGCTTTCAAATGGAACACCGGAAACTCGGCAGCAGCGGAGTAGTGACCAAAGTGGTCGCCGAAGGGTCCTTCCAGCCGTCGTTCTTTCGCGGGAACGATTCCTTCCAGAATAAATTCTGCAGATGCAGGCACGTCGATAGAAATTGATTTCCCTCTTGTAAACTCAATACGTTTGTTCTGAAGGAATCCGGCAAACATCGCTTCATCGATTCCTTCCGGGAGCGCTGCGACTGTCGCGAGCAAAAGAGCCGGATCGGTCCCAAGCGCGACTGCAAGCTCAAAATCTTTTTCTAACTTTTCTGCTTGATAATAATGAAAGCCACCACCTTTTTGGATTTGCCAATGCATCCCGGTCGTCTCCTTGTCGAAGACGTGCATGCGATAGATCCCGATGTTGCGTCTTCCATCGCGAGGATCATACGTGAGAATTTGTCCGTAGGTGATGAAGCGACCGCTCGACGAGTCGACTCGTCGACCATCACCGGGCCAGCAGACTTGGATCGGGAGCGCGTTGAGATTTGGGGAAATGACAACTTCCTGAGAGATCCCCGAAGTAACCTTCTTCGGTCGCGCATGGAGAAAGCGCTTCACCATAGGCTTATTGTCGATTAAAGCCCTGAGTGTAGGAGGGAACGCGCGATCCAGAAAGTGGATCAATTCCTCGCCGATCTGGTCTGGGTGCCTGTGAAGGGCAAGCTCAATCCGTTTCGCACTTGCGAAATGATTGACGACAAGGGGAACCTTCGAGCCTTTTGGTCGCTCGACCAGCAGTGCCGGCTTCCCCTCTTTCAATGCGCGGATAGAAACTTCCGTCAGTTCGAGAGCGGGATCGATTTCGACTTGAGTCCTGTGGAGTTGATTATTGCGTTCGAGGATGAGAAGGAATTCACGTAGCGCCACACCGCT
>JACOSX010000069.1 GCA_016178625.1 Ignavibacteria bacterium
CAGCCAACGACAGCCCAGACTCCAATTCCTGGACAACTTGTAACTTCAACTCCTTCGTAAACTGCCGACGACCCATAACCCATATTCTCCTTTCCGCCCAACATACCCTTTCTTTCTGTCCGGCGCAAGGGGGTCACATCACTCTACGCCCGAAACGGCGGAGGTGCATGCACGTGGGACGATCTAAGATTTTACCCTTCGAATACATTCGTCAACACAATGGCCTACGATCCGAATACCTTGAAACCCATTAGCACAACGGATGAGAATAATGTCACGTCGTATACGAGTTACGATGAATTTTGGAGAGCGACTCAGCAGTATAACGACGACCGTAAGTTCATCTCCGAGCAAAGTTCTTATCTTTCACGCAGCGGTCACGGGGGAACGTTTGTCAACACCGATCCAAATTTTTCGACCTCTGTCACCTATACATCGTCAGTCGGGTACAATGATTTCACGTCGAGCGCCGGCTGGACGTATAAAGGACAAACGTCCTTCAACGTGCCGTTTCAAGGAGAAATCACAGCACAGGTCGGGTTCACCCCTGGAATTTGTGGGGGAGGAAACAGTCCGAGCTTCGAGCCTTTGTCTGGTAGTGGCGGCGGCGGAGGTACCTGTCCCGATACTGCCGGTTATATCACGAAACCTGCCGGATCGGGAGATGTTGTTGCACGGGTTGATTTTTACCCCTATCAGTACGGGCAGACTCTCCAGGTCTTGGCATTTCACACCGATGGTCCCCCCATCAACAGGTTTTGTGTTCAGTACATTCCCGCGTACAATCAATTCCAAATTCAAACGAATATCAATGGAGTCGGGTGGAGCTCTCCGTATAGCTTCTCTCTCTATGCACCGCTGAACCAGTGGTACACAGTTGAAATTGAAAAGACAACTACCGGGAAATGTTCTGCATGGGTGTTTCCAAAAGGCGGATCGAGAAATTATGCCGACATGTATTCCACAACCGGCTATCCCGCAAACTGGAGCTGCGGCGTGTGGTCGTGGAGCCTGGACAATTATATGTATCTGGCGAATCATTATGTGGGAAGCTACTCTCAGCGCACGACGTATGCCGATGGACTGGGCAGAACGCTTCAGACGCAAGTACGGGATAGTGTGAATGACATTGTTGCGGCTGCGGAGTACGACAACGTGGGAAGAGTATTACGAGGGTGGAGACCGTACTTGAAAAATATCAATCACGCTTACGATCCCAATTTCCAGGCAGATGCTCGGACGTATTACAACAATCTTCAAAATCCTTATACCGAGGCTGAATACTACGCCGATCCGCTCAGTCGAGCGAGGTACTCAAAACCATCCGGGCAAACATCCTCAAATGAGTTTGTTGAATCGCGCTACGATACTGCAACGGTGAACGGCCAGCTTTGTCATACGGTGGACGTCGTCCAGCAGCCAAGGATCGACGTTACCGCCAAGACTGTCTCAAGAAAGTACATCGATAAGCTCGGACGCGTGGTGAAGACTGCCGCGTTGAATGAAACCGCGCCGAATACGCAGACGCAGATTCTATCGTCGCAAACAACGTACTCCATGCTCGGTCTGCCGAGGCAGATCATCGATCCAAAAGGACTGATCGACAGCACGACGTACGATTTTCTGGGGAGACCCCTCACGCAGTTTTCCCCCGATGCCGGCACCTCGAAATACTTGTACGATAAAGCGGGAAGGCTGCGCTTTATGGTCGACGCTGCGGGGTTGAGCGCTACTCCTGATACTACCCTCTACTGGAAGTACGATACGCTTGGACGGGTGATTGAAAAGGGTTATCTTGGGAGAGACTGGAGTACGCTCACGCAAGCGAGCGCAGAGAGCTCTCGATACCCGACGACCCCTTCAACATGGCGGAAGAAGTACGTGTACGATGGAGACGGAACGCAGCCGTACATGAAGGGAAGGTTGTCTCAGGTTCTCACGAACAACAATAACGATAACACGGCAGAGGTGGAAGAAACATTCACCTACGATAGGTATGGAAACGTTCTTACCACAACAGAGAAGGTAATCGATTTTGGCTCGAGTGGTTACAAGACCTCCTACGACTACGATCATCTTAACCGGGTGAAAACAATTACCTATCCGTTTACAGCCCAAGTCGATACGACCATCGCCAATCGGACGTTCGCAGGCTCAAGCACATTCCTGTGCGAGGTGTCGGGAACAATCACCGTCGGTCCGGCGGTCACGGTGAATTCGGGGGCGACCCTGACGCTGAGAGCGGGGACGTCCGTAAAACTTGAGCCGGGATTTACGGCAAGCGCCGGAAGCTCCGTCGATGCCGTCGCTATTCCGCCCTCTTCTTCCGGGATGCAGGTCACCTACACGTACAATCAACGGGGAGGGGTGTCAAGCGTCGGCTCAGGGACAGATTCGAGTTACTATGCGACCTACGCGTATAACGCCGACGGAGGGATCGACAAGGAAATCCTGAATAACAACAACGCAACGTACAAGAAAGCGAATCAATTTAGTTACGCCGATCCGCGGGGAAGACTCACGAGTATCAGCAGCAGTCTTTTCACGGAGGCGCTCACATACACCGCCGGGAGCTTCGATAACTCGGGCTACTACAACAACAGCATCGCCTCCGATTCGTTTTATTATCCCGGCAATCCTTTGCCGACTCACAAGATGAAATTCCGATATGATAACCTGGGTCGGCTGTTGATTGCGGATATTGATAATTCTACCTATAATACGTCCGATCTTGGCGTCAACTCGAGCGGTTCTGCTGATCCAATCACATACGACCCGAACGGCAACATCATGACGGTGAATCGCCATGCAAGCATAGGCTCGACGTACACATATTGGTCTGGAACCAATAAGGTACGTTGGACAACAGGATCCACAGATCAATATACATACGATCAAAATGCCAACATCACACAGTCAACCCCGAAGAGTCTCAACACTATTACGTACGATGCGTTTACGCAACTGACGATGAGTGTAACGACGGCGGCGAACGGGACGATCTCGTTCGAGTACGACGGGCGCAAAGAGCGCATCTTAAAGAAAGTAACGAACGGATCAACAACCTCGACGCTCTATCTTCGTGGGTTGAACGAATACCCGCTCACAGAGAAAACCAACAGCGGGACAAGCCGGCAGTATGTATACGGACCGACGGGTCTTATAGCGTGCATCGACAATGGCACAAATTACTATATGCTCAAAGATCATTTGGGATCAACACGGGCAGTGATGAACGGATCAAATGGTACAGGAGTTGAGTACCACGCGTACGATGCGTGGGGAGCCGTGATGGCTGAGGTCGTTTCTCCCGATATAAAATACAAGTTCACAGGACAAGAGCTTGATGGACAGACTGGGATTTATAATTACCGTGCGCGGATGTACGATCAAAGCCTGGGAAGGTTTTATGCAATGGATCCTGCAGGAGAAGCGTTTGCTCCCTTCGGGTATGCGGGAAACAACGCGATCAGCTTTATTGACCCGAGGGGAATGAAACAAGGTCCACATGATCCTAGGATCCCCGGTCCGGGTTTTAGTGGACACATATATGTATTGGGTGTCGATGTTCCCATACACAGCAGCCAGACAATACCCAGCGGTGCTGGAGGTTTTGGTTTCTCCTATGATGCCAGCTATGGTGCGGGAGAAGCATACTTTGCAGGTGTTTTAGGAGGGATTGGTATTCAAAGTGATGGGTACGGAGGATACACTGTTGGCAGTGTACATATTCAGTATAATGGAGAGTCCCAGGTTATCAATCAGGGTAATGGCGGCGGCTATTATCAATACGTTTCGGTTACCTCTGGTGATATATATACCATAAACAGTAAGGGTGAAATTGTAATGACAGGGCAGCCGACCACTTCTGGCTATTGGGAGTGGGTGGGTCCACCGCAAGGTGGCTATGTTGGTCAATCAGCTGTTAATGCAATACGAGGAGCACTGGATTGGTTAGACGACTTGACTGGAAACCATATACCCGGAATTGTTAAAGATATTCTATCCACTGGGGCGATGGGGGGGGCTAGGAGCTCCAGCCCTCACCGTTGCAGGTAAAGCAATCAATGGCGTTGAAGATCTAATTGGAGCGGCAGGAAAACTTGAAAGGCTCGCCAGTGGGAAAATACAAGGTTTTGTTGATGTAGATATTGATGCGGCTTTCCAAGGGCTTGCAAAACAGTATCAATCTGAAATTCAAATAACAAAAAATGGCAACCAGCTTTTTGAATCTGGTGATTTGACAGTTACTCGTTATATATCGCACACGGATGGGTCTCCCACACTGCAAATAAATAATGGAATACGAATCTATGTATTACGAGGACGGTAATGAAAGAATACTTTGAACATCTTGAAGAATTTTCTTCTGAGGCATATCTTGCCGGTAGCAGAATGCCGAGAAGCCAGTGGGGAAATAAAGAAATTGCTGAGAAGTACTTGGAAAAGTATTGGTTGCCTCGCGCTGAATACGAGCGGTCTTGGAAACCGATTCAAGACAATATTTACATCAATCAACAAAGAGGTTTACCGGACATTGGTTTCAGAGAAGGTTTTAAGATATTCCCCCTGCGAGGTGGTGTAGTCTTTATTCAAGAATATCTCGAAAATCTTCAATCTTGCATTCAACATACACATGATAAATTTTTTGTTATCATTGAAAACTTATATGGGAAACAGTTCGTGGGGAAATTACCGCCATTCATGATGAAATATCCGGCAGATATAAGTTGGCAAGAACTGATGAGTGGAAATTTTATATCATCAATACTTTTCGAATGGCCAAGGAACGAATACTTCGTGTTTGGGGATAGTGGAAAATGGGGGGAATATATTGCAAATGATTATAAGCTTCCTTTGAATATTGTAGCATTCAGAGAGGAATATGCACATATTTTCAGGGAAAAGTTTAAAGTATCACAAGAAGAATGGCTTGAAATTCTAGGATGGCTTCCGCCTGAGTATGAAAAGTACTTGTGAAAGACTTTTTATCTGCATCTGCTGCTGCAATGCCGGTTCCAGCGGCTCCAGCAAGGTTGATTACATTTGGACATGGTGCTCGCCATCTTGTGGAAACTGGGTTAGCCGCGGAGGTGGTCAATAACGCTATCGAAACGGAAATCCGAAGTGTGATTCGAGATGCCTCAGCCACCGGATCTTTTTGGGGAAGAATAACTGTGGAAGGAACAACGATCGAATATCGCGCATTCACGCTGCCTAATGGAACCATCAATGTCGGAACTTATTACCCTATAGGAAGGTAATCAATATCTATGCACTCTCCGTCTTTATTACGAAGACTAAACGATTGGGAAACAGAGGTGTTATCGTGTCTTCTCAAAGACCCGTTTCCAGGAAGAGATCAAATCTTGAGCCAGATAGGGAGTTGCAAGGTTAAGGAAATTGACTTTAACGGCAGTCTTCAATTTAATATCTTCGTTGACGAAACCGTTGATAGCGAAAAACGAATTCCTGTGGAAGGAGAAGCAGAGGACATTGATGCGGTCATAATTCATTTTCTTCTCCATGTCATCAATGGGAAGTTAGTGGAGTTAGAAATCTACAGAGATGATTCTGCTCACATCATCCGCAAACCAAAACCAGAAGAGATACGCGTGCTTCACTTAGGATAGATTATATTGAATTCTTGCATAAAGTATTGACATGAGAATCTGGTAACAAGTTGTGTTTACAGAGACGAGCTTCAACGAGAACTGATTGCCTACCTCGATAATAGCGTTACCTACGACATGTTCAAAGATCATTTAGGATCAACACGGGCAGTAATGAACGGAGCGAACGGAACAGGAGTTGAGTATAATGCCTACGATGCGTGGGGAGCTATCATGCAGTCACAGGTCTCACCGGATATCAAGTATAAATACACCAGCCAAGAACTGGACGGACAGACTGGGATTTATAATTACCGTGCGCGGATGTACGATCAAAGCCTGGGAAGATTTTATGCCACCGATCCTGCGGGAGAAGCGTTTGCTCCCTTCGGGTATGCGGGAAACAACGCGATCAGCTTTGTTGACCCGAGGGGGATGAAACAAGGTCCACGTGATCCTAGGATCTCCGGTCCGGGTTTGAGTGGACACATATATGTATTAGGTGTCGATGTTCCCATACACAGTACCCAGACAATATCCAGTGGACCTATAGGTGAACTGACCCCCTTGCGCCGGACGGTAAGAATGGTTAAGTTGGGCGGAAAGGAGAATTGTGGTTATGGGTCGACGGCGATTTACAAAGGAATTGAAG
>JACOSX010000086.1 GCA_016178625.1 Ignavibacteria bacterium
AACTCGCGCAGCTGAGGAATATCCGGGCGCTCTTGTGTCCCAATGATGAATTAACAAAATTCATATCGTACCAACTGGCAGCGTAGCCTCTGAAACGTTTTACACAGAAAAAAGGACTTGACCCAGAAAGCAGCCTAAACCAAATTAAGACAATACCTGCTGGGACCCCTCAAGGTAATTGTACTTGTGATGTTTATTGGTGAGACTGGTAAGAGCACATTTATTGAGGAAGGAGATGAGTTGGCAAATAATCAGCACAAGTTCTGAAAGAATTTGGCCCCCTCTACTTACCCAGGTGTGGACAAACCTGTTCAGCCTCAGGTACTTTTTTTCTCTCTTACATCTTCTTATATATCCACGCCTTATCCGTCGATTGCGGCTCTGTGTTATACCCACCAGCAATGAGCACGCTCCCATCCGGCAGTAGTGTTGCGGTCTCATAGAAATGCGGCTCTTCAAATTGTCCAACAGACGAGAATGACCTTGTCTTCGGATCGTAGATCTCGACCTTCCTGCCACCTCCACTCACTAAGACTGTGCCGTCATTCAGTAGTGTAATGCCGTTGGGTAGCTTGAAGCGCTTTCCCTCCATGTCTCGAGTGCGGGCGAACGCTCCACGTTTCGTGTCGTACAGTTCTGCATTGTTATACTGTCCACGCCAGTCGCTCTCATCAGACCCGCCTACAATCAGCACAGTGCTGTCGGGAAGCAAGATTGCACCATGCTTGTAGCGCACCATGGTCATGCTTCCGGTGTTTGTGAATTTCCCTGTCGTGGGATTATACAACTCTGCTGATGCAAATACCTTATGATCCCGCTCCTCTCCGGTCGCACCTCCAGCGATGAGCACGTTACCATCGGGAAGTAGCGTTGCCGTGTGCCCTAAGCGGTTCGAGGTCAGGTTACCGGTAGCCTCAAACCGGTGGGTCATCGCATTGAATAGCTCCGCGCTGTGCTTATCGTCAGTTCCACCTCCTGCAATGAGCACATTGCCGTTCTTAAACAACGTTGCCGTGTGGCCCTGCCTCGGCACAGCCATCTCTCCAACGAGTGTGAAGGTTCCTGTCTTAGGATCATAGAGTTCGGCGCTCGAAAGCGGTTGATCGTTGCCGCCACCTGCGATAAGAACGGTGCCATCTCGGAGAAGCGTCGCAGTGTGGCCGCAGCGAGCAACATTCAAGTTCCCTGTTGGTATGAAGGTTTTCGTTTGTGGATCGTACAACTCAGCGCTGCTGAAATAGGCTTGATCGTACGTTCGAATCTTCTTGAAGCCTCCAACAATCAGCACGTTGCCGCTTGGAAGAAGCGTTGCTGTGTGAGAGCCTCTCAGCTCGTGCATTGATCCAACCGATATGAGAGGGTTTTTTCCATGAGGACCCGGTCTGACACTGACAATGATCGAGACCATCATCATGGCAAGCGCGCACATACGCGCAGGTCCCCATGCGAATCGCAGGATTGGATGGGAGGATAGATTGTTGAATGTCATACGTTCCCTCCTAATGGTAAATGAATTTCTCTTCACGCTGCCTCCTGGACAGCGGATTCCTACTTCGCGTGCCTCTTGTTGAACTCAATTGCTCGACGAGTCACAGACTCACCGGGGTGGGTTCCGACTGCCTACTCCTCATCCTCTTCATCTTTTTCCTTCTCATTCTCCACAGTTGACATCTCTGTTACCCTGTTTGTCTTTGCATCTACTTCTACCTCGGTCATCTTTCCATCCTTCGACTTGATTTCGAAGACGTACATCGTCTTACCTTTCTTGTGCTCGACTTCAGATTTGAGGATCTCACCGGGGACTTTTTTGAGTGCAGCTTTCTCAGCGTTGTCCGTTGCCTTCTCAGCGTTCTCGTGTGTGGCGGATTCCGTTTCGGTCTTGAGGTACTTGCCGGTGTTGGCGTCGATCCACACTTCCTTTACTTCATTTCCCGATTTGATATCGAATGACCAAATGAGCATGCCTTTTTCCTTCTCAAGCTCAGTGCTTTGAATTATTCCTTCTTTCACCTGCTCGAGAGCAGTTTTCGTCGCTTGTTCTTTGGTGATTTTCGCCTGCATCTTCTTTTGCCCGACACCAGTCGAAACTGAGAGGGCGATTGCAAGTACTGCGATGATGAGTTTCATGATGGATCTCCCAAATAAGTGGACAAATAAGAGGATTGGATCATCGTTAGAAGGTAACCTTTTAGCCGATCATTTTCAAAATTTCATTTCTTTCCTGCGGAGACGAAAGAAAGGAGGCGAATCTATCCACACTCATCGGTGTACTGAAAGCTTCTCAACTTCCTATGCTGTTCATAATACTCATCAAAATAAAAACCCCGACGGAACTTCCGCCGGGGTTTGGCATTCTTCAATAGTGAAGGCTTGAGCGTTACTTCATCAACACCATCTTCCGAATTTGAGCGAAGCTGCGCTCAGGATTTTCGATGCTTTGTGCGTCCAGCCGATAAAAGTAGACACTGCTTCCCATCTCCTGACCTGCATCGTCCGTTGCATTCCATTCCACCGACTTGTGTCCCGCAGATTGAATTCCATCCACCAGTGTGCGAACCTCCTGTCCAAGTATATTATAGACTATGAGGCTAACGATCGCATCTTCCGGAATTGTGTAGAAGATCTTTGTGCGCGGATTGAAGGGGTTGGGATAATTCTGGCCGAGCGAGAATTCCGCAGGATGTATGGAGATATCTCCAACGCTGAGATTGATGATCGATCGACCATTTGCATCATTCGGTAATGGCTGGGTTACTGTCATCGACCCGCTTGGAGTCAAAGCAATCTCTCTCGTTCCTATTCGCAACACCGGAGTTCCAGAGAGCGACTCAAAACTCCAAGTAATGGTTATAGGATACCGAAGTGAGGACGCCACGATTGAGAGATTCCGGTCTATTGAGTTGTCCAAGATTTCCGCCATGCGTTGAGATGAGAATCGGATATCGAATGCGCCGACAGGAGGCGAAGGCGGTACATCATACACATGCATGTCAACCTCATCGCCTTTCTCACGCTGGATAATGTATAGTGATTGTTTGTTTCCAGCCGCATCCTGAATTGTTAGCGTACTCGGTCCTTCGAAGAACTTCAATGGCCGAATCTTGCAAATGGCTTTTCGAACAACTCCTGATCCTGGTACAGCCATCACTAATTTTCCGGCCTGCGAGGCTTTTACCCAATATGATCTATAGGGCTCTAGCGTATCGGCGAGGTAATAAGAAGATCTGTACCCAAAAAAGCTATTTGTGGTAATTCCGGGTGGAATGCTTGAGATCGTGCTGGCATCAATGGCTGAACTCAATGAGCCAATCAGGTTCCAGCCGGCAGAGACAGTAATCGTATCGCGCGTCCGGGCAGTCCCACTGAATGCCTCTGACTGCACAACACTTGGAAACTTTATCCAATAGCCCACGCTCGGCACGAGTGTGTCCCGAGGAATGAAGCCCGCCAACATATCAAATGTAAAGGCACGTGAAATAGCTGTTGGAAAAAGTGTTGTCCTGCGAGCATCCGTTACGCGCACAGGTAGCGAGACCATATTCCACCCTCCATCATACAGCAACGGAAGTTTCGGAGCCTGTGTTACGATAAGCACGGATGAAACTAGCGAATCGCTCACCGCAAGACTATCGTTTGTCTTCATATCAAGAACATCGCCGAGGTTCGTGATCATGGAGACAGATCCCTGATAGGAAGAACTGACCGTTTGCTTTGACCATCGTAACGTGATCGGGTATCCTCCGGTCCCCGGTTGTAGACTGACGCGGTACGAATCGACCTGAGCCGTTGTCGTGAAGTTGCGAATATCCACAGGAGAACCGTTTCCAAACAATTCACTTCCACCGTGAGGATTCGTAAAGCGCACATCAAAGATGCCGGTCAACCGTGGGGGCAGTTCAAACTCATCTTCGGATGAATCAACGGATGAAGCGTGTGGATCAACACCCCAAATCCCGAACGCCGCGCCAACTCGAATCCCCCAATAGAGTTGCAGACTTGTTGTGGTTTGCATAATTCCGCTTGGTTGCTCCACAGAGGGTCCGCTTGCCGCCAATGATAGCTTCAGCATCGCATCCCCGCCCGTCCCGGTTGCTGTAACGGTCGCCGGTGAACCTGGAAAGTTATGATTGAATGTAAGATGTCCGGTCATTGCGATCGATGCTGAGGGAGTGTAGATCACATAAAATATCAAGCTCCCAGAGGGTTGAATGAGACCACTTGGTGGCGCCACTGTCAATTGCGCGTTATCTGATGTTACGGAAGTGATCGACATCGGTATTACTGATGTGTTCGTCACTATGACGCTGTCCTTCCTGCTTGAACCTACTGGCGTGTTGCCGAAGGAGATGCTTGATGGCGATAGGATGAAGGATGGAATTATTCCGACTCCGCTTACCGGAACAGCGGCAGGAGATCCAACTGCGTTATGGTTGAACATAATATTTCCAGACTTTCCTCCAACCGATATCGGGTTGAACGTAACATAGAACTTCCGGCTACTACTCGCCGGAACTGTGCCGCTGTTAGGTGTCACGGTAAATTGTGCGCTATCGGATGTCACAGCTGATATGGTGAGAGTTGACGTCCCGGTATTAGACACCACTACGCTATCAATTTTGCTGGAGCCAACAGTCACATTTCCAAAGGAGATGCTCGGAGGCGAGACAGAGAAGACCGGGGAGATGCCGGTGCCAATGACAGGCAGAGCAGTCGAGGAACCTGAAGCATTATGGCTGAACGAGATATTGCCTGACTTTAAGCCCGTCGATGACGGTGTGAACATAATATAGAATTTCTGATTTGCCCCGATCGCCATTGTTGCCGATGTTGGTGACACTGTATATTGAGCGTTATTCGATGTCACGGATGAAATGATGAGCGGCGCGGCACCGGTGTTTGTCACTGTGACACTGTCTTGCTTGCTCAAGCCAACAAGGACATTGCCAAAATCGAGATTTGAAGGAGTCATGGAGAAAACAGGGACCGGCGGAGGAATTTTACCGATCATGAAATTATCCATCTTCACCGGTGTTGGAAACACTGAACCGCGCAGCCAGCAATACCACGACGACGGATTATAAACATTATCCTGCACGGTGATTGAATCACGGATACTATTTGCTCCATAAATCAATACCTTCATCGTCTTATTGGCTTCAACCTTTACAACAAGCGTATCGCCAACAGCGATCTCTCTGTTCAATGTCGCCAAGACGGTGCCGTTTGTTCCATTGGTCACCCTCATGAGATTGATCTGATCAATACCCGAAGGGTTATCCAGATATCGCAAGCGATAGCCGTTGCTGGTGAGGAGATCTTTTCCCGTCATTCGAAAACAGAGGAAGAAACTTGAGTTCACACCGTTTCCTCCCTTTTGCTTTACCATAATTCCGATTTGGGTTGTATCGGTAAGGAGTGAATCCCACGCAACACCACCAAACGCTCCCTGTGAAATATTATATGGACTGATTGTTGAATCAGAGTTAATTTGGATCGACGCTGATCCAGCTTCGTTGTTCGTGAAGTTGACCCATTTGTACCGTCCCGCAAGATTGATCGTCGCGGATGTATCGAACCGATCTCGGATATTGAGTCCGATGGTTGGGGGCGTAGGTGGGTTTGCAACAAATGTCGCCCTAATTGTATGGTTCGCAGTCACGTTCGTAAACGTGTAGTTTGTCATGGTTCCGGCAAAGATTCCATCGACAACAACGCTGTCAACATGATAGTTGGCGTTCGGAGCAATCACAAAGGATTGAGTAGCGCCATGATTGACGGTGATAGTTCCGGAAGGAATGATAGATCCATTGGCATTGGCGGATGCGACAATGGTGTACTGGTTAATCGCAAACGTAACCTGGATCGTATGATTGGATACCACATTGAGAAATGTATAACTTGTGACCGATCCAGCGTACACCCCATCTACCAACACCGTGTCTACATGATAACCAGTACTTGGTGTCATCGTAAACGACTGACTCGATCCATGATTGACACTTACCGCACCCGATGGTGTTATCGTTCCATTTGCTCCAGCCGTTGCCGTGATTGTGTACGTGTTAATCGCAAAGCTTGCCGTGATCGTATGATTAGCGGTGACATTGGTGAAGTTGTATGACGCCACTGCACCGACCGAACTCCCATCGACAAGTACATCTGCAACGTGATAACCAGTACTTGGTGTAATCGTAAACGACTGACTCGATCCATGATTGACACTTACCGCACCCGATGGTGTTATCGCTCCATTCGCACTGGCACTCGCTGTGATTGTGTACGTGTTGATGGCAAAGCTTGCAGTGATCGTATGATTGGCAGTCACGTTAGTGAAGTTGTATGACGCCACTGCCCCGATAGAACTTCCATCGACAACGACATCGGAAACATGATAACCAGTACTTGGTGTGATCGTGAACGATTGATTCGATCCGTGATTAACACTCACAGCACCTGATGGCGAGATCGATCCATTAGCACCAGCCGTTGCCGTGATTGTGTACGTGTTAATTGCAAAGCTGGCAGTGATCGTATGATTGACTGTGACGTTTGTGAACGTGTATGCTGTCAGTGCACCGACAGAACTTCCATCCACAACAACATCGGAAACATGATAACCAGTACTTGGTGTGATCGTGAACGATTGATTCGATCCATGATTAACACTCACTGCACCTGATGGCGAGATCAATCCATTAGCCCCAGCCGTTGCCGTGATTGTGTACGTGTTGATTGCAAAGCTCGCCGTAATCGTGTGATTAGCAGTTACGTTGGTAAAATCGTACGAGCTCACGGCACCGACAGAACTCCCATCCACAACAACATCGGAAACATGATAACCAGTACTTGGTGTGATCGTGAACGATTGATTCGATCCGTAATTGATACTCACAGCACCTGATGGCGAGATCAATCCATTAGCCCCAGCTGAGGCGGTAATCGTATACGTGTTAATCGAGAAGAAGGCAGAGATTGTGTGGTTGGCGGTGACATTCGTGAACGTGTACGACGTCAACGCTCCTTGATTTGTTCCATCCACCAC
>JACOSX010000056.1 GCA_016178625.1 Ignavibacteria bacterium
AGATATCGAGCGTCTTCAAGCGCTCGATGGGGTCGATCATTTCATTAGAAGGTCCGCCACCATGGTCGCCGACACCGAAGAGAATCAGCATTTTCGTAAATCCGGTATTCGCGTCGAACTGGCGGAGCCAATCGACCAAACGGAATGGGTTGTCAACGGTGTTGACATAATCGAATGGAAAATAACTGAGGACGCGGGATCCATCGGGTCCTTCCCACCAGAATACGCGGTAAGGAAACACATTCGTATCGTTCCATCCGATTTTCTGTGTGATAAAGGCATCAATGCCTGCGTTCACGTAGAACGCCGGCATGTTCCAATTATAGCCGAACGAATCCGGGTTCCACCCTATTTTTACATCCGCTCCGAGCTTCGTACGAAAATATCTCTTGGAATACAACAGATGTCGCATCCACGATTCGCCGCTCGGAAGGTTACAGTCGGGCTCCACCCACATTCCACCGACAACTTCCCACCTGCCATCCTTCACTCGCTGCTGTATCCGCTTGAAGACATCGGGATAGAGCTGTTCCATCCAATCGTAGTACGCCGCGGCACTTTGCGTGTACGTGAAGTCGGGACGAGAATCCATCATGTTCAACACAGAAGCGAATGTGTTTTTGCATACCTCGATCGTTTCTTTGTCACGCCATAACCATGCAGCATCGATATGCGCGTTAGCGTCAAAGAAGAGCGTAAATCGTTTCACAAAATCTCTGACAGGTTGGAGCTGCGTTCGTACACGATCCAGTGATGCATTGAAACGATCGATTGCACCTGACCCCAGTGCGTCCACATCCACAGAGTTCACCGACTTCTGCAGAACATCATTCAATCGCTGTTTCTCGTCGTGGCTCATCCGGGATTTATCGATGTGAGGATCGACTTTCCTCCGCGCATTTGTCTGGTACGTATCGAAGCTGAGGAGCTTTTGTGCGACCTGTGTGCTCAATGAGAAGTCTTCAATCGTCTTCCGCAGACTTGAGGTGCGTTCTGTCTGCAGTCCGGCGCGGATCAGACGTAAAGGTCCACCCGTGTTGATCGCTTTGATCACAATGAGAAATTTCTGACCCGGCTTGGCATTTTTCGTTAGTTCGAACTCTCCATCCCACGGAAAATATCCCTTGCTTTCACCGTTCACCCAGAGGTAACCATAGTCATCCACCGAAACGAGAAACTTAATCGCTCCTGCGATTGGCTGTCCAAGATAGCGCTGAGGAAGTGTAATCTCTTTGCGAATCCAGCATGAGTCCGGATAGATTGATTGGTCAAGGCTCAGGTTTTCCCATTTTGAATCATCGAAGCCCGGCTGGGTGGGATCGCCGACCATGCCCTTCAGCAGTTTCAAATCGGGACTCACTTTCCAGCTATTGTACGAGACCATGCTGAGCGAGTCCAACGTCCGAATGAGTTTATCGACGTTGGATTGACCAACTACCAACGTTGGAACGAGACTGATGAGAAATACGAGTGTATAGGTTTTCATGCATTCCTTTAAGTGTAAGAAATTGTTTGGCAGTAGCTCGGATTCCAATGTACACTTTCAGGAAAGCAAGTGCAAGCATACCAACACAACCTTTACTTCGTTGGAATATTTAGAAGCCAACGAATTGTCGCCGCACTAGGAGTCGAGGGATTGAGATCAAGATATTTTGAGAGATAGTATTTCATGTCAGACACCATACCCAAGTGATTGTAGCACATCCCAGCCGCCAGATATGCATCAGCGTAGGTCGAATCAAGCTTGAGAGCTTGGAGAAAGAACGGGATAGCTTCCCGGTCTCCCCCTTTTCCTTTGATTGTTGCGGCTCCGAAATGGTACGGCGGATCTGGTGAAATCGGATTGAGCTCCATCGCCTTCTGGAACATCCCAGCCGCTTCCTCATAACGCTTCCGCTCAAGGTAGATAATGCCAAGATCCAAATAGATATCCCAATATGTGGTGCCTAATTGAATCGCCTTTTGATCATACTGCATTTCATGTTCCTGATCTCCCGTGAGATGATAAATGTACGCGATATTGCACCAGATCCTTGAATTGGTTGAATCAATTGAAAGAAATTTCTTGTAGTACTCAATCGCCCGCAGAGGGTCCTTTTTCCCTCGATAGAAGATGGCAAGTTCTTCATAGCCAGCCAGAAGGGGTCGTCGTCCCCACAACTGACGTTCGGGTAACATCGTGAACCGCGCGACCGATCGATCCTCGTCGGCATTCACAAGAACGCAGCTTGCAGTGTGAAGAAGTGTAATGCCAATCATCATGACAAGGGTCCTAAAGACCACTGACTGTTCGTTACTGAAGTAGATCAAAGCATAGGCAGCAGTTATGGTCAAGCCCAGGTTGAATGATGCAAGCAAATCCCAATCACGGCTCATCCCGAGACCGAAGTTAAACATGATCGAAAAGCCTAACCCGCCGACATCGATGAAAAGGAGGAATATCCAGGGGATGCTTCTGTAAGAAATGACTTTTCTCTGAAGGATCACCATCAGAATGAGGGTAAACAATGCAAAAGGTGCAAGAAGCAATTGCAAATTTACCAGATCGTTCAGATGGGCAAGGGAAAAAAACGTATACGCCTGATCATCACTCGTTGTATGGCTTGCTGCAAGAAGATGACTTCTGCTTTTCAAGAAGACGGAAAAGAACAGATCGACAGTGTAGCCGGACAATCCCAGCAGCAAGATAACTGTGAGAACTGTCGCAATGCACGACTTGACCACGACGCTCCATTGTTTCTTTCGGACTTGATCATACCACAACAGCACAAGCGACGGCACCATGACCACCATTCCGAAGTGGAGAGCAAACATGAACCCGAATGCCATCGAAGGAAGGGCGGGATGAGTGTTCCCTTGAAGAGAACTGAGCGCGAGCCAGAGATAGAGGATCAGTCCAAAATACAACGGAGGATAGTCTTCCACATAACCAAACAACAACTGTGTTCCGCCAGCAGCGATGATGAATGCAAAGACAAGAACTTGATCAATAACTCCAGAACTGATCTGACGAACAAGAAGTACGAAAAGGAACACACAGCCCACACCAAATGCTGCGTTGACGACTTGGATTGGAAATTCCTCACTTGGCAAGAGATTCCACGACTGACACAATTGATACCCTTTCCATAGGATGAAACCTGCCAATGGTTCATTCGGGAATACGCGGGGAATATCGTCAAGGTTATTCACTTTCGGCATTGTCCGCACAATCATGTTACCATCGCCCAAGAAAAACACTCGTTCGCGACCAACCCAAAACGCGAATGCCGATCCAACGAGAAGGAAGAATATCAGTGCCACCTTCACGCTGCGCTTGTAGCGAGACAGTAACTCCGTCATTCGAAAAATCACGCGAAGAATGGTCAACTGAATCGGAGGGATGATGAAGAGTAGCATCAAGAACGGAACGCCAACCTTACCTATGGGGGAGAAAAATCCCAATTGATGAAATCCCCAATTCATGCCCGAAGGGAAGAACGCGGCATACAGATGTGCAAGTACAACAAGAACCGCAGCGGCCGAAAGAATCCATCGTACAGTGTGGATCGAGGACTCATTCGGTTGTGCGAGAGTCTCCCCCGGATGCTGGCGTTTCTTCAAGTTAACATCGCTTCAGAAGAGAATCACGTGGAGGCCGAGCACAACACGCAGACCTCCGAAATCTCCGGCAAGTTCTTTTTGGCGTGACCGGCGATAATCGTAAAGGATATCTGCAAAGAGAGCAGTGTGTCCGCCTTCCAGCAGTTCTTCGATGCCAACACCACCGAAATATCCGATCTTGTTATCGCCTTCGATCGATTGTTCAGGCACAAGGAGGCTCGATGTTTTTTGTTTGATCGAGATATAATTAAATCCGCCTGACAACCGTAGGTAAAGGTCTCTCCCTAATGGAGATTTGTTGATGACGCCAAGGTGAAGGAATCTTTCCTCTAACGTGGCAACACTATCGTTCGCGGGGTCAAGGAACGCTTCCGACTTGAAATACGCGACATCTCCTGCAATGTGCAGCAACCCTTCCAATGGGACGGCAACACCGAATCCCCAGAGCAGATCATTGGTCGACTGATAAATGTCTTTGAAGTGAACATTGGAGGGAAAGAATAACCCTCCATAGACGGTGAACTCGAATGGTGTTTGTGTTTGGGTGTGTAACAAAGACATTCCTGTGAGCATTAGTATAAGTACAATCATCCACCGATACTTCATGTGCATTCTCCTTCATGAAATTATTTTGTTCTCATCTTAAAACCCCCGCAGCGCCACCCGTCGCGAGCGTCATCACCCGTTCTTGCGTTGCTTCCTCGCGCGCGAGAACACCGGCGATGCGCCCTTCACACATCACAGCCACACGATCACTCATCCCCAGGAGTTCCGGCAAGTCTGATGAAATCACAATCACGCCGACGCCATCAGCCGCAAGTTGGTTGATAAGATTATAGATCTCAAACTTCACACCAACGTCGATGCCCGCCGTAGGTTCATCGAAGATCAATAACTTTGATTTCGTGAACAGCCAGCGTGCCAGAACGACCTTTTGCCGATTGCCACCGCTTAAATGCTCCACCTCCTGCTCGATAGTGGGAGTTTTGATGCGAAGCTCGCTCGTGAATTGTTTTGCAATCTGATTCTCTCGTGACCTGTTGATAAAGACTCCCTTCAACACCTCTTTCAGATTCGAGAGCGAGATATTTTCCTTCACGCTCATCTGCATAATCAACCCGTATTTGTTTCGATCTTCGGTGAGGAGTCCAATACCCAGGTCGATCGCTTCCCTCGGAGAATGAGGGTTGATCGTTCTTTCTTCAAGAAAGATATTTCCACTGTCTGGAGGATCAGCACCGAAAATGACACGTGCTAGCTCGGTTCTTCCCGCACCAACCAATCCGGCAAGGCCAAGGATTTCTCCACGGTGGAGCGCGAGATTGATGTCATGCAACATTCCCGCATGAAGTCGTTCGATGCGCAGAATCTCCTTGCCGCGCTTAAGCTCAATTTTCGGATATTCCTGCTCAAGTTCTCTGCCCACCATCCATCGGACAAGGCTTCGGCGATTAGCCTCTTCGATGCTGCAGTGATGAATAAACGTTCCATCGCGTAGCACCGTTAGTCGGTCACCTATTTCAAATATTTCTTCGAGGCGGTGAGAGATGTAGATGACCCCCACACCTTCCGACTTAAGCCTTCGAATGACAGCAAAGAGGTTTTTCAACTCCTTCTCAGTCAATGGTGCAGATGGTTCATCCATCGCGATGATGCGGACTTTCTTGGAAATCGCCTTTGCGATCTCAACGATTTGCCGCTGTGCGACACTGAGATCTTTGATGGCGGTTGTCGTCGGAATTTCTTCGCCCACCTGTGCGATGGCGGCGCGCGCCAACTCGTGCATTTTCTCATAGTCGATGAACGGGGATCGATGCTTTGTCGGTTCACTTCCGAGAAGAATATTTTCAGCAACGGACAACTCCGGCACGAGCTTGAAATCCTGGTAAATCATTCCAATACCGTGCTTCTGTGCATCGCCGGGGGAATGAAACTCGATCTCGGTGCCATCAATGAGGATCGAACCCTTGTCTTTACGGAGGGCGCCTGAGAGAATTTTCATCAGCGTCGATTTCCCAGCACCGTTCTCACCGAGCAGACAATGCACCTCGCCCGCATGAAGGTCAAAGCTCACGTCCGAGAGCGCGAGCACACCCGGATATTGCTTGCAGATGTTCCGCATGCTGAGAAGTGGGGTCGTCGCTTGTTGAGATTCCATTTATGTTACCGCTATTCTGCTTTCAAAACTGTTCACCTCCTTCTACCAAGGGGATGAACAACTTGCATTATCATTTGGACATTTGGATTCTCTCAAAACTTTCCCGTCTTCCACTTTTGTGCATACTCTTCAACATTCTCTTTCGTGACGACGTCGACGCCAGAGTCGATGATTCCTTGTGGAGATTTCCCTTCTTTGATTTCTTTCAGCAATCGAACACTTTCATAGCCCCAGCCCCAGAGTTTCTGCCCGAGAAGAACTTGCACGTAGCCTTGCCGGACGTAGTCGAGTTCTTCTGGTAGTGCATCGATTGCGATCACCGTGAGATTGTTAGGTTTCTTTGAGGCAAACGGTCCTGGAGGTGGAGTGAAGAGTGCCCATGCACCGGGGAGTACCCATCCAGTGAGATCGGGATGCGCCTGCATCGCAGCTTCCATGACACTCACCCCCTTGTTGACATCATCATAGCAGTATTCTGTCGCGACAACCTTAATATCGGGATAGTCTTTGAGATACTCGAGGAGACCATTCTTTCGTTCCTCGAGGTTCGGGGCGCCAGGTGTTCCCATCAGGATTGCAACGCTTCCTTTCGTGCCCATATGCTTCACGAGGTACTCACCCATCAATTTGCCACTGGGCATGTTTGCCGTTCCGTAGTAGGCGAGTCGTTTGCTCTTCGGCGCATCTGAGTCGAAGGTGACAACAGGGATTCCCGCATCCATCGCCTTATCGATCGATTCCTTCAAAGCATCGGCATCGTTTACAGAGATGGCGATGCCGTCAACTTTTTTTTCTATGAGGCTTTCGATGATCTGCGCTTGCTCCACCGCATCGGACTTAACGGGAGCGAACCGCTGGACTTCGATTGTGCCTCTACCCAACTCTTGGGCTGCCGCCTGCGCTCCCTGCCAAGCCACTTGAAACACCGGATTATCCAGGAGCTTCGGCACAAACGCAAAAACAAATTTTTTCTCTTCCGCTTTCTTCCCGCAGCCAAAGAGAATAAGAATGATGGTACCTACGATAAGATTAAACTTTTTCATGTACGGTTCCCCTTTGAATGTGTCTTCGTTATCTAGAGCTACTGATTCCGACAAATGTCGGGTGAAAGCGCAACAGAGGACTGGAACTCCCTTCGCCCTCGCTCTTGGCTATGGGGTTATCTCTTCGTTTTTCTATCCATGATCACTGCAAGAATGATGACCAACCCAATCGCCACCTGCTGCCAATAGGCAGAGACATTTAATAATACCAAACCGTTGCGTAAAATGCCCATGAGGAGCGACCCGATGATGGCGCCGACGAGTGTGCCTCTGCCGCCCGAGAGACTGATGCCGCCTATGACAACGGCTGCAATCACATCCAGCTCGTACCCCAACCCTGCAGTGGATTGACCGACACCGAACCGCGACGTGAAGAGGATCCCAGCGATGCCTGCGGAAAGACCACTTAAGGAATAGACCATCAATTTCACGCGGTCCACATGAACACCACTGTAGGTGGCAGCTTCTTCATTCCCTCCGATGGCGTACACGTATCGTCCCCACGGTGTTGCTCGTAAAGCATATCCGACAGTGATTGCGAAAATCACCATAAGAATGATAGGGATCGGGACGGCAAACAGTGTGCCTTGCCCCAAGATCAGAAATGTGGCGGGAAGGCTTCTGATCGTTTCGCCGCCGGTGAGAGCAAAAGCCAACCCGCGTGCAATACTCATCATACCGAGGGTTGCAATGAAAGGCGGAAGTTTTGCCTTCGTGATGATCAGCCCGTTCATGAATCCGCATGTCAGTCCGGTGAGTAAACCAAGAAACACTGCGAGTGGGATGCCCATCGCCTCGTTCAGCAGCGCTGCCGTGACAACTCCACTGAGACCAAGAAGCGATCCGATTGATAGATCGACGCCAGCACTGATGATGACCGGTGATTGGCCCACCGCCATGATCGCGATAAACGATAGGGCTCGTACCACTTGAGAAATGTTTGACCAGTTAAGAAAGGTCGATTCGAAGATGCTTCTTCCACCGAATGACGAGGTAAGGATCGTGAGCAGAAAAACTTCGACGATTAACGCAAGCCATATGCCGATGCGACCGGGCTTCCCGCCTGTCATGAATATCTCTTCAGCCTCATTCTTCGAAGGAAACTAATAGTGAATTCAGTCAGATAAGCACCCCTATCTTACAAAGAAACGCGTGAAAAATCAATTGTTGGGCTTCCGCTAGACAGGGAAGGAGTTCGGGGAAATCGATAGAGGGTAATCGCAGCTTGTGTCGAGAAGTGCGGACAGAGAGATGAGCAGATTGCTCATTGGAATTCTACCGCACAATCAATGCAATATACGTTGAATCGCCACACATATCCTGAGTGAACGAATCAATGGTCACGATGTTCGCATAGGGATTCACTCTCGACCGCAACCCTGTCCATGAGCGACCATTGTAAGCGTATCCGCGCAGGGCACGTTCATCTTTAACCTGAGTTCCGACCTCTCGATCTAGAGATGAGACATCTTGATACATCCATTGGAATGTCGCGGTGAAATGCGCATTCTCGGGAATGGCCGTGACTCGAATCCACCGTCTCACACATTTTCCCGTGTCAACTGGATCGATCTCGCGTGGAATAGAATCCGGAAATGCTTCGACGCGCAGGCTATCAAGATTGCCGGCGTCTTTCACCCATAATGTCGCCAACAGTCGTCCCTCCATTTCAACGAAATGATATGGATTGCTCCCTCTTTTGATTGGAAGAGTTACGCTGCAAAAATCTCCCGTAGGCGACCCAATGAATGTCTTCAATAAATAATTCCGTCGAGCGGTGATAAAGTATTTTACCGTCTCAACATTATCCAGAAAATCTTGATCGCTGCCCCATTTTTGTGAATCAGCAGCAACGTCATCCCGAATCAATGCTGAGAGACTGTCGATGCGCGGGAAGAGATGTTCTTCGGTGAACACGCTGTGTAAGAGAGTATCGACATATCGACGGAGGTGCTGTTGCAGTGATGGAATGTTCCATACGCGATCTTTCACAACATTCGGTGGACCAGAGAGAGGCGGAAAGGTGTAGGCGAAACCATCATTGAGCAGACTATGTGGGTAGGGAACGGCAACGTCACCACTCAAGCCGAATGACTCATCGTAGTCCCATGGGATGATCACCCACGACTGGGTTTTGCGTGACACGTCATGATACAGAAAATAATTCTTGTTATATGAATCTCCCATCATCATCAAGATGTTACCAGCGAGCCAGTTATAGATACTGTTCACCTCGAAGAGGCTGTCGAGCGCAGCAGGAAATGTGGAATCGGGCGTAAAGTTGAGCACGTTGATCAATCCTTGCAGGTCAGAGTAATCATTATCATCCCCGATCTCTTTCTCATAATATAATTTCAGGAGATCGACGGACTGCGGCGTGAGATCCGCCAGTGAATAGAATCCGCCGCTATTGTACAATGACCAAGCAAATCGCTCACGGTGTTGAAGGAAATACCGATCGATTCGATCCACCACGAGGTAGAGTCCCTTATACTGTTGATTGATCGAGAGTCGCGCGAACCATGCATGCGGTGCCATCTCGCCCATATCCTGGAACAGGTCCCACGCGAGTTTCTCCCGGATGGACGATTTATCGGTGTACATCGCGTGCAAATTAATCTGGTGAGTATTCTGGAACAGCTTATTTTTAGGAAACTTCAAGCGATAAGATTTCTTGGGGAAGTAGCGTGTAGAACGTCCTTTGAAGCGGATTTCAGCCTTGTTCCAGGTCGTACCCTGATATTCTACGGTCGCTGGGAGAAATTCATCGACGAAGATATCGCGCGCGTTCAACGCGCGATAATCATCATCCGACATGGTAATGGTAAATTGTGGAAGCTGCCCATCAGCGGTTGTGATGATGAAGATGCCCCAGAGAAGAAGCGTAATTGGGTTCCGGAGTACGTTTGTGGTTCTGAAGAAAAGAGACTGGACGATCAATCGTGACATAACATCGGGGAGGTTATTTCCCCTCGTGATCTGTCTCAGGGAGGCGCGATCGCTGAGCCTGTCGTGCACGTTTCTCCCGCCAATTGCGTGCAACGACGACTGGTTTCTGAAATACGCGCTCAAACATGTCTGCCTTCCGCAAAACCGCGGCACGTTCCGGCAGCGCTTTGGATACAGCATGGATGTCGATGTAGATGACTTCGTGTTCCTCATAGCAGCGGACATCATGCACGACACGCTTTCCTGATTCCTCCAATGCATCCGCAATCCTCAGGAGTGCGGCCAGTTTTTTAACCAGAATTTGATGTTCGCCGCTTAGACGCGCAAGATGATCAAACTTCATCTTTGAGAACGGTTGACGGTGAAGACAGGCAATATTGGCGATGATCTCCTTTTCATTGTCGCTGATTGTCTGGAAATGCTCTCGCATGATTGCTTCATACGTGAATTCCTCGTGCTGCTTTTCCGACAATGCATGGCCGATATCGTGCAGATATGCCGCGTAGAATAACATCTTTCGTTCTCGTTGACCTGATCGGTGCAAGTGAACGGTCTGATCGAACAGAGATACTGCAAGCTCGGCGACTTTTCGCGGGTGATCGAATTCACGATCATAATGAGAAAAGAGCTCGAACACCTCGCGAAGTGAACTATCAGGCTCACCACATGTAATGTGGGACAGAATCGTCTGACTGATGTCGTCGAGGAGCATATGATGTAATTCTTTCTCAGAGGCCGACGATGCTATACGTTGCCATTGTGCCGCTTCGGCAATGTTCCGATAGAGATCAATCATTGTTTGCTGGAGAACTGCTTCCAACCCGCCGGCTAAGCCGCTGTGCAGGATCGCCGGACCTGTTTGAGGGATTTTCTTCTTTATCAAATCACTCAAAGGCACATCTAGAAATATTGTTCTGTCCGGTTTAATAGGGAAAACGTGACAGAGCGTTTCGAACCATTCCGGCCGCAAACCGGCAGCGACGTAGGAAGTAACGAGACGTGCGATATAACCATCCGCGATCACAATGGCTCCAGATTGCAGAGATGGGACAATGACTTGCTCATAATAGAGCGCTATCTCACTCACCGACAACAACACCTTTGCTGGAAGCGAGAGCATTGTTTTTCGGATTGCCTTTCGAGTCACTTCAATGCCGACCCACGAATTCCCAGATACCGCAAGACGGGTATCGTACCCTCTCGCTATTAACTCATTGTACAATAGATTTGCTTGCCGCGCCGTCGCAGCGGTATCAGCACCCTCGATGACCACAAGTTTTCCGGGATAGGAGTGGGGCACAAGGCTTTCGTTATGAAACAGCATTTGCAGCTTTCCTGGTCGATCAATCGCTTGATAAATAGCATGAGGAAGTTTCTCGGAAAATTGCAGTGAAGTGGTTGTTTCATCCCAGACCTTGAGGCGATCTTCCACTATAGAGACGACATATTGGTGGGTATCTTCGATGGATGCGGTTGTGTCGATCTCCAGCAAGTGATGTTCCTTGGCAATCCACTCATATTCGGATGCGACCTGTGCTTGGAATTGGAGGAATGCTTCTTGGGGATCGTCATGTTGAAGCACATCCATACCAGATTCATAGTAACTTGGCTGTTCACCGCGGTTGCGATCGAGAATTCGTTCGAGGGTTTCCTCAATCGACGTCTTACAATAGAAGGCGAGGTCTGGCTGCGGTGCAAGGGCATACATGTTTTCAATCCATCGCCGGTCAACGTTGCGTGCGAGATCGCGCGCCAAGCCCGTATAGGCGTAGCGATCGGCGATGACAATATACCCCTCGTGAAGTGAGGGGATGATCGTGTTCTCAAGGCGATACATGAAATCAGCCGCGTGTAACGCGCTGTAGAGGTACGGCGTGAGAAGCTGTGCTTTCTTCGCCCGTTTAATTGCTTTGGAGATGAGGCGTGAGGAATTCCAACTCGTGATGATCACGGGAAATCCCTTTTGTTTCAAGTATCTGCTTAGCAGGTCGATTTGCGTTGTTTTTCCTGCCCCATCCAACCCCTCGAAAACGATAAGACGACCGCGCATAGTCCTCTCAACCGATTGATGATCAGTTAATATACTCAGGGATTGCCCGAAAATCAAACGATAATCCATAAATCAGTTCAGAAATGAAACGCTTGTTTTCCTAAAGATATGATATCGTGGGAGACGGAATGTGATAAACATCAGGTAGGCTCTCTGCTACAAACGGCAGAAAGGAACACCTCCTCCTCAGCATGAGATCTATTTCTGTTGGATGAAAAACTACAACATCCACTGGTCAGTGAGATGTTTTGGCACCCTCTGAGGTATCCCACGGTGACTGCAGCCAGCTCTGGTAGATTTGTCGCTGCACATCAGACGGGTGAGCTATCTTGGCGATCTTATACGTTGGAATGACTGCAGTGGCAAGAGTCACTTTGAAATCCCGTAATTGATCATTGCGGAATACAGTGATAGTGAGGTTATCCCCCGGCTTCATCTCGCCAATGCGATCATTGAAGTCGGAGGTGCGCGCGCGAATACCATCTAACGCCAGAACCTCATCACCGATATCTAAACCAGCAATATATGCTGGCGAGCCGGCGGTTACCCGCGTAATTCTGGTTTTCTCACCGATGTCGGAAGTACTGAGTCCGATCCAAGCTCTCACAGTGCTATCTTTCGGCAACAACTGAAGTCCTGCACACAAAAGACTCTCTTCCCAGGGAAGAGATTGCACCCCCTGAACATACCGATCGAAGAACTGTTGCAGGCTACCACCGACAAATTCCTCAGCAACGCTCTTGAAATCTTCGAGTGTATACCCCGGACCACTCAGAGGAAATCTCTTGTACATTGCACGCAAGACATCATCAAGCGAGTGCTTGTTGACTGTTCGCTGGCGTATTTCCAGATCGAGCACGAGGCTAACGTTCGCGCCTTTACCGTAATAGTCCGATTCGCTATTGAATGACTGCTCGGTACCGCGCCAGTATTTCACCCACGCATCGAAGCTTGCCTCAGCAAGCGGCTGAACGGTATTACCGGGCCTCTGTTGATCTCCTTGAACCGCAACGGCGATGCCTTCGAGATACTTTTCCGCCGTCTTAAACCCTGCGCGCATGAGAAGAAGATCATCGTAGTACGAGGTAGTTCCTTCAGCAATCCAGAGCTCTCTTGAATAATTTTCCTTCATATAGTCATAAGGATGAATGCCCTTAGGTCGAAGTTGCTTCACGTTCCACGTGTGGAAGTATTCGTGCGAGACAAGCCCCAGAAAACCTCTATAGCTATCAGGATTCTTGAAAATAAACGGTCTTGAACCCATGATCGTTGAGTTGATGTGTTCCGTCCCTCCGCCTGATGACGGTGTGCAGTGCAACAAGAATACATAACGTTTGTAGGGAAATCCCCCCCAGAATTCTTTTTCTATTTTCACAATCTTGGAGAGGTCGCGGATCAAGGTGTCAGCATTCCAGTTTCCTTCGCCGAAAATGGTCAGGACATGGGGAACACCATCAACCTCGAACGTGAAATCTTTTTGTTTGCCAATCTCGATTGGACAGTCGACGAGGTAGTCATAGTTCGGCGCGGCGAACATATTTCCACTGCCCTCAAGCCCCGTTGTAACATGCCACTCTTTATAGGGATGGATCGTCACGGTGAGTGGCAGGTGTCGGAACTTCTCTACATACATGAATACTGCCGCGCCATCGACGAACGCGTGTTGATCGTTCAATCCACGGGTGCGTTGATTGAATTCGTTTGCAAAGATCTTGTAACGGACAGTCACACTTGCGCTTCCGCGTGCTTCAACGCGCCACATTGATTTCTCCGCCTTGTGCCACCGCAACGGATTTCCCTTTGCATCGCTCGCCGAGAATTCTTGAACACCACTTGCAAAATCGAGCACCAGGTACCTGCCGGGTCTCCACACGGGTAAGAGAACATCCAGAGCCTCTTCACCTCCCGGTATGCCATCGTACTTGATTTCCACTTCCAAGAGATGCGTGGAGGGTTTCGACATGCTGAGTGAATAATGGATTGAAGGTGGTTGTGCGGAGGCCATATTCAATGCAAATGTTGTGATGTAAAGAAATGTCACGACGTTCATTCAGGAACAACTCCTGCCATATCAAACACTATTGGCGAAACAAAGATTGTATCGGGATTCGTTCGGTGCTCGAGCCAATCCCTCCACATTGCATCACCCTCTTGCTGCGTGATGATGCTTTTATCTGCCATGACTTGAATATGTGTCGTGAAGAACCGATGTGCCCATTCCATCACACCGCTCTCCGGTCCGCCTGCAAGAACATTCGGTGTATAGTCGATCAATCGAACCTTGTGCTTCTTAAAGATCACGGGAATTCTTGCCGCGATATAAGGATCTCCGTCGGCGGAGCGCCAATACGCTCTAATAGCGTCAGCCATTCCTTCGAACGCGCCGCCCCGCGGGAACAGCGATAATCCTTCATAAATGTAATCTTGCAAGGCAATAATACCACCTGGTCTCAGCGAGTTAAACAATCGAGCAAGAAATTTTTCCGGATCGGGAACAAACCCTATGACCCATCGAGAGAAAATGAAATCATAGTACCGGTCAGGCAAGTGAGCTGTCTCTGCCGTACCGTTCACAAAAGTGATATTGTTCCAATATCTCTTTTCGACTTCCTCCTTAAACCAATCGAGATAAAATTTTGATGGCTCAAGCACCGTAATTTCTCCACGTTCACCAACACGTTCTCGTAAATCCATAGCAACAAAGCCAGGGCCTGCTCCAACATCTAAACACTTCCATCCCAATTGGATATTGATTCGCTTGAAAAAGTTCTGCGTGACATGTCCCCATACAGCATGTTGAAAGCGCAGCCGCTCAAGCTCGGCTTGATTTACGCCGAGAAGATATTCTGATTCGTTCACGGTTCGAGTTCCATGTTTATAGCACAGGGAGTACCTTGATAAGTATAAGAAGATTTTTATGAGGAATGCAACATGCCGCTATTCTCCGCCAGGTACTTGCTGCGCCTCCTCGTTCGATTTCTGATAACCAACCTTTTGAATGTCATCCTCGTACGGAGGTCCGTTCCAGAGAAAATTTCCAGAAGCGCCCCTATCAAGAGTTATACCTTGGCTTTGTACACGATGCCCATGCCGCCTTCACCCAGTTTTTCGAGAATCTTATAATGTGAGACCACCTGACCAATCATAGCTTTGTCCTCGTTAACCCTCTCCTTATCACTCCGTGACATCCCCCTCCCAATTTAGGAGAGGGATTGTAGGTCGACGACTCGTCGAGGTGAGGGTTGGTGTGATATCGTTTGTCCGATCATACCAATAATTTATTCATGTGTTCATTGAATCAATGATACAATGGTTTAATCCATTCAATAGTTCTCCAATGTGTAAATATCTCCAACCTTTTTCCATAGACTGAAATAAATCTTCTGCCCATCAGGCGACCATGAAGGATAATCGAGTCCGATGTTCGACTCCGTGAAATCTGTCAATTGCTTCACCGTACCTGTGCTCACCGAAACGATGCACACGTTCTTGTGATCTTTCAAGCAGACCAGAACATCCATGTCACGAGGAGACCACATCGGATGGGAATACTCAGATTCTCCAGAGGTGATTTGCCTTGGTGTACCGCCACTGGAGGAAACAATCCATACCTGCCGGCTGTTCTGAGCTTCAGTGTTAAACGCAATCCACTTTCCATCGGGAGACCACGTGGGGAGATTGTTACTTACTTCTATTGATACAAGTTGTTTGTTTTCCTTAGTTTCGAATGAGTAAATCCAGATTTCTGCCTTCCCGTTCTTCGAGAGACCAAAGGCAAGTTTCTTTCCGTCGGGTGACCAGGCTGGTTCAGAAGCACTCTCTACGATAAGCGTTGCTGAAACACCACCCACTGATCGAATGAAGAGTTTGTCATTCCCCGCAGTATCGATTTGGATGTAGGCAAACCGCTTTCCATCGGGTGACCATGTGCCCATGAGGTCTCCATATTTGCTTGATGTCAATTGCGAGAGGAGATTTCCATTGAGGTCCATTGTCCATAGCTCGACGTTGCCAGTGCGATCAGAGTAGACAAGTAATGTCTTCCCATCCTGTGAGAGGCGAGGACGATCCTCGGTCGTTGTCTCAGAGGAGATGTGACGAAGTTTGTTTGAGGGAAAGCTTAGTTCCCAGATGTCCCCGGTGCTTTTGACGGTCGCGAATGCGATCTTGTTCCCTGCGGCGGCGACAGCGACGTTGACGTTGTCACCTTCACCGATTGTCACTCGCGTAGGCACAGGAATGCCATGGCTGTTCGACGTAAACAAGGTTTTCCAGATGTTCATACTGCCGCTCCTCGTTGAGGAAAAGATGATGTCCTTGCCGTCGGGTGACCAGATTGGTTTGACTACGAGGCTTTTATCATTCGTCAAGTTCTTAGGCTTACCCCCTATAGCGGGGATTACCCGGACCTCGCCGAGTGGACCTGATCCATAAAGAATCCATGTTCCGTCTGGGGACCAATTTGGCTGATAATCAATATCGGGATCATTCGTCAATTGCTTCGGCGTTCCCCCTTCGACGGGAACGATCCAGATATCCCATTGACCTGCCCGGATAGATCGAAACACGATTGTCTTTCCATCCGGCGACCACGCTGGATCGAATCCACTTTCAACAAGCTTGATCGGTGTTCCACCGAACGAGGGAACAAGGTAAATGTCTCCCCCTTTTCCCTTGATGTAGGGCTCAACGGGACCAGCATTCAGAATCAGGGAGAGCTTCCCTCCATGATCGCGCGCTGAGACAAAGGCAATCTTCGATCCGTCCGGTGACCAGGCGGGCTGCATGTCGTCGGCGGGATCATCAATGACGCGAATCGGTTGTCCGCCGCCGATGGGCATGACAACGATGTCGTAGTTACCACGATCGTCTGACGTGTATGCGAGGAATTTCCCATCCGGCGACCATGTCGGCTCATCTTCCAAGCCCGGTTGGGCTGTCAGTCGCGTGATTCTTGCTTCTGGCAGTTTTGATTCCGGTGGTGAGCTTTGTCGGGTAATGAAGAGCACCAGAACGATCATCGAAAGAGCGATCGCTGCGCCAGCAACAATGTACGGTGCCCTGGGTTTGCGAGTTGGCATTTGCTCATAGGCAAGTTCCCCCACTTCCTGAGTTTTCGAAATGGTTCGCTCGAGTTTCTTCCCTTGCGAATCGCGTTTATATCGCTTCAGATCTACCGCGACCTCGCGCATCGACTGATAGCGGACCTCCCGATCCTTCTCTAAACATTTCATGACAATGCGACTGAGTTCGGCATCGACACTCTGTCGAATATCTGTAACTGGTTTCGGGTCAACATTGATAATTTCATACATCATCGCTGTCTCATGTTCAGCACGAAAGGGAAGTTGCCCACTAAGCATTTCATAAAGCACCACACCAAATGAGAAAATATCCGTGCGGTGATCTGTCTCGAGTCCTTCCACTTGTTCAGGCGACATGTAGGCAATGGTTCCGATGGTCGAGCCGGTCTTCGTCAACTTACTCACCCCTCGGAGTTTGGCTAAGCCAAAATCCATAATCTTCGCGCGTCCATCTGCTGTAACCATGACATTTTCGCTCTTGATGTCGCGATGAATGATGCCTTTCTCGTGTGCCTTCTCTAATCCTTCCGCAATCTCTGTTGCAATCTCAACAGCTTCCTTCACGCCGAGTTTCCTGTAGCCTTCGGATTGCTCTGCCTTCCTCCTAATCCATTCTCTCAATGTCACCCCGTCGATATATTCCATCACAATGAAGGTGTCATCATCAATTTCGTCGATCTCATAAATCGTGCAGATGTTGGGATGGTTCAGCGATGAAGCTGCCTGGGCTTCATGTTGGAACCGTTCTCGTTCGTCACTATGCACGGACAATCGCTTCGGGAGGAACTTGACAGCGACGGTACGCCTGAGCTTTGCGTCCTCGGCTTTGTACACGATGCCCATGCCGCCTTCACCCAGTTTTTCGAGCATCTTATAATGTGAGACCACCTGACCAATCATAGCTTTGTCCTCGTTAACCCTCTACTTATCACTCCGTGACATCCCCCTCCCAATTTGGGAGGGGGATTGTAGGTCGACGACTCGTCGAGGTGAAGGGCGGTGTGATATCGTTTGTCCGATCATAAATCACGCTTCGCTCTTTTTAACCATCCGATAAGGACATCTTCGCCCTCGATTCTCACTTCATATGAAGCAACAGAGTGCCCGTCTTCATGGTCAGGCAGACCCGTATCGACATAGTAACTCCACTTGTGCCAAGGACAAGTGACAATTTTATCCTTCAGTGTTCCTTCCGAAAGTGGTCCCCCCATATGTGGACATATCTGATTGATGGCATAAAACTCTCCATTGATATTAAAAAGCGCCATCGGTTTACCGTGTGCCATGACCATCTTTCCCTGTCCGGAAGGGATGTCATGGATTGATGCTACTTTGACAAATTTCGTTTCCATAAAATAACTTTCTGTTTATTGAAGCCCAGCCATGTGCGTCAGTTGACGCCGTTGGCCTTCGCTGCCGCTAAAGGACGCGAAACGGCAAAAATCGTCCACCGTGGCTCGGGACGGAACTTTTCAAGAATCTTGTAATGTGATATTATTTGGCCAATCATTCAATGTTCTCCATTAGCCAGATATCTTCGCCCTGCGGTTTCACGCGATCGAAAAGGATCCATTTTCCATCGGGCGACCAGACGGGATAATCGATCCGGATTTCCGGATCACTGAATTCGAAAACCTTTTCGGGTACTCTTCCGGTTAGCGGAGTAACCCACATTTCCTTATGCCCAACAACATCCATGACGAAATCAAATCGCGGGGACAATGAAGTATGCGCACCACCCTTCGGTACAACCAAAAATGCAGGCTCGCCGCCGTTCATTGATGCAGTCCAAAGTCCAGGCTGCGAAGGATTCGGCGAACGAAATATGAGCGATGTGCCTTCACGCGACCACCGCATGAAATGTCCGGAGACTTCCATATTTGCAATCGAGCGCTGGTTCGTCCCATCATTGTTCATCACCCAGGGTTCGAGCCGGCCCGTTGCATCCGACTGGAACGCAATGTAATCGCCGTCAGGCGAATAAAACGGATTGATTTCAAGTGAAGAGTTTTGGGTAAGTTGCTTCAGCTCACCGGACGAGACCTCGATTGTCCAAATGTCGGCGTTACCGGACCTGGAAGAGAAAAACACAATCTGTTTTGCATCGGGCGACCAGTTCGGCTGAAAGTCTCCGCCGGAGCCTTTTGTCAGCTGTCGCGCCGAACCATCTCTGAGGAAATACACCCAAATATTCATATCACCGGTGCGGTCGGAATTAAAAGCTATCATGGTACCATCCGGTGACCATGCGCCACGACTGTCTTCGCGTGTCGTTGCAATCACTTGTTGAGGTTCACCAAGGGCTTTGCCAGAATCAGAAGAGACGGGAAGTTTCCAGATATCCGCGTTGAGTTTCAACACCGAATACGCCAGCCGTTTGCCATCTGGAGAAATCGCTATGTCGACATCTTGACCGGCACCGGTTGTTAATTGCTCCGGTTGCCCGGATCGCGCTCCGTCTGCAGAAATCGGTATACGCCAGATATTAAGCCCACCACCTCGGTCTGAACTAAAATAAATTTCTTTCCCGGAAGGCGACCAGACGGGACTGATGTCTCTGAACAAATCGTTCGTTACCCATGTCATCTTCCCTGAATGAATATCGACGACTTTGAGATCAAGCTTAGTTCGCTCCATGTTCTGGAAAACGATTTTTGAGCCATCGGGCGACCATCGGGGGTTTATATGCACGACCGCCTCTGAACTATCCGTCGACAGCTGACGTGGATTCCTCCCGCGACTATCTGCAATCCAGATTCGGCGGGATCCACCCAACGACGCATCAAATGCGATGCTCTGTCCATCGGGGGAAACTTCAGGGTTGAACGCATTATCAATAATTTGAACTTCTTTGCCCGAGAGAAGATCAATCGTCCAAATATCGCCGCCGTCATATTGTCCAAAAATGTCGCCCGGTTCTAATTTGCCGTTAGACTGGTGCGACCGGACAAAAAGAATTGCATTGCCGTCTTTGGTCCACGAGGGTTGTACATCATCCGCTGCTCCTTTGCTTAGTTGAGTTTCTTCACCGGTGGTAAGTTTCTTGATAAAAATTTTTTGTAGCCGTTGACTTCTCCACTGAACGCAAGCAAATTACCATCCTGCGACCACGAAGGATATTCTTCAACACCCTCTGCAAATGTCACTTGCGAAAGCGAAACGTTCAGAGGTCTTGCCAACTCCGATCCTCTCCGCGATTGAAAAATGAAATACAAACCGACGACTACAACTATCAGAATCGATGCGACAACCGACAGAAGGAATGTTGAGCTTTTCTTCTGAACACGAACTGAACCAGTGATCTCCTGTCGTATTTTCTCCAGGTCAGAGATAATCTCTTCCGCACGCTGGTAACGCTTCTCCCGATCTTTCTCCAAACAGCGAAGGATCACGTCCTCTAACGAGGGAGGAACATCGTGCCTGATTGACTTTGAGCTGAGAGGATTTTCATTCACGATGGAATACGCTAAAGCGGCTTCATGCTCTCCGCGGAAAGGCAGGCGTCCTGTTACAAGCTCATAGAGCACTATGCCGAATGAGAACAGATCGGAACGACTATCCAGGTCTTCACCTCGTACTTGTTCTGGCGACATGTATGCGGCTGTGCCGAGCGTGCTTCCTACCCGTGTCAACTGAGTTGCGCCGCGCAGTTTGGCAAGGCCGAAGTCTGTCAGTTTCACCTTTCCTTCTGCGGTTAGCATCACGTTATCGGTCTTGACGTCACGATGAATGATCTGATGACGATGAGCGTGAGCTAATGCTTCTGCTATCTGGACCCCATAATCGATTACCTCACCAACGGGAAGCTCGCCGCCTTCCGACTGAAGCTTCTTTACTTTCGACTTGAGCGTCCCGCCGGGGATGAATTCCAGTACAAGGAACTTCTGCCCTTGGCATTCATCAATATCGTATATAGTAGCTATGTTGGGATGGTTCAAGGCGGATATGGCTTTGGCTTCTTGTTCAAAGCGAGCTACATCAGCCGGAGAGGCTGTAACAGCGGCAGGCAGGAATTTCAAAGCTACGAAGCGGTCAAGCTTCGTGTCGTGGGCTTTGTACACCACACCCATGCCACCTTCACCTAATTTCTCTAAAATCATGTAATGGGAAATTGTCTGATCGATCATTTCATCAAACCTACCTTCTTTGTCAACTCGACAAACCGCTGATCGCTACGCACATCATCCCACACGAAATCGCTGTTAAGAGAATTAATCCATGTACTATGATCGCGGTAATCTTGCTCTAATAATTCCAGAACCTTTTGCTTCTCACTCAATCCTGCATAGATTCGAGCGATGTTATAGGCAGCGCCGGTGCCTGCGCGATAGCGTTCCTCATTTTCCTTGAGAAGCTTAAGCGCCTCATCTTTTTTTCCGACCCGTCCATAAAAATACCCGAGATATGATAAGCATTCACTCGAGCGACCGGATAACTCGACCGCCTTTTGGAGCTGCGGAAGAGCGTCCTGATAGTTTTTCATTCTCTCGAACGTGAGTCCAGTCCACGCGTATCCTACTGCAAACGAGGGATCAAGCTCCACGCACTTTTTGAAATATGGAAGTGCCTCTTCAAATTGTCGACGGATAAAATGAATTGCACCCATGTTGAGCGTGATAATCGGAGAATATGGATCGAGATCGTGTCCTTGTTTGATAATCACCGACGCCTCGTCGATCCTGCCAGTCCTTGCCAACAAAATGTTGTACCAATGGTACGCCGTCGGGTAACGTGGATTCAATGAGATTGCCTGTTTGAACTCGCGCTCTGCGTCCTCATACTTCCATTGCTCGAAATAACTGAAGGCAAGTGTTGTATGGGATTCGGCAAGAGAGTTATCGAGTTCGAGCGCGCGTTGAGCGTTTGCTTGCGTTAAGGGCAGTGTAATACGCGTGGGAATGCCTGCGTACTGCGACTGGATGATGTAACAATCCGCCAATCCGGCGTAGGCAAGCGCAAATGTTGAATCGAGGTCAATTGCCTGATTGAAGTAATTGACCGCGCGTTCCAACGCCACCGCAGTTCGCTTGTTCCAGTAGTAACGACCTTGGAGATAGAGCTGATATGCTTGCGTATTATCGGTTGAGCGCTTCGCTAACTTCTCTCGAGTTTCTGAGGAAAGTCCGATTCCCAGCTTCGATGATACGTCGTTGGTAATCTGCTCCTGTAACGTGAGAAGATCCGCCACGGACGATTGATAGCGATTGCCCCACAATTGTGATTCCCGTTTGATGTCGATCAGATCAACTTGAACGTCGAGGGCTTGACCTCGGTGCGTGAGCCGGCCGGCCAACACAGCGCTGACGTTCAGTTTCGAACCGATGTCCTGAATGTCCATCTCCTTGCCTTTGAACCGAAACACCGTGCTGCGCGGGACAACTCTGAGGGAGGAAATCTTCGTAAGATTATTAATGACGCTCTCCGTAAGACCGTCGGCCAGATACTCCTGTTCCGACGACGCACCGACATTCTCAAACGGCAAGACGGCGAGGGAATCGATCGCCTGCCGACGACCGGTGAAGAGATAGACCAATAGAGCAATCACGAATAGAGCAACACCACCTCCGGCAAGAAAGATCGTTTTCTTTTTCCGCGCGGGTTTCCGGGTAGCAATGGGACTTGTTTCCGGAGGAGCCGGATGGGCGGGAGTCGTTTCCGCAACGGATGGACGAACCACTCGGCTCGATTTTTTCTGTTCATGCCGCAGCTCGCTTACCATATCGGCAACAGATTGATATCGGTCTTCCGGATCCTTCTCCAATGCTCTCTTGATAATGCGATCGATTTCAGGAGAAAGATCAGGGCGATGTTTCAAGATCGATTCCGGCTCTTCATTCACGATGGAATACATCATCGCTGCTTCATGTTCACCGCGGAAGGGAAGATAACCAGTCAACATTTCAAACAAGACCACACCGAAGGAAAAGATGTCGGAACGGGCATCAACTTCTCCTCCTTGAATTTGTTCGGGAGCCATATATGCTAACGTTCCTACCGTACTCGATGTGCGCGTGAGTTTCAGCGAACCTTTGAGTTTCGCCAATCCGAAGTCCATCACCTTAATGCGGCCATCTGATGTCAGCATGATGTTCTCGCACTTCACATCTCGGTGGACAATCCCTTTGGCATGAGCCGCTTGCAACGCTTCGCCGATC
>JACOSX010000057.1 GCA_016178625.1 Ignavibacteria bacterium
ATGTTGAGAGATAATAGGGAAATGTGTTGTCGGCGATTTTCTGATTCGCACACACAATCATTCCCTCGGGCGGATTGATTCGCTTGGGAAGCCGATCGAACGGGATGAATCCGTTCCATTCAGCATCTCCAGTCCACCCCGGCATGGGCAACATCGGATTCCCTTTTCCACGGATGGGGACGCGTCCTGTTGTCCAATAAGCAATGTTTCCGTTGGTATCGGCATAGACAACCGATTGACCCGGGACTTCGATTTCTTTCAATCCCTCCTCAAATTCGCCGATCGTGGTTGCGCGATTCATTAAAGAAAAGCCGTGGATCTCGTCACTCACATCAAGCCCCGTCCAGCGCAGAGCAATCGGATATTGGTGACTTGCTGAATCTTGATGATGATGCATCGGGTGAACGTCATTGATGATCGGTCCATGGCGAGTCGAACGGACATTGAGCGTGAGACTATCACCTCCTCGAATGTGGATGACTTCATTACGTTCATCAAACCGCTGTGACGACTTCTGGAACAGATAGTACGAGGGATTTGTTGAGTCAATCCGCTCGACGTAGAAATCAGCATCATCGAGCATAGCGTTCGTGAGACCCCATGCGTGATGATCGTTATGTCCGATAATGATAACGGGCGCACCGGGAACCGAGACACCTGCAACATTCCAACCGGGCGCAGAGAGATGCACTTCGTACCATCGCGAGGGTGCTGGCATGGCAAGATGCGGATCGTTCGCAAGCAGCGGTTTTCCGCTCAAAGACTTCGATGAATCAACGACCCATCCGTTGCTGCCCGCTTCGAGAGACCCAAGCCCGAACAAGTCTCGATACGATCGTCCAACATTCAACATGTCGCGAATTGAACTCAATGCTTTCTTAGTCAATGCCGATGGTACGGTGACTGGTATAGAATCAGGGAAGGTTGGAAAGATCTCTTGCATTTTTTCCGATGGTACCTTGGCAGCGATCTCCCCGTACGTAAGGTCGGTCCACCATGCAAGGTTCAAGTCCCATGCAATAAGACGAGCGATGAGCAGGCTATGCTCTACACGCCAGAGCTCTGGTTCATAATTGAGCATGTCGAATTCGACCGGGTATGACCCTTTGTGCGTTACAATGAATGCATTCACACCATCTCGGTAGTCTTCAAGTATCTGTAGCGATTGGGGATGCATTTGTCGCTTCATTTTCTCTGCGACACCTCGCAGGTCGATTGTACGGAACAAGGCATCGATTTCCGTGGTTGATGAACCCAGCAGTTCCGATAGCCTCCCTTCGCCGGAGCGACGCATCAGATCCATTTGCCACAGCCGATCTTGCGCGTGGACGTATCCAGTCGCAAACATGAGATCGTGCTCATCTCGCGCATTAATATGTGGAACTCCATACTCATCTCGATATACATCAACCGATGCATGGAGACCTTCCACGATGAGAACACCGTCGGTAATGGGAAATGACTTCGTTACTAAATGCCGAGAGAAGAGAATTCCAGCAATCGCGATGACGAGAAGGGAAAACCCAATGCCAATGCTGATCTTCGCGAATTTCGACACAACTATATTTGGATGAAAATTGGAGTGAATGTTTAGTGGATGACGTTAGATAAAATAAAAAATCCCGTCTCGCGTTTCGGGACGGGATAATATAGCCTTTTGAGAAGCCTATTGCAAAATCTCAGAATCGATATGAGATAGTAGCGATCACGTTGTTTGTTTTGATGCTCTCGGTGGTCTTCGATGTTGGCTGACCGTTCACATCAAAATCATTGTAGTTCACACGGTATGAATCACGGAATCCGCGGGCATATCCGACATCAATGCCGATAGAATTTTCAATAATGAAACCCACTCCACCGGTGATATATTTTTGTGCAAAGGACGCTGGATCTCCGTTGTATGGAGAAGGGAGAAAAGCGAACCCGCCGCGCAAACGTAATCCAATGGTATTAAACTCATACTCCGCTCCCACTCGAACATTCACTGTTGGCTGAAACAGTTCCTTGATCTGCGTGTTCAGATTGAGTAACTGCTGATCTGCATTGCGGAATTCCATCTGTGTCCAATCGGTGAATTCAAGATCGCCACTGAGCATGAGATCCTGAATAGCAATTGATAATCCACCTGCAAATACGAACGGCGAAGCCACATCATACTCGTTTCTACCGTCCTGAATGAAATGGTAAGAGCTGACTCCATTTCGATCGGGAATGTCAAATGAACTCGTTCCATCAGTCGCAAACGTCTCCTTGATGGTATAGTATGATGGGAGCTTCACGCTGAAGCCCACGCGTGAGTTATTGCGAAACTTGTACAGCAGACCAATTTTCGCGGTGAAGCCGCTAATGTCACCATCGATAGTATTTATAAGGTCGAGGGTGTTGAAGGCGTAAGCGGTATCAAACCGCGAGAGAGAATACTTATTATAGATATCCGCTTCTGAATAGTTTCTATTATACGTGTATGAACCTGAGATGAAGTTCAGTGCAACTCCAAGATATAATTGCTTTGCCGCTTCTACCGCGCCTCCCACAGTCCAATGATTGATCCCTCCACCTTCGATTACTTTCCCACTCTGTTCGAGACTATCGACAAGCGGTGTGTTTCCCTGTTGATCGACCAGATAAAGTTCATATGCAAGGGTCTGATTAAGGAAAGGGATGATACTGCTCTTAGGGTTAAATCCTTTGAACGAAAGCCCTGTCGTGAAATCTGCCTGTCTGCCATAACCGATGGCAATAACCAGACTGCCCCGCGTAGTCGGAAATGGATACACCATGCCAAAACTGTTGACATTCGTCGCGCTATTGGTGAAGGATTGTTGATTGCCATAGAAGCCACTCATGTCCGTCGTGGAGAGATGAGACAATCCGAATGAAATTTCATTAAGGCGCATTTGTCCAAGCCCTGCCGGATTCCAATAAACAGCAGAGAAATCATTAGCAATGCCCGTATATGCCATGCCCAAACCCAGCGCTCGCGCACCAACGCTGACACCCGGCATCGATAATCGTAGAGCATCCTCTGAATACTGGCTATATCCAATAGACGGAGTGAGAGCCACAATAATGGGTGTAACAAGGAGAAGTATGAAATTCTTTTTCATAGAGTCAAAGCTTTCAGATGATAATTGGACTTACGGTCTGCCGCCGCGGGAACCACCACCACGACTTCCACCGCTCGATTGGGGTGACCAACTACTCGACGGTGGCGGCGGAGAACTGTGAGGAGCTGGCGCAGGTGGGGGCGAGTACGTTGAACCACCACTGCGTGTTGAACCTGTGTCTCGGTTGCCACGATTGTGTTCGTGAGATCCGCCAGTACTTCTACCTGGTGGACGATAAACCGGTGCAGATGACGCGCCACTCGATTCTTGAGGGCGGGAAACTTGTGGAGACGCATCTCCTCTTCTGCTGCCTCGCGCATCTCCACCGCGCGAACCCGAACCACGTACAGTCTCATTCATTCTAACACGGGCACGTCCATCGTTCCGGGGGACATACGTCCGCTGGCTGCCGAGTTGCCGGGAGTTATCTTTTACCGATGGTGAATTCCTATTGGGGCTTGCACCGTTCGCACCCCGACCTAGGCTTGCGCCCGTTGGCAAATTGTAATTTCCCCGATCTGTATTGGGTAGATCATACCCCGCGGGTGTTCCTCGCCCACCCCCGCTTCCTCTCGTCGAACCGAAATCCCGTGTACCACGGCGCAGTGAACTATACGCGCGTGGATATCCATAGTGAGAATAGAACGAAGGATAATAGTATGCCGGATAATAATATGCAGGGGAGTATCCATAGAAAGGATATCTGATATACGGAGTACCACAGTACCACGGATCGTACGCCCAGAAATTATCGTAACACCATGGAGACGCGTACGCAACTGAAAACGCGTATGAGGGCCACCATGGTTGATAATAATAGGAGAAGCCAATACGCGGCCGGTATTGCCAGGAATAATCATCGTAACCGTAATCAGATCTGTTCCGGTATTCACCTTCTTCGTCTTCATTCCGCGTATAGGATGAATCACCGCGATCACCCGATGGGGCATACTGCTCTTCATCTTCACGATCTTCCTTAACCGTACTTAACTGTGTGTAGCAACCAGACAGGAGAATAATGAGGATTCCCATGAACCCTGCAAACGATAATTGTAGCACTCTGCATTTCATATCGACCTTCACTTTCTAATAGTTCACTACACTAGATAACAATCTTGATGCCAGAAGAAGTTCTTTCACTTAAGATAATTTAGTCATATCCGGGTAAGAAAACAACACCTTTCTAATCGATTTATCCCTGATTATCAAGAGTGTGTAATCTAATAGACAGGGCTCAGCCTAACCGTTTAGTTTTCACTACATTAGAGGGATCTGACGTACTCGAGAACAACTGTGCGGCTTCCAACACTCACATCTTGTTGGTTCTTCAGGAGGTCTTTTAGGTTAAGTCCCAGGCTCAGTCCATTCCCGACAGACATTCTCACACCAGCGTTGAAATATCCTCTTCCTTTACCGCGGGCATTATGGTCACTATCATTCGCACCAAGATTATATTCTGCCATGACAGAGAGGATTGGACCCAATGTCTTCTCAACCCCGGCAAAAAGATTGGGGTCACTATCATTATCCGCGCGTTCGAGGCTGTAGTTTACTCCTCCGTGCAAACTGAGGAAGCCAAGCGCTCGGTAGTTCTTGCTTGCGACAACATAGAACCCAACCGACTTAATCGTATACCGGTTCAATTCATCGAGATATGCTTCTTTCCCTTGAGAATCAAATCCCACAGCGATTGCGGGAAGGAAGATCGTTTCCTCAATGACGCGAAGCTTAACGGAGAAACCCGGTGTCGAATTCCATGTGGGCTTGTCTCTTCCAATGATCTTCGTACCTCCGTAGGAGACACCAAGAAGCAACCGATCGAATGCGCCAATTGATGTGCAAACGAGCAATCCGCCTAATTGGTAGAAATCCATGTCCAGTGCTAAGTTACCGTGTGGTATAATTCCTGCAGTGGGAAGATCAATCAAATATCGCGGTTCGATAGCTGCATCTGATCCGACTGAACCTTGCGCCGCAGAGTACTGGATGCAACACATCGTATTGAGCAAGACACAGAGAAGGAGAATTTTCACTCGCTCGGATGAACAAGTCATGAATTTCTTGATTTTCAATACAGGAGAAATATAGTGATTAGAACTTCGTCAATCAACTATTACGTTGTGCATTGCATTTTTCAGAAAAAGAGTCTACATTAAAATAGGTGAACGAAACAAAAACAATGAAGAGTATGTTTATAATGGCATCGATGTGTTTGAACATCAACTGAGAAATCTTATGAACCTTCCAGGAACGATCGGGGCACTTCGCAAATCCGGATACAAAATACTTTCCGTCAAGGACGAGCTTCGGAAGAACCTCATCGAGAAAATTAATCGACACGAACTTCTTTTTCCCGGTATCATCGGTTTTGAAGAAACCGTTATCCCAGCTATCGTCAACGCGATTCTCGCCAAACACGATATTATGCTTTTGGGATTGCGCGGTCAAGCCAAATCAAGGATCGTACGTCAGATGCCGAGCTTGCTGGATGAGTACATTCCGGTCATTAAAGGGTGCGAGATCAATGACGATCCCTACAACCCGGTTTGCAAGCGATGTACCGATATGGTCCACGAATGTGGAGAAGCAGTGGAAATCGAATGGCTGCACCGTGACGCGCGTCTGGGTGAGAAGCTTGCAACACCTGACGTCACCATCGCCGATCTCATTGGCGATATCGATCCGATCAAAGCGGCATCACAGCGACTGCATTATTCTCATGAAGGTGCCATTCATTTCGGAATCATTCCTCGAACCAACCGCGGCATCTTTGCGATCAATGAACTCCCAGATCTACAACCTCGTATCCAAGTCGGTCTTTTCAACATCATGCAGGAAAAGGACATTCAGATACGTGGGTTCAACGTGCGCATCCCTTTGGATATTTTCATCATCTTTACAGCAAATCCTGAGGACTATACTAACCGCGGTAATATCATTACGCCTCTGAAAGATCGTATCGACTCTCAGATTTTCACCCACTACCCGCGAACGATCGAAGACGCAATTAATATCACTGCCCAGGAAGCATGGACGTCGCGGAACGGACGCGAGATCATCATCCCGCAGTATTTTAAGGAAATCATCGAGCAGATTGCCTTCGAAGCGCGCAAGAGTGAATTCGTTGACCAAAAGTCCGGCGTGAGCCAGCGACTAACGATTGCCGCAATGGAAAATCTGATCAGCAATGCTGAGCGGCGTGCTATCCTCACAAACGAACCATGCCTCATGCCTCGCATCTGCGACTTGCCTCAGGCATTACCGGGAATGACCGGTAAAGTCGAACTCGTCTTTGAAGGTGAGCAGGAAGGTCCTCTAAAAGTTGGCAAGGCCCTCATCGGTAAAGCTGTGCGGGAGATCTTCAAGACATATTTCCCCGACCCTTTGCAGCGAAAAGTATCACGCACACACATCCCTGAGACCCGTCACGTCCCCGAGGATGCCGAATACGGAAAAGTAACTGCATGGTTTGAAGCCGGCAACAAAATCGAAATTTCCGATGACATGCCGCTCGACAATTACTTCAATGAACTGGACAAAGTGAAAGGTCTTCGCGAGATCACCAAGAAACACATGAAGATCGCGGATGGAAATAAGTACGAGCTCGCTTCCGCAATGGAATTTGCTCTCGACGGCCTGCACCAGTTCTCTAAAATCGCCAAGGATGAAATCGATCACATTGTCGAATACAAAGATCTCGTCGGGAGTATTTTCATGAGTCGCGGAAAAACCGAGGATGACTAAGCCCGATTTAAAATCCAAAGGCAACAATCATACAGAAATAGCCGTCGTTGTTCATGCACCAATTGCTCTCGTGACTCCAAATGAGATTCCGGTATAGCAAATGGACCAATGAGTCGATGACCGATGAACAACGAATGGAGAGCCTTGCCTCGTTGTTCAGCTATCTTTTGATTCAAACAAGCGGTGATGTCGAAGAGGCACTTGAGTGGCTTCGTAACCTTGCTCAAGAGTACGGCATCTTCGATGAGAACCTGAGCATAGAGGACCTCATCGACAAGCTGAAGGAAATGGGCATCATTGAAGAAGCAAAAGATGTTAGAATTCTGACAACAAAGGGCGTCCAACGTATTCGTCAGGATGCACTTCGCGAAATCTTCACATCGTTACGGAAAGGCGGTATCGGTTACCATGAGACTCCACAGACTGGAACCGGCGTCGACCGACTGAGCGAAACGAAAAAGTGGACCATCGGCGATACACCTACCAATATTGATCTCACTTCGACTCTGACGAACGCGTTCAAACGCGACGGCATCGATGATTTTTCGTTGAAGGAAGAAGACCTCGAAGTGTATGAAACAGAACATATGACTTCCTGCGCGACCGTCCTCATGCTTGATATCAGCCATAGTATGATTCTGTACGGAGAGGATCGCATCACGCCGGCAAAACAGGTCGCCCTGGCACTCTCCGAGCTGATCATGCAAAAGTATCCAAAGGATTATCTTGCCCTCGTTGTCTTCGGCGATGATGCGAAGCTGGTGAGTCTTGCCGAGTTGCCATTTCTCTCAGTAGGTCCTTATCATACCAACACGCGGGCAGGACTTCAACTCGCGCGGAACCTTTTGCGACGACGCCGAACTGTCAATAAACAAATATTTATGGTGACCGATGGAAAGCCGTCAGCCATTTTTGATACCAACGGTCGACTCTACAAGAACTCATTCGGACTTGATCCTCGCATCGTGAACAAGACGCTCGATGAGGCGGTCGCGTGTCGTCGAGAGAAGATCACCATCAGCACATTCATGGTGGCGCGGGATCCTTACCTTATCAATTTTATCCAAGAACTCACAAAAGCCAACCATGGACGGGCTTATTACTCACAACTCCAAAACCTGGGTGAGTTTATTTTCATCGATTATATCCGGAATCGAAGAAAGAAATTCGGTACTGTATAGCTTTTCATCCAGTTCCGAGTTACTCGAATTTCGGTAGAAGAGTACCTCCTTATTCACAGCCGACATTTACTTCATCGCCTCGCGTAGTATCCTTCCCTCACAATCAGGGGACAACTTGACTCCCAACAGAGCCCCAATCGTTGCAGCGATATCAACTGGACTTGCCTCATTTTGGTAAGTCCCTTGTTTGATATCTTTGCCAGCGACAATCAATGGAACATGCGTATCGTAGTCGTACGGCTGACCGTGACTTGTGCCTGTGTTGTCTCCAGTGTTAATATAATATGGTTTCAGCACGAACATCACGTCACCGCTTCGTGAAGGATAGTAAGATTTTGCCACCATTTGTCCCCAATGATCAAGCAGAAGAGAATGATCCAACTCATCTCGAGTATAGGCTGCGGCGAAGGGCGTCGATACCGGTAACGAATCTTTGAGAACTCGCATCGCCGGACCAAGCGGGATGTTTTTTTCCTTGAGAAGATCTCGATTGAGATAGATGTCAGAGTCGATCACTTGTTCGACCCAACGAGAACCTGATGTTTGCTCGAACACCTTATCGAGAACTGCTGTGCAGCGTCCGATAACATCGGACAGACGGAATCTCCCTGCGTCTCCCTTGGGGTTTTTCTTTTTGAGGTATTCGGGAATAGACGGGATTCCATGGTCGCTCGTTAATGCGATGAGGCAATTCTTCAGCCCCACCTTCTCTTCAAGAAATGCAAACAAATCCCCCATTAAACTATCGGTTCGGAGTACGACATCAAACACTTCATGGCTTTGCGGGCCATAGAGATGACCGATCTCGTCCGTCGCAGAGATGCCGATACATAGCATGTCAGTTACGTTGCGGGTCCCGAGCGTCTCGCCGATGACAACCTTTTGTGCAAACGTGAGAAGAATTTCCGTCGCAAACGGACTGTGCTCGACTGCCGTATAGTATGATGGAGTAATGTGTGAGGTATTTGAACCAACCATCGAATGCGGGAACGCGCGTCCCAAGCCCGCTATATCACCTTCATACGGTACGTCATCATCATCGCATACTTTGGCAGCCACTGAGGCATTTATCTCTGTCCATTGCTTCCCAAAATACTTCTGGAATACACCTGAGGTATTGAACGTGGTCACGTACTCTGGCAGTTTCTCCATGTAGTATGATGAGCTGACGATCACAGAATCTTCGATCCAATATGCCGTCCCACGTTTTCCGGCCATCAAGATGGCACTCCGATCTTTGTTCGATATCCCAATCACTTTGGATTGGAAGTTTGTCTTCTCTCGAAGTAGATCGCCAACCGTGGGTGTTTGAAGGTTCCTTGGCGACCGACCCATATGATGATTGCCGAGAACCCGTACTGTCTCGTCATCGACGCAATTCACGGCCCGTTTCTTATCTCGGTCGTACCATCGATTCGAGGTGATGCCATTGAGATGGCTGTAAACCCCAGTCACGATAGCGGCGTGACCAGGTGCGGTCTTCGTGTAAGCATGTTCATACTTGGCATTCTCAAAGTTCGCTCCATCTTCCAGTAAATAGTTGAACCCTCCTTTTGAGAAATAGGGCTGGAATCGAGTCATGTACTCGTACGGGAACTGATCGAGCACAATAATGACGACAAGCTTCGGTTGAGCGGCAATTCCACATGATGACGCTACGAACAATATTGTGAAGAGATATTTCTTCATTGAGTGAGGCTAGTAAAATTGTTGATTGTCGTCCAAGATACATAATTCCTGTTGTAATGTAAAACACGTCGTTTGAATTTAAACGAAATTTTCTGCATTTTAGATTCGAGTTCAAACAATTTTCCCATGCTGCTCATCATTCCAGCAATCGATATCAGGGGCGGGAAGTGCGTCCAGATGGTGCAAGGCGTCGAGGGGTTTGTCTACACTGATGATCCAATCGAAATGGCGAAACTTTGGCGGAAAGAGAACACAAAGTCGCTGCACGTCACCGACGTGGACGGAGCGATCGAGGGACGCCTTGTCAACTTCGACATCATTCAACGCATGGTTAAAACTGTGGATATCCCAGTCGAGTTGGGCGGTGGTCTCCGAACATTCAATGAAGTGAAGCGAGCGTTCGACGCCGGTATCTATCGCGTTCTCATCAGCACGCTGCTCATCGAAAACCCTGACGAAACGAAACATATCCTTGATGCTTATGGTCCAAGCAAGGTCGTACTGGGTATCGATGCTGAAAACGGGATCGTGAAGACTAGAGGATGGACAGAAACATCGGGTCTCACCGCTGTCTCTGTTGCACTCAATGCAAAAGAACTTGGTTTCAATCGAGTTGTGTACACCGATATCACTGCCGACGGCATGATGCGCGGACCGAACTTTGGAGCGATCAGGCAGCTTGCAGAGACAACGCATATGCGCATCACAGCATCGGGTGGTGTCTCGGGCCTGGAAGATTTGTTGAAGTTGCAGGAGATGGAACCACTTGGCGTGGATTCCGCGGTCATCGGAAGGGCGTTGTATGAAAACAAATTCTCCTGTCAGGGCTTGTGGCGCTTGTGCGAGGCTGGAAATTTTCCTTACACAGCGAAAGTGTAATCGAACACATGACAATCACTGTCATCGGCCATTTGTGTCTTGACGTCATTCACCATCCTGATGGTCAGGATACGCAGAGCTACGGTGGAATTTTCTTTGCTGTTGCCACGCTGGCAAACCTTCTTGGCGTGCACGATACAGTTCGTCCGGTGTTCGGCGTTGGGAAAAGCGAGCATGATAATCTGATCGACCGCTTGAGCGTCTATCCGAATCTCGACACGACCGGCATTTTCAAGTTCAATGGACCCACAAACCAGGTCCGTTTGATGTACACGACAAAGGAGGAACGGGTGGAGTGCTCGAAGAATATCGCTGAACCGATCCCGGCGAAAAAGATCCGCCCACATATCATCGGAGCCGACATGATTCTTGTGAATATGATTTCCGGATGTGATATGACTCTCGAGACGCTCGATGAAATTCGCATGGACGTGCGGGACGATCACACACCGGTTTATCTGGACGTCCACAGTCTGACACTCGGCATCAACCAAGATTTCACACGCTATCATCGGCCGGTTGAAGCCTGGCGGCGATGGCTCTTCATGTTGCACGCTGTGCAAATGAACGAGGAAGAAGCAGCGATCCTTACGGCAGAACATCTTGACGAACAAGCACTCGCGAAGCACACCCTTGCGCTAAATACAAAAGCCATGATTATTACCCGTGGAGACCGGGGATGCACTGCCTTCCTTGATGACCACAAACACATCCGTCAGGTTGATGTCGAAGGAGTTGATCCACAAAATGCCATCGATCCTACAGGGTGCGGCGACGTCTTCGGAGCGGCCTACTGTGCCCATTACGTAAAGACGAAAGACATTCCTTCCTCGGTCCAATTTGCGAACTCGGTTGCCGCACGAAGCGCGCGGCTTGTTGGTTCCACAGCAATTGATATGCTCTCAACACTTCGCATTGAAGAGACCCCTTTTCAGGAACGCACACCATGAATATTGCTCTGTTGGGGTACGGTAACATGGGAAAGGAAGTCGAGCGCGTGGCACAGGAACGCAACATCACCATCAAACAGATTTTGAAGCTCGCGAATAATCTTCAGGGAATGGGCATTACTGCGGAGACAATGAAGGATGTGGATGTCTGCATCGATTTCTCGACACCCACTGCTGTCATCCACAATATCTGGGCTGTCGCGGAATACGGAAAAAATATGGTTGTCGGAACTACTGGTTGGTATGATAAGCTGAAAGAGGTCGAGAAGATCGTGAAGGAGAAAAAAATCGGATTACTGTACTCACCAAACTTCTCACTAGGGATCAATGTATTTTATCACATCCTCACCACTGCGGCGCATTACTTTGACAAATTCGATCAGTATGATGTCGCACTCCGTGAAACTCATCATCGAGGAAAGGTGGATAGTCCCAGCGGAACCGCCCTTGCGATGGGGCAAATCGTCCTTCAGCATATCCGGCGGAAAAAAGAAATGTTGCACGAGACTGCGCATAAACAGATTAAGCCATCGCAACTGCACATCACGTCGTCACGCGTCGGTCATGTGTTCGGTCAGCATGAAGTGATATTCGACTCTGAAGCAGACTGCGTTGAGTTGGTCCACGTTGCGAAGACTCGGAGCGGCTTTGCGCTCGGCGCGCTTATCGCCGCCGAGTGGTTAAAAGGGAAAAAAGGAATGTATACCATGAAAGACGTCTTAACTTCAATGTAACATGAAACGAACGTTACTTTTCCAGGGCACAGGAACCGCGCTTATCACTCCATTCAAATCCAGCGGCAGGATCGATGAAGAATCGTTGCGGAAGCTTGTCGCTTTCCAAATCAAGAACGGAGTCGAAGCGATCCTTCCGATTGGAACAACCGGAGAGAGCGTAACACTCACCGATGACGAACAATCTCGGGTCGTTGCTATTGTTGCCAGCCACGTCAACGGGCGAGCGAAGGTATTTGCTGGCGCCGGAAGCAACGCAACCACCAAAGCGATTGCCATGGCGAAACGCGTTTTGTCGGAAGGCGCCGACGGGATTCTATCTGTTGCGCCGTATTACAATAAGCCGACACAGGAAGGATTTTACCGACACTATGCTGCCATTGCATCTGCCGTCGATGCCCCGGTGATCGTATACAATGTTCCGGGAAGAACCGCTAGTAACATCGAGGCTGATACAACGCTTCGGATTGCGGAAGAGATCCCCACAATCGCCGGCATCAAGGAAGCCTCCGGAAATTTTGGACAGATCATGGAGATCCTCCGCCACAGACCGAAAGGCTTCGGCGTTTGGTCGGGGGATGATGCGATCACGCTCCCCCTCATGTCTCTTGGCGTCGATGGTGTTGTTTCTGTTGCTGCCAATGTCGCACCAAAAATGTTTTCCGACATGGTGCGGTTATGCCTGAAAGGGAAATTCCCTCAAGCAGTTGTTCTCCACAATACATTGTTGGACCTGATGAATTTCAATTTTGTTGAATCCAATCCTATCCCCGTCAAAGCAGCTCTTGCGCTGATGGGGATGATCGAAGAATATTTCCGATTGCCGTTGGTTCCCTTGAGCAAAAAGCATCGCCCGAAACTCAAGCAGATTTTAGAAGAATTGGAATTGATCGACTGAGATGAACCTCCAACAAACCATCGAGCGCCTCTACGGTGTACCGGTTGATTCCCTCGATCGCGACGACGCGCTCCACGCAATAGACGAGTTAAAAAAATTGCTCAACGATGGAAAGGTCCGCGCAGCAGACTGCTTCGCAGGGACGTGGCGCGTTAACCCATGGGTCAAGAAGGGAATTCTTCTTGGGTTCCGTATTGGCTCGCTGATGGAGATTGCCCGAGTGAACGGCTTCCAGTACTTCGATAAAGATACGATGACACTTAAGAAGTTTACCGAGAAAGATGGGGTGCGCATTGTGCCGGGCGGCAGCGCTATCCGTGATGGCGTACATGTCGCCCACGGGGTGGTCATGATGCCTCCGTCGTATGTGAACATCGGCGCATTTGTCGATGAACAAACAATGATTGATTCCCATGCACTCATCGGCTCGTGCGCACAAATCGGCAAACGCGTTCATGTGAGCGCCGCGGCACAAATCGGTGGCGTCCTCGAGCCGATTGGCTCACTCCCCGTGATCATCGAAGACGACGTGTTCATCGGGGGAAATTGTGGAATTTATGAAGGCACTATCGTGAAACGCCGTGCGGTAATCGCGGCTGGCGTCATTCTCACAAGCTCCACGCCCGTGTACGACATTGTGCATCAGAACATCTACACAAAATCTCCACCTGATCCACTCATCATTCCCGAAGGGGCGGTCGTCATCGCTGGCAACCGCCACATCCACCAACCGTTCGCCAAAGAACATCATCTTTCGATCTATGCACCGATCATCGTGAAGTACCGCGACGAAAAGACGGATGCCGCGACGGTTCTGGAAGAAACCTTGCGGTAGCGCCGGGGATGAAACGCGTCCTGATCACCGGCACCAACGGCTTGTTAGGTCAGAAGCTCGTTGAGTTACTCTCTCGCAGCAGCAATTACACACTGTTGCTCACATCAAAGCAGGAACGCTCGGTGTTCGAGGAAGATTCTCTACCGTATCGCCAGCTCGACACGACAAACAAGCAGGATGTTATAAAAACAATCGAAGAGTTTGAACCTGATGTTATCATTAATACGGCGGCAATGACAAACGTCGATCAGTGCGAGAAAGAGCGTGAACTTGCCTGGCGTGTCAACGTCAACAGCGTTGAACATCTCGTGTACGCTGCGAAGCTTACAGGTGCGCGCCTTATTCATATCTCGACAGATTATGTGTTCGATGGCAAAGCTGGTCCGTACACCGAGCAGGATCGCCCAAACCCTATCAGTTATTATGGAAGGACAAAGCTCGCAAGCGAGAATGTTCTTCAGCTGAGCGGCATTCCCGCGACGATCATCCGCACGATGGTGTTGTATGGCACGGGATACAACGTGAAAATGAACTTCGCATTATGGCTCGTCAAGAATTTGAGTGAAGAAAAACAGACGCCCGTCGTGGATGATCAAATCGGGAATCCAACGCTTGCAGACGACCTCGCGTACGGCATCATGAAGGTTCTTGAGCTGGAACGGATGGGGATCTATCATATTGCGGGACCTGATCTTGTAAGTAGGTACGATTTTGCGGTAGTGTTGGCGCGAGTATTCAATCTTAATAAGAAATTGCTCTCACCCGTCAAGACAATTTCGCTCAAGCAACCGGCGCCGCGTCCCCTGAAATCGGGGTTTATCACTCTAAAAGCACAAGTCGACCTCGACTTGAAAATGTCTAATAATGAACAGGGTCTGACCGCGTTCAAGCATCAAATTCGTGCCCACCTTCATCACCATGTGAAGAAAACGTAACAAGATGGCATCTTCACCAAACAGTTCGTTCGAGAGAAAGATCATCAATGCTGGATATTAAATTTATTCGTGAACATCCCGACCTCGTACGGGAAGGCATTCAGAAAAAAGGAGCTGCCGACAGTGTGGATGAAGTGCTCAGGCTCGACGCGCATCGGCGCGAACTTCTGCAAAAGGTGGAACATCTGAAAAGTCACCGGAACATGGTCTCGGAAGAGGTCGGAAAATTGAAGCGCACCGGGAAGGATGCAGCCACAGTGATCGCTGAGATGGAGACAGTGAAGAATCAGATCAAGTCGATTGACGACGAGCTCCGCGGTGTAGAAGAGACGCTTCATGGGTTCATGCTCACAATTCCGAATATTCCACATCCATCTGTTCCTGTGGGAACGAAACCCGAGCACAACCAGGAAGTTGCAACGTGGGGTGAGCCGCCGGTCATCGATTTCAAGCCAAAGCCTCATTGGGAACTGGTCGAAAAGCTGGACTTGATAGATTTCGAGCGCGGTGTGAAAGTTGCCGGCGCAGGGTTTCCTGTCTATAAGGGTCAGGGCGCTAAACTGCAACGTGCGTTGATTAATTTCTTTCTCGACGAAGGTGCTGCCAAAGGATATCAAGAGATACAGCCGCCGCTCATGGTAAACGCTGCGAGCGCAACAGGCACCGGTCAACTTCCCGACAAGGAGGATTTGATGTACGTCGCGACAAAAGATGACCTCTATCTCATCCCCACTGCAGAAGTGCCGGTCACAAATATCCACCGTGACGAGATGTTTACCGAACAGCAGCTACCGGTAAAGTACTGTGCCTACACTCCGTGTTTCCGTCGTGAAGCCGGCTCCTATGGGAAAGATGTCCGCGGCTTGAATCGTTTGCATCAGTTCGATAAAGTTGAGTTGGTAAAGTATGTTCACCCCGGGGTCTCGTATAATGAATTGGAGAGTTTACGCGAAGATGCGGAACAACTCTTGAAGAAACTCGGGCTACAGTACAGAACACTCCTGATGTGCACGGGAGATATGGGTTTCACGCAGTCGAAGAAGTATGATCTGGAAACATGGTCGATTGGTCAGCAGCGGTGGCTCGAGGTTTCGTCCATCAGTAATTTCGAAGCATTTCAGGCGAGACGGATGAATATCAGGTTCCGTCCAAGAGGTGATGGGAAGCCGGAGTTCGTCCATACGCTGAATGGATCGGGACTTGCTCTTCCGCGCGTTGTCGCGACGATCATTGAACATTACCAAACGCCAGAAGGGAAAGTCATCGTTCCCAAAGCTCTCCATAAATACACTGGATTTGAAATCATCGGATAATTTAAGCAACGGGAGGCAACTTGGGAAGTTTCGAACAGGAGATTAAAGAGTTTCTCGTAAGGAAAGCCATACCCTTCGAAGACCATACTGGATCACGTGAGACACTCGACTTCACACTAACCGTGCAACAAGTCCACTTTGATGCGAAAGAGAAGAAACAACACTTCAATATCCGTAACTGGAAGGGCGTATCAATACCCGAAGCACATTTCTTCATCCTTGATGATCTCGCTGCGCGAAAAATTCTCTTGAAAGCACCGAGATCGTTTCTCTTGATACGCGATGACACCGCAGGTCCAACATATTGCGTGTTCTCCGTTGTCGATCTCTTGTGTTTACCGAAACGCCGGGTGAAACGAAGGCTCGAGAAATCAACGACTGCGTTCAAAGGGAAATGGTACCTCGATCTTCGACATGGTGCATCCTTCGCAACACTCGATAAGGCATTCGAATATGTGGTTGCGTATCCATCAAGATTTGTTCAGATCTTCGAAAAGCACATTGATTGCTGGGGCGAATATGTTGGTGAAGATATTCAAACCGCCGGAACTGTCCGGAAGAGTCATCACTGGGAAAAGGATCTCAACGAAAAATAATCGCAAGCATGGCAAAACGTAAAGAACATACAATGAAAAGCTTCGGGGTTGCTCCCCGCGTCGGGTATAACTCTGAAGGATTCTATGCACGAGAGATGTATTCAAATCATCGCGACAACGGGAAACCCTCGGGCATTGAACATGCAGTCCCTTCTGGTGTGATCGACAAGATCTACTGTCAGGACAGTCGACACATGGACCAGCTTCCAGACTGTAGCGTTCATCTCATGGTGACGTCTCCTCCATACAATGTTGGAAAGGAGTACGATGATAATCTTTCGCTGAAAGAATACCGAACGCTTCTTCGCTCCGTCTTCCAGGAGACCCACAGGGTTCTTATTCCCGGTGGAAGAGTATGCATCAACGTCGCTAACCTTGGAAGGAAACCGTACATCCCTCTCCATAGATACATAATAGAGGAAATGGAGAATCTCGGTTTCCTGATGCGGGGAGAAATTATTTGGGACAAATCGGCGAGCGCCGGTGTGTCGACCGCGTGGGGAAGCTGGCAATCGGCGGCGAACCCGACCCTGCGCGATGTGCATGAGTATATTCTGATTTTTTCCAAAGACACGTTCCAGCGGACGAGGGGTACAAAGAAGAACACCATTACAAAGGAACAATTTCTTGAGTACACGAAGAGCATCTGGACGTTCCCCGCAGAGTCGGCAAAGAAGGTCGATCACCCCGCGCCGTTCCCCGTTGAGCTGCCCTATCGATTGATTCAACTGTATACGTTTGAAGGCGACATCGTGCTCGACCCCTTTGCAGGGAGCGGTTCGACGTGTGTTGCCGCTGTGAAAGCGGCTAGACATTTTGTTGGATACGATATTTCAAAAGAATATGTCCAGAAAGCGATGAAAAGAATTACATCAATGCTTGACGGATCCCGTATTCCTTCGTGTAAATGACTTTGTTCAATCCTACCGCGTAAATTTCTCATCCCTTGGAGAAGGCATTTCTCCAAACTCTTTTGTATCTTTTAGATATCAGATCCTCATCGCGATGTGATTCCTTTGGTGGTTAAATGAAATCGCTCCTTCGACTCAAGCCGTATCTTCGAACATACCGTACAACACTTCTCTGGGGTGTCTTGACTGTTGTGTTCAGCAATCTCTTCACGGTCATTCAGCCGCGGTTGATCGGGAATGCCATCGACACGTTGAAGGTCGGTCTTGAAACACAACAGATCGACTCGAGTGGATTGCTCCTCTATGCGGGAATGATCGTTGGGCTTTCACTCGTCGCCGGCATTTTCACGTTCCTCACGCGGCAGACGATTATTGTGGTCTCTCGCCATATCGAGTTCGACCTGCGCAATGATTTTTTGATGCATCTTCAGAAGCTTCCGCTCTCCTACTTCCAGAATACGCCCACCGGCGATCTGATGGCACATGCCACCAACGACATCAGCGCCGTGCGAAACGTTCTCGGTCCCGGTATCATGTACCCGATGGATACGCTGATGACATTCACGATGACATTGACGATGATGTTCTGGAGTAACTGGGAATTAACGCTGCTCGCCTTGATTCCGCTACCACTCGTCTCGTTCGCCGTGTACAGATTAGGCAAACTGATCCATGAAAAATTCGAAGGGCGACAGGAGCAGTTCTCGAAGCTCACCATGCGCGCACAGGAAAATCTCTCCGGCATCCGTATCGTGAAAGCATACGTTCGCGAAGCATATGAAATCGTCCGCTTCCGCGACCTCAGCTGGGATTATCTCAAAAGGAACCTCGTCCTTGCCAAAATCCAATCGCTCATGTGGCCCCTGATGTTTCTGCTTGTTGGATGTTCGCTCGTCATCACGGTCTACGTCGGTGGAGTAAAAGTGATCAACGGCGAGATCACGATCGGCACGTTAACCGCTTTCTTTGGCTACCTCATTCTCCTGATCTGGCCCATGATCGCCTTTGGGTGGGTCACCAATCTTGTGCAGCAAGGTGCTGCGTCAATGGGGCGGCTTGTGAAGATTCTGGACACCAAGCCCGAGATCAGGGATACGAAGGGGACTGATGCCTCCATTCGAGCAATCCACGGGGCAATCGAGTTCAGAAATGTATCGTTCACACATAAAAATGGAAGCATATCAACGCTCAAGAGCATCAATCTCGAAATCCCGAAGGGCTCAACGGTTGCTGTAGTGGGTTACACCGGCTCAGGAAAGTCCACGCTCGTGAACCTCATCCCACGCCTCTATGACGTCACAGATGGTGAGCTGTTGATCGATGGGATCGATATCAAGAAGATTCCACTCGACGTGCTGCGATCGAACATCGGATACGTTCAACAGGAGACGTTTCTATTCTCTGACAGCTTGTTGGAGAATATCTCGTACGGCGTCGACAACGGAACCGAGGAACATGTAAGGGAATCTGCTGAAATCTCCCAAATCGCGAGAGACATTTCAGATTTCCCGAAAAGATATCACACGATGATCGGCGAGCGGGGGATCACCCTTTCGGGCGGACAGAAGCAACGCACGAGCATCGCCCGCGCCGTCATGCGCAACCCGAAGATCCTCATCCTCGACGATGCACTCTCCGCCGTCGATACATACACCGAGGAAGAAATTCTGAAACGCCTCCGCACAGTTATGCAAAACCGCACAAGCATCATTATCAGCCACCGCATCTCGACCGTGAAGGATGCCGATATGATCGTCGTGCTGGACAACGGCACAATCGTCGAGCGCGGCACACACGATGAGCTTGTGGCAAAGGGTGGGATTTATGCGGATCTCTACGAGAAGCAGTTGTTGGAGGAAGAGCTTGAGCAGTTATAAGGCTTTGCGGGCAGAGCAAGGGAGAATTCAAAAATAAAAAGTCAAAATTAAAAAAGGGGAGGATGCTGTGTATCAAGATATAAAGGAAAGAACATTCAACTTTGGGCTGCGAGTGATTAATTTGTCGCACCATGTGCCAGAGACAAAGGCTGGAAGAGTTCTGGCAAGACAAGTTGCTCCGATCAGGGACTTCAATCGGGGCAAATGTGGAAGAAGCAGTGGCAGCATATAGCAGGGAAGACTTCGCATTCAAGATGAATATCGCATTAAAGGAAGCACGAGAAACGCATTATTGGTTGAGGTTGATCAAGGAATCCAAGATGGTAAAGCCGGAGAGGCTCGATGAGATTCTTGGCGAGACGGAGGAGGTTAAGAAAGTTCTTGGAGCTATCGTGAGCAAGGTGAGGAGTAATTTGAAAGTAAAAAGTCAAAAGTAAAAAGTAAAAAAGGAGAAGAGGTCAAGTCAAAGGTCAAAATTCAAAGGTAAAGGGAGAACCGCTGATGGAACCTTTGATACTCACTATAAACATAATTGTTGGCTCAATGATGATAGCCAACTTGATCTAACGATATGGTTACATAATAAGACAAAGTAAGTCTTCAGTCATGAATCATGGATAAACAAGTAGGATGTGAAGTTTATCATTGAAAATATAGTTTATGCCAGATCAGGTTTACGTGGAGTGTATAGAGGCATTCTTATGCTAACGTTTGTACTGACGTTCCTAGGTGTGAACGAGCGGAAGAAAATTGAAAATGCCATTGAAGAGGTTAGAAAAAAGGCGATAGTTGACAATGTAACTTTCACAACCGATGGAGTTGAAATTTCGGCAACCGGAAATGGCATGATTTCTCTTTGGTTATTTATACAGTAATTTCTATTTCCACGCCAACGCTAGCAGATATAGTTTTTTACTTTTGAATTTTTACCTTTTACTTAGCGCGTATGCATGAGGAAGAGATTTTAGGTAAAGCCTACGACAGCCGACTGATGAAGCGGCTCCTCAAGTATCTCAAGCCGTACCGACGGTACGTCGCTTTAGGGATTATTATGAGTATCGCCGTGTCGGCGATGGAGGCAGTGCGTCCGTGGTTCACCAAGCACGCGGTGGATGTGAACATCGCGCAGCATGATAAGCACGGCTTACTGATGACGGCGCTCTGGTTCCTCGGCGTGTTGTTTCTCCGCGGCGCCATCCAGTACGCCAACGCGTATCTCACCCAGTGGATCGGGCAAAAAACCATCTTCGATCTGCGGATGGAGTTGTTTGCACATCTCCAGCAGCTGAGTCTGAAATTCTATGACCGCAACCCGATCGGTCGCTTGATCACCCGCGTTACCAACGACATCGAAGTGCTGAACGAAATGTTCTCGTCCGGCATCGTCATGGTCTTCAGCGATGTCTTCACGATCATCGGCATTCTCTATTTTATGTTCTCGATGAGCTGGGAACTCGCGGCGGTATCGTTGAGCGTTCTGCCGCTGCTCTTCTACGGAACGTTTCTGTTCCGGAAGAAAGCACGAGAAGCATATCGAGAAGTCCGCATCCAGCTTGCTCGCATCAACACCTTCATGCAGGAACACATCACCGGCATGATGGTCGATCAAATTTTCAATCGAGAAAAGAAATCGTTTGAGAAGTTTTCTGAGATCAACGGACTCCACCGTGACGCCAACGTCAAGTCGATCTTCTATTATTCATGGTTCTATCCGGGCGTGGAACTCATCGGCGCACTCGCCGTCGGACTCATCGTGTGGTACGCAGGCGTCGATGCCCTCAAGGGATCAATCACCATCGGCACAATCATGGCATTCCTGCAATTCAATGAAATGTTCTGGCGGCCGATCCGCGACCTTTCGGAAAAGTACAACATCATGCAGACCGCTATGGCATCCTCTGAGCGTGTGTTCAAGCTGTTGGACGATCAGACACTTATCCCCAATCCTCAGCCGGCGGTGCACTTGGAGAATGTTCGCGGTCAGATTGAGTTCCGTCATGTATGGTTCGCATACATTGATGAAGAATGGGTATTGAAAGATGTTTCATTCACCATCGTCCCGGGTGAAACGGTTGCCTTCGTTGGCCATACTGGTGCCGGAAAGACAACCATCATCAATCTCCTTTGTCGGTTCTATGAGTTTCAACGAGGTGACATCCTCATCGACGGCATTGACATTCGATTGCTCAACAAGGAAGACCTTCGCCGACAGATGGCAATCGTACTGCAAGATGTCTTTCTCTTTTCGGGGGACATCAAATCCAACATTAACCTCGGGAACGATGAGATCTCCCTCGACCGCATCAAAGCGGCTGCACGGGTTGTCGGCGCACACAAGTTCATTGAGAATCTTCCAAAGCATTACGATGAAGAAGTCAAAGAACGCGGTGCCACACTTTCCGTCGGACAGAAGCAGCTCATCTCATTTGCACGGGCGCTTGCGTTCAGTCCGACAATCCTTATCCTCGATGAAGCAACTTCAAGTGTGGACACCGAAACGGAGATCCTCATCCAGCAGGCGATCCGAAAATTGCTCCAGGGAAGAACGTCCATCGTCATCGCGCATCGGCTTTCCACTATCCAGCGCGCAAACAAGATCATCGTGATGCACAAGGGTGAGATCCGTGAGGTGGGCACGCACCAGGAACTTCTCGCACTCGAAGGGATTTACTACAAACTGTACAAACTCCAATATAAAGAACAGGAAACCGCAGTTCTTTCCAACAGCGGCAAGTAAGTCGATGCCGGGTGGAACATTTCCATCGGACGTGTCGTTCAAGAATCGTACGAAGATCAATCTCACATCGAAAGGAAGTTGTATGAAGCAACGACGTATCGTCGCATCGTTGATCGCACTGACGGCTGTTTTATCCCTTACTATCTACTCACAAACAAATCCGAAAAGAGCGGGCGAGCGCACTTCTGTAGATCTGACGATCTATAATCAAAACCTGTCGCTGATCCGTGAGGAGCGAACATTCAGTATTGCTAAAGGATTAAGCAGAGTCATCGTTCCGGATATTCCCGCAACAATCGATGGAACGTCACTGCACTTTTCCAGCCTCACTGACCCCCTCGCCGTGCGAGTCCTCGAGCAGAATTACCAGTATGATCTCGTGAACCAAGCAAAACTCCTTGAGAAATATATTGGGAAGGAAGTTGAGTTCGTTCGGTTCAACGAAGATACAAAAAAGGAATACGCCGTTACGGGAAAACTTCTTGCCGCAGGCTTCCAGGCACAGCCGGTATCGATGTTGAGCCAATACATCAACAGCGGCATGGTGGCAGAGATCAATGGAAAAGTTGAGATCAATCCGGCGGGACGTCTCGTCCTTCCGTCACTGCCGGAAGGACTCATCTTGAAGCCACAGCTTGAGTGGCTCGTAGAGAATACACGACCGGGCGAGCACAAGACGGAGGTGAGTTATCTTGCCGGACAACTCTCGTGGAATGCCAATTACGTCGCCCTCTTGAATGCCGATGATACAAAGTTAGACCTGACGGGCTGGGTAACAGTAACAAATAATTCCGGGACATCATTCAAGGGGGCGGGACTGAAACTCGTTGCAGGCGATATCAATCTCGTTCGAGAAGAATTCAATCGGTACCGACCGATGCTGATGGATGGAGCGATGGCAAAAACAGAAGAGCCTCAGTTCAAGCAAACAGAGTTGTTCGAATACAAACTCTACACCTTGCAGCGCCACACGGATGTGAACGATAACGAGACAAAGCAGGTTGAGCTCGTCTCCGGCAAAGACGTCACGTCGAAGAAAGTGTTCATCTACGATGGTCTGGCGGATCAATGGCGATCATGGTACAACAGCTACTCATATCGGAACCAGGGAACGTTCGGTCAGCAGTCGAACACCAAAGTCGGCGTGTTCGTGACGCTCAAGAACGATAAGAATTCTGGACTCGGCATCCCTCTGCCGAAAGGAAAAGTGCGGGTCTACAAACGCGACGAGGATAAGAAAGAACAGTTCATTGGGGAAGATCAGATTGACCATACCCCAAAGGATGAAGAGCTTCGACTCTATTTGGGAAATGCTTTTGATATCGTCGGCGAGCGAGCACAGACAGATTTCAAATCGTTTGCATCAGGCAGAGTTGTTGAGGAAACGATCCAGATAAAGGTCCGTAACCACAAAGAGACCCCTGCCGAAGTGCAGATCTACGAACACCCCTGGCGGTGGAGCCAATGGGAAATTACCAAGAGCAGCACCGAGTGGACAAAGGTCGATCAGACAACGATCAAATTTCCGGTGAAGATAGAAAAGGATGGGGAGAAAGTAGTAACCTATACGATCAGGTATTCGTGGTAGGCAAGTGATGCACCCCATCCCGTTGTACATCAACTCATCTTTTCCCTTGGAGAAATTCTTCGCACATCTTCACGTCCTCGGTGCTTCCTAAAAATACTGGCGTGTGCTGGTGAAGAGACGCCGGCTGAACTTGAAGAACGCTCTTCGTTCCATCGCTTGATCTTCCTCCCGCTTGCTCGATGATGAATGCCATCGGGTTACACTCGTACATCAACCGCAATTTCCCTTGGGGATTTTTCTTGTCGCCAGGATACGCAAAGATCCCTCCATAGAGAAGCGTCCGGTGCGAATCGCCGACCATTGTGCCAATATAGCGTAACGAGTACGGACGATCCGTTGCCTTATCCTGCTCCTTCAGATACTGAATGTATCGCTGCATCCCGCTCTCCCAGTTGCAAAAATTTCCCTCATTCAAGCTGTAGATTTTTCCTTTGACGGGGATCCTGATATCTTCATGGGAAAGAAGAAATTCACCGACACTCGGATCAAGTGTGAAACCGTGCACACCATGACCCGTCGAGTATACAAAAATGGTACTCGATCCGTAAATGATATATCCAGCAGCGACCTGCTTATATCCGGGCTGGAGACAATCTTGTAACGTTCCCTTCCCGGTTGTGGTGGCGCGCTTGAAAACGCTGAAGATCGACCCGATCGTGATATTAGCATCGATGTTCGATGAGCCGTCGAGTGGGTCGTAGAGCAAGACATATTTTCCGGCGGTATATTGGTCCGGTATCTGGAGGATATCCTCGTTCTCTTCGGACGCCATCACGCAAACGTGACCACCGTGGTCCATCGCCTTATAGATTGTCTCATCCGCAAATTCATCGAGCTTCTTCACTACATCACCGCTGACGTTCATCCGATCTGTCGTGCCGAGGATGTTCACAAGTCCTGCTTTGCTGACTTCGCGCCAGACAAGTTTTGCTGCGAGGGAAAGGTCATGTAATAGACCGGAGAATTCCCCCGTTGCCCCCGGATGCATCATCTCCTGCTCGTTGATGAAGCGCTCAAGTGTCATAAACTTTGGTAATGCCGACATGGTTGTTCCCTTTGTGATAGTGATGGCTCGGGTGCAGCGTGAAAAAATTTAGGAAAATCCCGTATGAGTTGCAAGAGCCTTTCTTGCAATTATTGTGAAATGTAGGTATATTTGAATCGTCTTCTCAAGAAATTCACGAGGATAGAGACTCCCCGCAGGCCAGACACAGTATAATCTCGCATAGAAAGATCATGAACATCGTAGTGTGTATCAACCACGTCCCCGACACGGAAACGAAAGTCAAAGTCGGTTCCGATGGAAAATCGATCGACCAAGCCGGCGTCAATTACATGCTGAACCCATATGATGAATTCGCAATTGAAGCAGCGCTCCAGCTGAAAGAAAAGCATGGAGGTCAGACGTTAGTCGTTTCCCTCGGAGGAGATGCTCACAAAGAGACTCTTCGTAAGGCTCTTGCAATGGGAATCGAGAAGGCGGTTTTACTTAAAGATACATCCGTTCGCGATTCTTTCTCCATCGCGAAAGCTCTTGCCGAGGAACTCCGGGCGATCTCGCCGGATTGCATTCTCTTCGGTAAGCAATCAATTGATTATTACGATGAGCAGATTCCCGGGCTCGTCGCGGAGTTTCTTGGAATGCCCTCGGTGTCCGTCGTTGTAAAACTGGATGTGAAGGATGGCACAGTGATGTGTGAACGTGAGATTGAAGGTGGACATGAAATTGTTGAGACGAGACTCCCTGCTGTTATCTCCGCTCAGAAGGGATTGAATGAGCCCCGCTACCCGTCGCTTAAGGGTATCATGGCAGCAAAAACGAAACCAATAGAAGAGCGTCAACCAGCGATTGTTCCCCCCTTCGTCGAAGTCATCGGCATGAATAAACCGCCCGGCAAACAACCTGGTAAGATCGTCGGCACGGATAAGAGCGCCGTACCGGAACTCATCCGATTGCTCCATGAAGAAGCGAAAGTGATCTGAACCAAGGCACTCACATTTCATTGGCACCACCTGAATTTAGATTTTTCAACCGAATATGAAAATACTTGCATTCGCAGAACAGCGAGAAGGTAAATTCAAGAAATCAGCGTTTGAGGTAACGCAAGCAGCGCGACGCATCGCGGACAAGCTTACCGCAGAATTGATCACACTTGTCATTGGTGACAATATCGAACACATTCTGCCTGAGCTCCGTATGTACGGCGCGAACCGTGTCCTTGCAGCGCAAGACACACGACTGCAATACTACTCCACAACTGCATACGCAAAGATTGTTGCCCAAGTCGCCCAACAAGAACAAGCGATGCTTCTCTTCTTACCTGCAAGCCAAATGGGGAAAGACTTAGCACCAAGAATAGCTGCAAAACTCTCTGCCGGCGTTGCCGCAGATTCCGTCGCGCTCCGAGTCGAGAATGGCGATCTCATCGCCACGCGGCCTGTATATGCCGGAAAAGCGATGATCGATGTCAGAATAACATCACCCATCAAACTCTTTACACTCCGGCCAAATGTGTTCACTGCGGTTGCAGGGAACGGTGCAGCTATTGCCGTGGAGAAAGTTTCCATTCAACTTGACGATGTGGACTTCGCCGCGAAAGTCACCGGTGTGAAACTCACCGAAGGACGTCCCGACGTCACTGAAGCAAGTATTATCGTGTCGGGTGGGCGAGGACTGAAAGGTCCGGAGAATTTCCATCTTGTTGAGAAACTTGCAGATGTGCTCGGTGCGGCAGTCGGTGCATCACGCGCCGTTGTCGATGCAGGTTGGCGCCCCCATGATGAACAAGTTGGTCAAACCGGGAAAACAGTCTCACCAACACTGTATATTGCTTGTGGCATTTCCGGTGCAGTGCAGCACCTTGCAGGAATGTCTACTTCTAAGTATATTGTAGCTATCAATAAAGATAAAGATGCACCAATTTTTCAGGTTGCTGATTATGGTGTGGTTGCCGATGTGTTCGAAATCCTACCTACGCTGACTGAAGAATTAAAAAAGACATTAGGGAAGTAAAGGGACGAAACGTAGTGGAAAAAATTCAGGTAGACATCTTAGGATTATCGACAAGCCCGGCAAGTGGGGGTGCGTACGCGCTCATTTTGAAGGAAGTCAATGGCAATCGACGATTACCAATTATTATTGGGGCATTCGAGGCGCAATCGATCGCACTCGAGATGGAAGGCATTAAACCACCCCGGCCCCTTACTCATGATCTCATCAAAAACATTCTCGAGACGATGGGTGCTGACCTTGCAGAGATAACGATCAGCGAGTTGCGCGATGGTACATTTTACGCGAAGTTGAGTTTCGACAGTCAGGAGATCGATGCACGCCCAAGCGACGCAATTGCACTTGCGGTTCGGTTCGGCGCCCCGATCTATGTCGCCGAGAAAGTAATGGAAGAGGCCGCCTTCCTACCGGAGAATGAAGAACAAGAGGGTGGTTCCTCCAGCGAGTCGGCCCCTGCTGCCAAG
>JACOSX010000058.1 GCA_016178625.1 Ignavibacteria bacterium
CCAACAAAAGTAGTGTTACTCATGGCTGGACTCCTTTCTGAAATAGTGAATAAAATCTCTCGTATAGCTCTGGTTGGGAAATATAACTCCAAACCAACCTACGTCAAACGAGAGGGGTCCAGCCGTTTCTATCTAATCTAATAAGAGAGATTCTTAGTGCGACGCATGGCGAACGTGCGTCGCACTCTGATTATCTACTTACCCGTCCAGTTCTTCAAGAACTCTATCAGTAGTCGAACGCCGACGCCTGATCCTCCTTTCGGCGCGTAGGGGAGTGCTTCTTCCAGAATTGCTGTCCCAGCGATATCGAGGTGAACCCACTTGTAATCACCAATGAAGTGTTTCAGGAAGAGACCGGCTGTAATAGCTCCTGCCCAACGTCCACCGACATTTTTCACGTCGGCAACATCGCTCTTGATTTGTTTCTCAAATTCTTCATAAAGTGGTAGTTGCCACACACGCTCATACGTTTTTTCTCCAGCAGTCTTAAGCTTTGCCATGAGGTTCTCGTCATTTCCCATCATCCCGCTTGCCAGATGACCGAGCGCAACCACGCACGCGCCGGTAAGTGTGGCGAGATCAATCACTGCCTTTGGTTTATATGTTGCAGCATACGCCAACGCATCGGCGAGAATCAATCGTCCCTCTGCATCCGTGTTGTCAACCTCCGACGTCTTCCCACCGTAGTGTGTGATGATGTCCCCGGGTTTCATGGCGGCGCTGCCGAGTAGGTTTTCTGTCGAAGGGATGAGTCCTATAAGATGAATCGGTATGTTCAAGCGTGTTGCAGCTTCAAGCGTTCCAATCACTGCTGCTGCGCCACTCATGTCCATCTTCATTTCAGACATTCCGTTGGCAGGCTTGATCGAGATACCACCCGAATCGAACGTAATACCTTTCCCAACAAGCACGATCGTATCCAGGTCTTTTCGACCGGCGTTGTGTTCGAGGATAATGAATCGCGGAGGCTTTGCACTTCCCGAATTCACAGCGAGTAATCCGCCGAAGCCTGTTTGCTCAATGCGCTTCTTGTCCCAGATGACGGCACGATACCCATATTGTTCTGCCGATTTACGAGCCGCTTCCGCGAGGGACTCTGGATAGATCTCGTTTGCAGGCGCATTCTCCAAGTCTCGTGCAAAACACGTGGCTTCGCATACGATGTGAACCTTGTTTAATTTCTTTTTGAGGGATTTAGTCGTTGATTCGGTCGGATCAAAAAGGATTAACTCAACAATGTTCTGCTTGTGGTCCTTCTTCTCGGTGAAATATTTATCGTATTTGTACGTTGCGAGATAAGCGCCTTCTGCAAGTACCTCTCCGATTTCAATTGACGATGCTGAAAAGCCGTTCTTCGATTCCACGGGCGCGGGAAGTGAGAATGCCAAGCGTTTGACGCGGGCTGCAGTTGCCTGTTTTGTGACCGCTGCAGCAGAGCGCCGGTATTGCTCGAGTGACAGCTTCTTCTGTTCTCCGAGACCGACCAGAAATAACCGAGGTGCGGCGAGCTTTCTTTCCGTGTAGAATGAGAGAATTTCAGATTCCTTCCCTTTAAAGTCCTCAAGTGTTACGGCTTGATCGATCCTTTTGCCGAAGTGCTTCCGAAGTTGTTTGATCTCCTGCTGAAAACGATCGCCGTCCTGCTGAATACACACGACTATGGCATCGGCTTTTACTTGGCGTTGCGTCGATTGTAGTGCTGTAAGTTTCATGATCGTCCTGCAAATTGTGAAGAGGGTTGAAAAAGAACCGTTAGTTCAATTGCACCAAATGATGGTCAGGAATGGCTATTGACATATTTCGCCGCCCGTTCGATCACCTTCGGAACGATCATATCGAGTGCGACATCGAATAACCGCGCGCCTGCGGCATTCAAGTGACCGTTCCCGCCGAACTCCTTCGCGAGTTGATTGATCGGGATTGTTCCTTTTGAACGAAAACTGATCTTTACGCCATTCTGTAGTTCGTTGAAGAGAATTCCGATAACAACCCCACTGATACTCATTGGATATGTCGTAAAATTATCTGTTTCCACTTCGGTTGTCCCCGTCTCGGAAAACATCTTCTGCGTGCACACGACATAAGCGAGTCTGCCATCGTAGGCAGTCTTCATCGAATCAAGCACCTCACCAAGGAGACGCATTCGGCCCGGCGTCCATTGTTCATACACATCAACGAAGGTCTGAGTCGGGTCGGCACCACACTCTAAGAGGTGAGCGACGATACGGTGAACCTCAGGATCAGTGCGGGGGTATCTGAATGACCCAGTATCCGTCATGATCGCTGTGTATAATGCCGTTGCGATCTCCCGGTCGATCATAACCGTTTGTATTCCCCTGATGATCTTATAGATAATTTCCCCTGTTGACGTGGCGTCGTCATCGATGACGTAATGGGTGGCGAAGGGATTGGGTTCGAGGTGATGATCAATCACTATCTTTAGTGCTTTGCTTTGTCGAACGAACGGCTCCAAACTCCGCAAACGATCCGGCTGGTTTGTATCCAGCACGAATATAGCATCAGCGTTGAGTATATGATCCCGATGGGTCTCGGGAATGAAGCGTAGAATTTCATGTTCCGGATCCATCCATTGATAGTTTTCGGGAGTGACACTATGGTTGATGATTGTGGTCCGTTTTCCCATGTGCCGGAGCGCTCGAGCGAGCGCCAGCTCGGACCCTATACCGTCACCATCGGGATTCACGTGCGTCGTCAGAACAAAGACGTTGTGTTGCTCGATCAACGCTTGTACTTGACGAATACTTGATTGGATGTTACTTGCCGGCATTTCCTTTTCTGGGGTGATAAGAAAAAGGCGAGAATTTCTTCTCGCCCGTGAACTTCACCTACCGAGCGTATGAACACTCTATGGAGTTAGTGGATTTCCCAGGTTTCCCCATGGTTCAAGAGTTTTTCCAGATTTCCCTCGCCCTGTTTCTCGATCGCCTTCTGGATCTGTTTGGACATTTCCGCTTCGTAGAGCGGGCGATTCACCGCGTAGATCACTCCCACCGGACGCGGTAGGTCTGCAATGTTTGACATGCGTGCAAGAATGAAGGAAAGCATTGTGTCTGTTTCATTATGAACGATGAGGTCGCTCGGCGAATATTTCCCATCCTTCAGCGACACAACTGTTGGAGTGAAGCCTTCGAGTTTAATCCCTTTGTCTTTTTCTTTTCCAAAGATCATAGGTTTGCCGTGTTCAACGAAAAGAACATTATCGTCTTTGGTTTCCTTTTCAGTGAATGTGAAGAATGCTCCATCATTGAAGACATTACAGTTTTGATAGATCTCGACGAATGAGGTGCCCTTATGTTCCGCTGCCCGTCGTATCACCGATTGCATATGTTTTGGATCGCGGTCAAGGGTGCGCGAGACGAACGATGCCTCAGCGCCAAGGGCAACCAGAAGGGGATTAAAGGGATGATCTACTGAGCCATACGGCGTCGATTTGGTTACTTTTCCGAATTCCGATGTCGGGGAGTATTGTCCCTTTGTCAATCCATAGATCTGATTGTTGAAGAGGAGAATCTTCACGTCGATGTTCCTTCGACAGATATGGATCAGATGGTTGCCGCCAATACTGAGTCCGTCACCGTCGCCGGTTGCGACCCATATTGTAAGATCCGGTCGAGCGATCTTCAGTCCTGATGCGATCGCCGGTGCACGACCGTGGATACCATGAAACCCATAGGTATCCATGTAATATGGGAAACGGCTCGAGCAGCCAATTCCAGAGACGAAGACCATGTTATGCTTGGGGATATCCAGCTCTGGCATCACCCTTTGGACTTGCGCGAGAATGGAGTAGTCACCACACCCGGGACACCACCGAACATCCTGATCGGATTGGAAATCTTTCGCGGTGTATTTCTGTGTCGGATTTTTTTTTGTGTCTTTTATTATTTCCTCAACCAAATTCGTATGCTCGCTCATAAGATTTCATCTATTTTGTTTTCGATCTCGATCGATTTGAATGGCAACCCTTGTACTTTGTTCAACGTAATGGCGGGAACAAGATACTTTGCCCGCAACAGCTTGGATAGCTGACCAAGATTGAGCTCCGGGACAAGAACATTCTTGAAGTTGTACAATATCTCGCCAATGTTTTTTTGGAATGGGCAAATATACTTCAGGTGGAGGTGTGAGACTGATTTCCCTTCGCGACGCTTGTTCTCAACTGCCGTTCTGATTGCGCCATATGTGCCGCCCCAGCCGACGACGAGAAGATCACCCTGTTCATCGCCCTCAACGTGGGCAAGAGGAATATCTTCGGCAATGCGATCCACTTTTGCCTGCCGCATTTTTACCATGAACTCGTGATTTTCAGGATCGTAGCTGACGTTCCCTGTAATGTGTTGTTTCTCCAATCCGCCAATCCGATGTTCCAAGCCGGGCGTGCCTGGGATTGCCCATGGACGAGAAAGTGTTTTTTCGTCACGGAGGTATGGATAGAATCCCTGAGGATCAGTCCTGAACGTTGGCGAGATGTCAGGCAATGAACCGACGTCGGGGATCAACCAGGGTTCCGCGCCGTTAGCGAGATATCCATCAGAGAGGAAGATCACCGGTGTCATGTATTTAAGAGCCAATCGAACTGCTTCGAACGCCGTGAGGAAACAATCTGCCGGGGTGATTGAGGCAATGACAGGGATGGGTGCCTCACTATTTCTGCCGTAAACAGCCTGAAGCAGATCCGCTTGTTCGGTTTTCGTCGGCAATCCTGTGCTCGGACCACCGCGCTGGATATCGCAAATAACAAGTGGCAGCTCCAGCATCACGGCGAGGCCCATCGCTTCCCCTTTTAATGCCATCCCGGGTCCGCTTGTTGTTGTAACACCGATGGCCCCACCATACGCTGCACCGATTGCAGAAGTGATGCCGGCAATCTCATCTTCAGCCTGGAACGTCTTCACGCGGAAGTTTTTATGCTTCGAAAGCTCGTGGAGGATGTCGCTGGCAGGAGTAATGGGATAACTTCCGAGAAAGAGATCCAGTCCTGATTTCACTGACCCGGCGATGAGACCCCACGCTGTCGCTTCGTTGCCGGTGATGCTGCGATACTTACCTGGTTTAAGGGCGGCGGGCTTGACTTCATACCGTGCAGCAAAAATTTCGGTTGTTTCACCGAATGCGTATCCTGCTTTAAGGACTTTCGTATTTGCCTCGATAATCTCCGGCGTCTTTTTGAACTTTTCTTGGATCCATTTGATGGTTGGTTCCATTGGACGCGAAAACATCCAGTACATCATCCCTAATGCGAAAAAGTTTTTGCTACGTTCAACAAGCTTGTTTGAAAGACCTAATTGCTCGAGAGCATTATGCGTGAGCTTTGTAATATCGACGGCATGGAGTTGATATTTATCAAGCGACCCGTCGTCGAGCGGATTTTTCTCATACCCGGCTAACTTTAAGTTCTTATCGTTGAAGCCATCCCTGTTCGCGATAATGATCCCACCATCGCGCAAACTGCGCAAATTGACCTTGAGTGCAGCCGGGTTCATCGCTACGAGGACGTCACATGAATCACCGGGGGTATTGATCTCCATTGACCCGAAATGGATCTGAAATCCACTGACCCCGAAGAGTGTTCCTGCAGGAGCTCGGATCTCTGCCGGGAAATCAGGTAGAGTGCTCAAATCGTTACCGAGCAGGGCGGTCGTGCTGGTGAATTGCATGCCGGTCAGTTGCATGCCATCGCCAGAATCGCCGGCGAACCGTATCGTTACTTCCTCTAAATTTTTCAGTGCCTTGTTCTTTGAATTCTTATTCATTTCATGTTCTGCATGATATTGATCTATCCAAGTTCATTTAAGAAGGGGAACCATTTTGCAAGGTAAGCTGAGAGTATGGTGAGATAATTCGTCATGATCAGCACCCCCACGCACACTAACATTACTCCTCCCACGATTTCGACTGTATGAAGGTAACGCTTAAACTTATTGAAGATGTTATAGAAGGCTGTCAAACTCAATCCGGTGAGCAAGAACGGAATTCCCAAGCCGAGCGAATATGATGTCAGTAAGATCATGCCCTTCCCAACAGTGTCCTGTTGACTTGCGATTGCAAGGATGGCGGCGAGGATTGGTCCAATGCAGGGGGTCCATCCGAAGGCAAAGGCAAGTCCTACAACAAACGCACCGATAAATCCCAACTGTTTTCCCCCAGCATGGAAGCGTTTCTCATAATTGAGAAACGGAATTTTGTACACTCCCACCATGTGAAGACCGAAGACAATGATGATAACGCCAGCAATCTTGCTGATAAGGTTGATCTGCTCGTGCAAGAACTGACCGATGAAGGTTGCTGAGGCTCCCAGAGCAATGAAGACCATCGAGAAACCAAGCACAAAGAAGAGGGAATTCGTGAGGATACGGTTTCGGACGCGACGGCGATTATCGGTGTTCTGCATCTCGTCGAACGAAACACCCGAGATGAACGACAGATATCCGGGAACAATTGGGAGGACACAGGGAGAAATAAATGAAAGCAACCCAAACGCAAACGCTGTTAGAATTCCGACGTTTTCCAAATCCGATCCTTCGTAGTAAGCATGTCACACAACTTTAAAGTACCACATTTTTGCTGAAGAATCAACTGCCAACATCAGCATTGGGGCAACAACTTCCGGGAACACCCTCACAACTGTTGCTATTCGCGCACGACCCAGACCTTGACCTTGCCTATGACGTTTGTGTGGAGTTTCATGTTTACTGTATAGATACCAAGAGCTTTGATCGGTTCATCGAGCTCGATGATGCGCTTATCGACTGTAATTCCCTTTTCCTGGAGTGCATCAGCGATCATTTGTGATGTGACGGAACCAAATAATTTTTCGTCTTCACCGACCTTGACTTTTAGTGTGATCGAGAGTTTCTCAAGCTCTAACGCGAGTCTCTCAGCCTGGTGGAGTTCCTTCGATTGGCGATCCACATGCTGCTTCTTTTCTTCCTCGAGAGCGCGGAGGTTCCCGGGGGATGCCACGAATCCAATGTTCCGTGGAATCAAATAATTGCGGGCATAGCCGTCTTTGACCTCAATGATATCGCCGAGCTTGCCGAGTTTTTCGTGATCCTGACGTAGAATGATTTTCATAGAAGTTCTCTTGGAGATTTCTTAGTTATCGAATAGTTTCGGAGACAAATGGTATCAGCGCAAGGTGACGAGCGCGTCTGATCGCCTGCACGAGCTGACGTTGGTGCCTTGCGCACGTTCCCGTTATCCGCTTAGGGATGATTTTACCTTGTTCAGAGACGAAGCGGCCGAGCCGTTTCTCGTCCTTATAATCAATGTAGATTTCCTTGCTCTCACAGAAGCGGCACGTTCGCCGTTTCTTAATCTGTTGTTCTTGTTTTGCCATGTGATTGCTATCCTTATGATCCTTGTGATTGCGTTGTTGAGTGCTCTTTGAGAAGTTGTGACTCCTCGCTTGTGAGAAACTTATCGAATGAATCATCCTCAACAGTCGACGGCTCTTCATCGTGCTGCTGACTATGGCTTGATCCTATCGGTACAATCTCGGTCGTGACGCTCTTCTTGTTCAAAAATTGGATGCGTCGGGCTTTAATCTCGACGATATTGCGGCTGATGCCGTCGTCGTTCTTGAACAAATGGCTTTGGAGCTCTCCATCGATGAGGACGGCACTTCCTTTCTTCAATCTGTTTGTACAGCTGTCAGCCAGCTTATTCCACGCCACAACCCCAACATAGCAAACTTCTTCTTGCCATTGATTGTTGGCGTCACGGTATTTCCGGTTTGAAGCGATGGAAAAGTTTACCACCGGTGTTCCGCTTGTCGTCTGTCGAAAGACGGGATCTCGCGTCAGATTACCTGCAATGATGATACTGTTAAGTTCGGGCATTTTCAAGTCAGCCATGGAATCGTTCCTTCTCGTTAATAAACAATGATGGAGGCTCGAGATACCGTTGGACTACCTTTTCGACTGGGATACATCCTGATCACTATCGAAGAGCGGTTCCTTCGTGGGAGCTTCAGGTGGCGATGAAGCAGCAGTCTTTGTTATGGCTTGCTGTCGAGCCATAACGGCTTTTCCGTCGAGTTGAATCGTGAGGAAACGAAGAATATTTTCATCAAGTGTGTACACCCGCTCGAGTTGTGCAACCACGGTTCCCGGTGCAACGAATTCCATGTTCGCGTAGAACCCGTTGTTCTTTTTTTGGATGGGATACGCGAGACGCTTCCTGCCCCATTTATTTGTGGATGTGATTTCACCACCGTTCCTCGTAATGGTTTCACTGATATGAGTGATTGCAGTCTCAATTTGCGTATCTTCGAGCGATGCGTTTATGATGAATGTGGTTTCGTAGAGACGTTTTGATTGATCCATATATGTTCCCTTTGGACGTTGACGGTTGATCCCCGAATAATTATTCCGACGGAGTCGGTCTAAATTCAGAGATAGGGTTAGTTAGTGTATTATTGTGTTGAAACGGTTCATCGCCGTTTCCAAACGTTCTGGCAACGTGTGGATAATAGCATCACATGCTGCCTGCCTTGCCTTGTTGACCTCGGTGATCTCCTTATCGTCGAACCGACAGAGAACAAAATCTGCCATCTTACTCTTCTCTTTGGGCATCGAGGGTGCCGCAATTCCAAAACGTAATCTCGGAAACTCATCCGACTGCAAGTGATAGATGATCGAATACAAACCATTGTGACCACCTGAGCTGCCTCTTTGTCGAAGCCTCAACGTGCCGAGCGGTAGATGGAAATCGTCGACCACAACCAGGGTATGTTTAAGGTCAAGCCCCCGTTCTTCGAGTACTTCTCTTACCGCGACCCCTGAATTGTTCATATAGGTTAAGGGCTTCACGAGGATCAGGACTTCTCCTCGAACTTTTTTCTCTCCTATGAGATACTCGCCTCTGCCTTCAACAACGTCGATGCCGACCTTTTCTGCTATTGCGTCAACGATAGCGAATCCAATATTATGTCGCGTGCCTTCGTACTCATATCCCGGATTTCCAAGTCCGACAACAACTCGCACGATGCAATGAGAATGCTTGACTGGCTACTTCTTTTCTTCTTTTGCAGGAGCAGCAGCCTTCGTGGGAACTTCAGGTTTCTTTTCGGCCGCTTCACCCTCAGCCCCTTCTTCAGGTTTCTTACCCTTCCCGATTACTTCTGGCTCCACTGCCTCTTCTGCGACCGGTGTGCCTGGTGTAGGTTCCTTCTCAATGGTTGGCGGTACCACACCAACGATGGAGCTGTTTTCATTTTCCAGAATCGCGATATTCTCAACTTTCAGGTCACGAACATGAACGAAGTGGTTGATCTTCAGTTCAGCAACGTTCACTTCGATATGATCTGGGATATGTTTGGGCAGACACGATATCTTAAGACGGTGGATGACCTGTTGAAGGACGCCGCCATCGCGAACTCCGACTGGTGTTCCACCAGTGATCGTGATGGGGACTTCCAGCGTGATTTCTTCATTCTCGCGTAACCCTTGAAGATCGAAGTGAATAGGTCGGTCGGTGACGGGATCGAACTGAATTGCACGCAGGATACAGTTTTTGTCGTTACCAGTGTTCAACTTCAAATTGACGATATGAGTTTCGGAGGTGTAGATCAGAGGCTTCAAGCTCTTCTCTGCTACTGTAATGGGAATATTTTCTTCCCCGTGGATGTAGAATACGCCTGGGATATTTCCGTCTCGTCGCAGAGCACGCGTATGTTTTCCTTTTTGGGTCCGCACTTCTGCTTGCAATGTTAGTTCACGCATAGAGAATCCTTTTTTTATCCTTTGTCGACATCGAACAATGAACTGATAGACTGATTATTAAAACCTCGTTGAATTGCTTCACCGAACAGGTCGGCAACCGATAGTACTTCAATCTTTCCTGAAGCTGTGCACTTTGAGTCCAGGGCTATCGTATCAGTGACAAACAACTTTGTCACATCGGCAGCGCTAATTCGTTCGGCTGCCTTGCCTGAAAGCAACGGATGCGTACACGCACCGAAAATCTTATTCGCCCCTGCTTTCTTGAGTGCTTGAACGGCATTGCAAAACGTCCCACCGGTGTCGATCAAGTCGTCAACGATAAGAATGTTTCGACCCTCGGCATTGCCGATGATATTCATGACCTCAACCTGGTTAGGGTTTGGTCTGCGCTTATCTATGAGAATCAAATCGGCGTCCAGTCGCTTTGCAAACGCCCTTGCCATCTTAATTCCACCGACATCAGGGGAAACGACGGTCAAGTTTGGTATCTTCTTGTTCGCGAAGAACGAGACGTACACCGCAGACGAATATAAATGATCTACGGGAATATCAAAGAACCCCTGAATCTGAGGAGCATGAAGATCCATTGTGATCACACGATCCGCTCCAGCCTCTGCAAGAAGATTCGCGACGAGCTTTGCCGTTATTGAGACCCTCGGCTGATCTTTCCGATCCTGGCGCGCATAGCCGAAGTAGGGTATCACTGCTGTCACGCGACGTGCAGATGCACGCTTAGCAGCATCGACCATGATGAGCACTTCCAGCAGGTTATCGGCTGGTGGATTGGTCGATTGGATGATGAAAACATCGCTGCCACGGATGTTCTCATTGTACTTTACCCAAATTTCACCGTCACTAAAGTTCCGTATCTCACACTTCCCAAGAGGAGTACCAGCGCTTTCGGCAATTCTTTCGGCGAGTCGAGGATTCGACCTGCCCGCGAAAAGTTTCAGTTCAGGCATTCAAGAGTTAATGACGGGACAGAAAACATTCAGATCTATTGCTGGAAAGCTCGAAAATCAACTGCTTTCGCGAGAAATTTTGGTACCTAATATACGCAAATTCTGAAAATCTTGCAAGGAGATTTTCGTGTTGATGGGGTAAAGAACATCCTCTAGAAAGGGAGTGTTATTCTTGATGCTTTGCAACCCCGGAGTGAGTTCATGCCGAACGTTAGGATAAACTCAACTCTAATTGACTGAGATAATAGATGAGTGCTTGGGGGCGCTATTTCATGAGTACCATCTTCCGCGTCTCATGAAATTCATGCTTATCTTCCCCAAGAGCGAAGAATCTATAAAAGTACAGACCGGATGCCAAATTGGAAGCGTTCAGTGTGAGAGCATGTTTTCCTGCTACATACTCCTGGTGATCGACGAGACTTGCCACTTCCTGACCGAGGATATTGAAAATCTTGATGGTCACAATTGACTGTATTGGTAAATCGAACTCAATCCTTGTTATTGGATTGAATGGATTCGGATAATTCTGGTGCAGGGCAAAGTCTCTTGGTACATTTGGGAACGATTCGGTGCTGAGCGTGATTGATTTGACCTCGGAATCATACACTTGTACTGAGCCGTCGTGAGTTGACGCGAATGAATGAAGAGACGCGCCGGTTGCAGCATTACTCAACTTGAGTGACCGCAAAGAAGGTTGACTCATATGCCACCTTATTGTGATCGGATACGAAAATGCCTGAATGTTGATAGACAAAGACTGGTGAGCATCAGTAAGTAATCCGACTAGATTGTTCGACGTGAACCGGGCGTCAAACCCTCCTTGTGGGGGCAAGGGAGGGAGTTCATATTCCTCTTGGGAGAATGATCGGTTTTCCGGAGTTCCAAAGTAAAGAGTCTGAGCGTGCCCCTCTCGGTCGGTGATTGTCAGTGTGTTGAATTGCTGCAACTCATTGGTGAATGGTGCAGTTGCCGCTTGCTTCGGTGCATTCGAAGTGCCATTGAGAACAAGCTTTCCCGTTCCTGATATCTTGATCCAGTAAGCTTTCGCCGATCGGATCGAATCACTAATTGCATAGCTGCCGTTGAAGCTAAAGTAATTGCTGTGCACGATGCCTGCAGGGATTTGTTGCACACTGCCAGCCGCCACAGGTGAAGAAATAGATCCAATCATATTCCACCCGTCTACCACCGTAATAGTGTCAGTGAGTCGTGGAAAACCTTCCATAGGAACGTCTTGGGCAGTCGCAAACTTGACCCAGTATCCTCGACCGTTCTTCAACGTATCCGCAACAAAGTATGTGTTTGAGAATCCAAAGGCATTTGAAATCGCAGAAGGAAATACCTTAACCTTTCTGCTGTTGGTCATGGTTAGAGGAATGGAGACCATGTTCCAGCTCGCGATGAACGAGTAGTAGTTCGGTGATTTGTGTGAGATCTCAAACGAGGTCACCGACGAATTGGTAATTGCAAACGAGTTCTGGGTTTTCATGTTGATAGAGAACACGGATCCATGAGTACCGGCGTCCCGGAGGACAAACGTTCCGAGAGGGAAGTAACTGTTGTTCCAAGTAAGCGTAACCGGATATCCCCCAGGTCCCGCCTGTAGGGAACCCGTATACAGATTCTCTTGATGGGTGGGGGTCACAAGGTCGCGCAAATCAATGAGAGTTCCTCGAGTTGGTGGGATCGACCAACGACCGTCGAAAGCCCCGGGCGGTGGCGATGAGGGAAGCTCCGTTTCGCCAAACTGGGGATCGATTCCGTCGGTGGCTCCAGAGATCGCTCCGAACTGTAACGTGTCGATCCCGGACCCATTGTTACGAATGATCAGTGTATCGGTGAATTCGAAAGGATGCTTGTAAATATAATCCATCCTTCCGAGATACCAGCTCGAGAATCTCTTCACGGAGTCGAGGGAGATCGCAACGAGATCACTGTCGATGTAATCCGTCTTCCCCATATTCGTGATGATGCCACTTGAGTCACGGAATAGTGCGAGATTGTCAATCGAGATTTGTGTCTCAGCGGTATCGTAACGCAAGGACATCAAGGAGAGATAGTTGCTTCCACCTTTCGCCGTAATTTTATAGGACCGTTTCACGGAGATCGAGTCGGGAAGTCGCGGCGGCGGAGAGTTGGGATAGACTGTCATCAGGATAGTATCAGGTTCGGTTCCTGTCGGATAAAACTGGAGATAGGTAATCGGACTCTCAAACCGATATTGTTGAGTTGACCCCTGACGGATTGCTCGCTTGACGGTTCCGGCTTTCATTATCCCGCTTCCCTGGAATGCTTGTGGATCCGAATTCAAAATCGTGAGAGTATCAATCGGACGGAGGCTCAAATTCCCGATCGCTGAGAAATTATTCTTCACGTCGATGTTGCCGGCTGACGATATGTTTGTGCCATCTGCGATAAAGAGATTATAGAATTTTCCATTGACCTGTCCGGTGTTCGATAACGAGACAGTTGATCGTGAAGGAATCAATATTCCCGCGGTGCCCACGAGGAAATTTCCGCCCGTGACGATTTCGATACTAGATAATGGATCGATCTCTAATGTCCCATCAATAGCGATGTCGCCCTTCACGACGAGCTGGCTTAACCCGATACCGATCGTCAGCTTTGTTCCTGCAGCAATCCGCAATCCCGCGAGATTAATCTGTTGCTGCGTCACGCGCAAGATCGGCTTATTTGTAGTGGCTGGGATATATACACTATCGAGCTTTTCCGGTGGACCTGCGGGGCTCCAGTTACTGGGAGTTGTCCAGAGGGTGTCTACCGCGCCCGTCCACCTACGCACTGGCAAAGGGGAAACACCAGAACAAACTATTGTTCCACCGAGGCCCGCGGCAAAAAGTGCCCCACCGCCTGTGCCTGCTCGAACGAACTGAACATCCCATAATGTGTGAGTCGTGGCGCTGCTCTGAACGTTCCATGTTGTACCAGCGTCGATTGTTTTGATCACCGTCCCATCGTCACCCACTGCCCACCCGGTCGATGGCGAAGCGAACGTTACTCCATAGAAACTTGCGTCGTTGTTGGTGGTCTGCGTTATCCACGTGGTTCCACCATTCGTCGTATAGAGAACCAGTCCGAAATCTCCGACGACGTACACTTTATTGGCGTCAATGATCTCCAAAGAATAAAGGGTGCGAGTGGTGGTGCTGGTTTGGTTAACCCACGTATGACCGCCATTGGTAGTCTTGATAATTACTCCACCATAGCCGACCGACCATCCTATGTTTCCATCGAGGAATTGAATTTTAAGCAATGATGTGGTTGTATGCGAGGTCTCGGCGATCCATGAAGAACCACTGTTGGTGGTGCCGAGCACTGTTCCAAAATCTCCAACCGCCCAACCGTTAGTAGTGTTGACGAAATACACTGAATACAGTGTTGGATCAGTGTGACTATTTTGTTCAAACCATGACAAGCCACCGTTTGTTGTCTTTACGATGATGGCACTATCTCCGACGGCCCATCCTAAATTGCTATTGAGGATATAGATCCCATAGAGCGTCTGAAATACACTGCTTGGTTGTGGAGCCCAGGAAAGTCCCCCATCGGTTGAATGCACGATAGTTCCTTCTTCGCCGACTGCCCAACCGCCAGTTGTTGTTGGGAAGTGGATGGCGTTTAGAGTGTTCTTGACACCACTTGATTGCAATTGCCATGTTACACCACCATCTGTTGTTGCTCCAATTGTCCCAAAATCCCCGACGGCCCAACCCACTGACGAGTTGATAAAACGAACACCGAAGAGATCATTGTATGTCTTACTCGATTGGCTAAACCAGAGAAAGCCGCCGTTTGTGGTTTTAAGAATGGTACCGAAGGCACCGACAGCCCAGCCTGTCAATGACGAAGTAAATTGGACACCATACAGACTCAAATCAGTGCCGCTGACCTGCGGGGTCCACGTGCTACCGCCGTTACTCGTTCGTAGTATCAGTCCGAACGCTCCAGTTGTGAAGCCTATCATTGGAGAAGTGAAATTAACGCTATATAAACTCTGAGTTGTTCCGCTGGCTTGAGGAGTCCAAGTTGTTCCGCCGTTTGTCGTGGCCAAGATAGCGCCCGATGTCCCAACTGCCCATCCTGTCGTCGCGTTCAGGAAATAAAATCCATAAATGGTTGAAGCTGTTCCAGTGCTTTCCGATGCCCACGTTGTACCGCCATCAGTTGTTTTGTAAATAGCTCCATCGATCCCCCCAATCCACCCTGTGGTTGACGAAACAAAATTAACTGCAAAGAGATCTTTTACTGACTGGGCATCTTGTGAGAACCACGACGCAGCCGCATCTGTTGTTTTCATCACCCTTCCTCCTTCGCCCACTGCCCAGCCAACAGATCCAGAAATAAATTGCGTAGCGAAGAGCTGATCTGTCACGCCGCCAGCATTCGTTTCAACCTGCCACGTTTTTCCACCGTTGCTTGTTCGTATTACTGTCCCCACTTCAGCGACTGCGACAACCGTGTCCTGATTGACTGCCCACACGGCGTTCAGGATGTTTCCTTGAGGAAGGGGATTGACCCACTGCCACGACGTTTGTTGAGAATATGCGAACGATGTCGCAATCAAAACGAGTACAACAAGAAGAGAAAATGTTCTCATACCTATCCTATGATTGATTGGTTATGAAAATGACTTTTGGATCATTCTGTGAATTGTATGACGGTTCGTTAGTAATCGGAATTACCTGGGAGGGACACCGAGGCAGCACCATGACATTGAGCTATGGTGGCAACCTTGCGCAGGTAACCGATTGCATTCTTTAATGTGATATTAGAGATCACGTTTGAAATTCCAAGAACCACACTGATAAAAGTCATACAGCTTTCGGGACTCCGGGGGTGAGAGAATCCACTCTAATAATATAGAGATTGTATTTTATAATCTCAAGAGAATTCTTTCCAACATCACAAAGGGGGCCATCGTCATATTTTGAAGAGATTACGCAATTTTTCCAATTATTGTTGATTACTCAATTAGAACATCGGACGAAGTTCGGATTCTGACTGTAAAGTGGGGTGAATAATGGACAAGCATCTCGACCCTTCGCGATGAGTCTACCGCGCGAAGGGAAGGGCGCGTGTTGATCCTTGACAACCGATGAATGATTTTGTATTTTGGTTTCAATGAGTAAGCTCAATGTTATTCGTGAATCGTTCGCGATCCGAAATTCTTTGGGTGAACTCATTCGAGGGGATCTGCGCTATCATAGTGAAGAAGTTAAGAAGCCTGTCATTCTTATCTGTCATAGCTTCATGTCATTTAAGGATTGGGGGTTCTTTCCCTATGTAGCAGAACGATTCGCAGAGGCGGGCTTTGCGGCGATCTCGTTCAATTTCTCCCGCAATGGTGTTGAGGACGACAATAACAGGATAACCAATTTCAAGAATTTCGAGAGCAATACGTTCTCACAGGAACTTGCTGATCTTGAAACATTAGTATCAGCGGTAGTTCGGCGAGAAGTGGGTACCGATGTCATCGATCTTAGAAAAGTGGCATTGGTCGGACATTCTCGGGGTGGTGGGATTGCGATAGTGCATGCCTCACTCGACACGCGAGTGAAAGCACTGGTCACATGGTCCGCGGTTTCGACGTTTGATCGGTGGACGCCTCATCAGAAAAAGAGATGGAGGGATCTCAGGTATCTACCGCTCGCGAAGGACTCCACGATCAGCCCCTTGCGCTTGGGGATTGGGCTTCTTGAGGATCTCGAGTTACACCAGGAACGGCTTTCGATACCAGACGCTGCAGCGAACATCAGAGTCCCTTGGCTGATCATTCAGGGAAAAGCAGATGTCACTGTGCACAGTCGGGAAGCAGAAATATTATATGCATCGTCGCGGCGGTCGACGACAGAAATGAGATTACTCGACGCGGTCGGCCATTTGTATAACGCCGCGTCACCGGACGAAGATCACTATCATACACTCGATGGTATCGTCAATCTGACAATAGACTGGATTAGACCAAAACTATCATAGGAGTCTTCATGGGCAACGTCAACATTACAACCCTCACACCAGTTGCGAAAGAGAATGTTCTTGTTCAGGCATTCTGGATGGTCACGTTTGCACTCTGCACTGCGATCGGCGCGCAGGTAGAAATTCCTCACCAACCCGTTCCCTATACTTTTCAAACGTTCTTCGTGTTGTTGTCTGGTGCATTGCTTGGAAAACGTAATGGCGCCATCAGTCAAGCTCTTTACCTCCTTGCCGGCGTACTTGGAGTCCCCGTTTTTGCACACTGGGGATTTGGAGTTGCTCGGCTCCTCGGGCCAACGGGTGGATATCTGCTAAGTTTTCCTATGGCGTCATTTGCCGTGGGTTATCTCATTCCTCATCGTCACAGTTTGCTGTGGTCTATCATATCAATGATCATCGGGTTATTTATCATTTTTAGCCTAGGGACTCTCCAGCTGAATTTTATTTATTTCCACAATCTACCCGAAGCAATTACTAATGGGTTCCTGATCTTCTCGTGGTGGGATGCCATCAAACTTTTCGCGGCGGCCGCAATTGCTCAACGGTTCATGTGGCGTGTTCCTAAGGTTTAGCGGCAAGGCCTACGGATTATATGATTAAATTCTGAGATGGACGACGAAAATGAAATATGGGATGAATTCAAGTGGGAAGAATTCATGAAGGAACAAGACAAAAAAGTAGACCGGTACATGGAGCTTTTCTATCGATATCAGGATAATCCGGACCGAGATGAGATCATCGCACGCGAAATGGGGTGGACGTGGCTCCTGAAGGATGAATTGGACGATGAATTTTCGTCAGCGCTTGACGATCATGAGGACGAAGTTGAGGAGGGAGAATACTGGAAGAAATCCGCCGGCATCAATCAAGATGATACTTTTGACCTCCATGCGTATCGAAACCTTCCTGTTTATCAAAAAGCCAAAGAGTTCGCGTTGAAAGCATTTCGGTTTGTGGAACGGCTTCCCGAAGTGGTGCGGGAGGACTCGACTGTTGTCGATTTTGTCTCGAGCGCGATGATTGCCTCAGCAAAAATTGTCGGCGGTACGTGCATGGGTGAAGACATTGAGGAACTCGGAGCCAACATAGCGTATTGCAAACGCGGGCTCAATGCTGCCAACGTTGTCATCTCTGCGCTCTATGAGATGCAGCAGAAGAGTATTCTGAAGGAAACAAGCTATTCCGACCTGATCCGTGATGCCGTCGAAGTTCGTAATGCGATTGCCATTCATATCTTGGATCTGCGTGAGAAATTTAGAAGAGGAGTGTAGAGGAAATTCGCAGTCGCCCAACGAACAGAATTATGTCTTATCCCAAAGGTTGTAGTGTTTTATGAGTCACCTACCGCTATAAAACTTTTCGCATCGGGATAGCGGTTGACGGACACGCACCCCGAAACTGGTCAGACGTTAGCACTTCACCTGTGATCCCTTCTCTCCTGACCTTCACGAATCTCTTCTTTTCAAAATAATCAGTTGCCGTTGTTGTTAACAATACTAATTCAGATAGTCCTTGACCTCTCGCATATTCTACCAGAGCATCGACGAGTTTCTGACCGACTCCTTTTCCCTGAAAGCTCGGCAGGACGGCTGCCGATCGTAACAGACCGATTGGCTTGTAGATTTCTAAGCCGATGGTACCAATGATTGTGCCGTCGGACTCTGCAACGAAAAAGTGTGAAAGATGATTGATAAGTTCTTCGGTCCCAAGTTTTGTTTTCTGAAGAATGTCCACAATTGCTGATAGATCAGACGCAGTGGCTTTACGAATCGTTAATGCAGACACTACTTCGTTCCTTTAACAGTGACGCTTACAATTCCGAATGCTTTCGAAAAAGTCTGGTCGTATGGTTTCTCACTCAGCAACTGAACATCCTTGAAGCCGACTCTTTGTATCAATGCCATATACTCTTGTCGATCCATCGCTCCGGCTACGCAGCCAGCCCAAAGCTCCATATCGCTTCGAACTTCTTGAGGTATGGTGCCGGTGGTAACGAGGTCAGAGATGATGAATGATCCGCCCGGCTTGAGAACTCGATAGATTTCGGCGAATGCTGTTGGCTTGTCCGGAACAAGATTGATCACGCAGTTACTGATTACGCGGTCGATGCTGTTGGAATCCACGGGCATGTGTTCGATCTCGCCTAAACGAAATTCAACGTTCGATATATGTAACTTCAATGCATTTTCTCGCGCGCGTGTAATCATCTGTTCAGTCATATCAAGCCCGATGACTCGACCAGTCACTCCGACACTTTTCGAGGCTATGAACACATCGATCCCTGCTCCAGAGCCTAAGTCGAGCACGGTCATCCCTTCCTTCACATCGGCGTGGTCTGTTGGAACGCCGCATCCCAGCCCGAGGTTCGCTATCCCGAGGTCACCGAGAGGAGGATAGTCGATGGAAGGCGAGGTTTCGCTCCCCGAGCAGGAACAACCGCACGATGTGTTGCCCACTTCGCTCGCGATCTTTCCATATTTCTGTTTGATAGTGTTCTTCACATCAACCATTGTGGAAATCCTTTCATTGTATTGATACTTTTGTTGGCGATCTGTCGGGTTTCACGTGTACGAATGTAGCGCAACATCCGTCTTTGACGTGTTTCATGAGTCGCTTGGCGTCTCTCTGTGCCTGGGCGTGTGACCCGAGAATTTCCTGAATACTTTTGATAATGAGACGCTGGTGAGAGTTTCGGGGTTGGGCAATCGAATATAGAATCCACCTTCCGCTTCTTCGATCTTCTACAAGACCTGCCTTCTTCAAATAATTCATGTGGCGTGAGACTTTCGTTTGCGTAAATCCCAGGATTGATTCAAGATCGCAGACACAGAGTTCTCCCGACTCGAAGAGCAAGTTAAGAAGCCGGAGTCGTGACCCGTCGGCTAAGCAGCGGAAGAGCGAAACAAGTTCAGTCATGGGTGATTATATATTCGCTTACGCAAATATATAATAATAGTTGCACAATTGCAAGAACGACTGTATTCTCTTTCATCTATAAGGGAACAAGAGATTGGGTCCCTAAGATACGCGAGGCCAGAAGGATGGGGTAAAGCTTCGGCGTGGTTGTGAGATGCTCCTTGAACTCTGAGGGGCTTTCAGGAATCTGATTCCTTTGCAAAGACGTGTACTGACCAAGCGAATGTATCCTTACTGTAGATTTCCTTAAAATGTTTTCCATGGATGAATTGGAGGACGGCATTCCAATCGTGCCAATAGGGACTGAACGACCAACGTAATAGTTTTCCCAAGGTGATGAGTGTGAGGAAGGAGAGTTTTACTAGCCTCGTCGGCTTCGGAAAAGAGAGTGCGTATATCCTACGTGTCTTTTCGAGCGACGTCACCAATAATTGATTTACATCTTCATAACAACATATAACTTTATCGAGGATGACTATATCTACGACAGGGATTTCTTCCCGTGTTTGTGTGAAGTCGCCACGTATATAGGTTGTGTTTTTTTCGAGTCCAAGCTCGCGGGAAAGTTGACGCGCAGAGTTCAGCATACCTTCAGCGATGTCAATACCGATAGCAGAAATGGCACCTCGTTTCAATAACGTCATGTGGAGGCCGCCGACCCCGCAGCCGATTTCTAGGATGGTTTGCCCTTCAATTGGTGAAGAAAGAATACCTTCAACAAGATAACGTTGTTCTTTTGCAAGCCCGCGGTTCAGAAACCGCTTCAGATATTTTCTGGAATTCCTACTGAAGAATTTGTCAGCACCCTGGGTCGCAGAAGTAAGAGTGCAACAGAAAGCTTTCATGACCATGCTACGCTATCGCTGGTTCGACGAGGCGGATATCCAAGATACGATCGACACGGAAATTCCTTTCGGCTTGGGCAGAATGACAAAAGGCTTCGAGGTATGTTGTCCCATTTCTACTAGTTGCATCTGTATTGCATGTTTTAGGCGTAATGATTCGATCCGTGATCTCAGCGTTAGTGGGAGAGAGATACTTGATCCAGAGGTTTGTGTGGCGTGTGAGGGCTTCGTTCACAATTGTCATGCGTCGTGTCAGGAAGGTTTGCGCCAGATCTCGGCGGAGAAGGTCAGCGCACGTGTGACAACCATGTGCTTTGAGGATAGATATGAAGATGATAAACAACTGTGCTGTTACCATTGTATCGTCGAACGCCCGATGCTTGACGGGAAAAGGAATGCCCAGAATTCGCGCAACGTTTTCCTGTGGGTATTTGCCTATGCCCGGAAGGAGTTGACGTGCCAAGGGCAGAGCATCGATAACCGTGTTGTTGATCTCTCGAAAACCGGCCAATCGGAATTCATTTGTCAAAAATGAGAGATCGAATGGTGCATTGTACGCAACGAGAATACTCGTATCCATCATTCTCTGGAAACGTTCGGCAACCGCCGAAAAGGTTGGTGCATTGAAGAGCATCGTCGGGGATATTCGATTCACGGCATAGGCCCCCGCAGATATGGGTCGCTGTGGGTCGATAAGGCTGGTAAACGTATCCACCACTGCTCCGCCACGCAGCTTCACTGCCCCAAGTTCGCATACTCTATCCCCCGTTTCAACGGCGAGGCCGGTCGTTTCCACGTCGACGACAAGAAAGTCAACGTCGTCGATATGATGATTGATGAGGGATTTCTTAGACGGTCTGGGTCTCATCCGTTCTCGGTTCAATTTTTCACGTTCAAAAACTCATTCCAATGTCTAAACAACTCCGCAGTAGCAATCACATCTCCCATGCAATAGTCCGCAATCTGTTTGTATTTTCCTTCGCTATAGAGAGGACCCAAATCCAACCCGGTGATGCCTTCACTCTTCGGACTCTTAATGCCCAACGCCTTACAATAAAAATCCAAGTTAAACTTGCGTGTCGCACCGTAAAACGTCAGTTGATCCAGAAGATCGCAGTGTTCTTTTGTGTCGTAACGATACGGCATGAGATTTCGCGTTGGCACGACGCCGAGAATCGCGGATCGCAACATAATAAAAGGGCAATCAAACGTCCGGCCGTTAAATGTAATGAAACGATCGTAGCGCTGAATTACCTCCCAGAAACCACGGAGAACATCCTTCTCATCACCGGAGATGTACTCAATCTTGCCATCGTTTGAATAACTCTGTTCGCGTTTATTCGCTTGATAATAGATCTTGCCAGACATGGTGTCTGGGTTCAGCATTGCCACAGTGATAATGAGTCCCGTTAATGGGGTCAGTGCAAGTTTTTGGATTTCAGCCTCGCGCTTTTCATCTGTATCAGCAAACTTGAGGAGGTAGTCCTGCTGGATTTGGTCGAACGACTCGATCGGCATTCCAAGGGTCTCAATATCGAAAATCACTGAAGACACGTCAGGTCTCTCTTTCTGAAGAAGGTTCGTTGTAAAACAGTGTCTGAAGCACAGGTGAAATTATTGACCAGGCAAAACCCCGGCGAGCAAGAGCTTGGGCCAGTCTTTTTCGCTGCTTATCTTGATCGATCTTTTTACGAGAATTGCCGTATCGTTCGACAAGTTTCTTCGCCGCATCAAGAGCGGCGTTTTGTTCTGTTTCTTCACTCAGGGTTTCTGTGAGGACGTCACGGATGATGGAGGGGGAAATTCCCTTTTCTCGAAGCCGATGATGAAGGAGTTTTCGCCCAGAGGCTTTCTTTATTTGCGCATCATGTACAAGGGCGCGTGCAAACTCTTCGTCATTAACGAAGCCGAGAGACTGCAAATGTGCCATTACGCGGTCAACAACAAGCGGTCGGAATTCCTTCTCAAGAAGCCGTTGACGGAGTTCTTTTTGACTTCGCCTCCGGTAACTGACAAGACGTAGGGCTTTCTGTTTGGCACGGCTGTACTCCTCCTCAGCCATGATTGCCTCCACCATTGCCTGATCGATGGTATCTCCCTTACGAATTCTAAACTGGGTGAGAACTTCCGGGTGGATACCGAAAGCAAATTCCCCGTCGAGGAAGAGATTGGCGCGGTTGAGGTGACGCTTTTGTCGAGTAATACTTGTGACGATCATGGAAGACCATTATATACGTCACGCTTTGACGAGCTTCTTAGCACCGTCTATCGGTTTTACAGTTGTCTCTACTTTTGGATGTTTTGTTTGGTCATCCTCAATCAAGCCAAGTTTTTTTCTCAGGGAGTGATCAACCTCCTTTGCGATCTTCTCGTTTTCCTGGAGATAACGTTTGACGGCATCACGACCTTGACCCACACGTTCTCCGCCGTACGCGAACCATGATCCGCTCTTCGAGATGATATTCTGATCCACTGCAGTATCGATGAGATCTCCAAGTTTAGAGATTCCTTCATTGTAGAGAATGTCGAATTGCACTTCCCTAAACGGCGGTGCGACCTTATTCTTCACGACCTTCACCTTCACGCGGTTGCCGACAACGTTATTGCCCTCTTTGATGGCTTCGATGCGCCGGACATCAAGCCGGACGGAGGCATAGAACTTGAGCGCGTTGCCACCTGTGGTCGTTTCGGGGTTGCCGAACATGATGCCAATCTTCTGCCGCAGTTGATTCGTGAACATCACCGATGTCTTCGATTTGCTGATTGCGGCTGTGAGTTTTCGCAACGCTTGCGACATCAACCGAGCCTGAACACCCATCTACGCACTAATGTCTCGACGATTTCCAACGCCTGTTCTCCGTATTCAGGTTGTGAAAGCATCAGGTTGTTGACGTCGACGCCCAATTTTTTAGCGTAGGCAATATCGAGGGCGTGTTCCGTATCGATAAACGCGGCGATACCGTGCTTGCGCTGAGCCTCTGCGATGACGTGTAAACAGATTGTCGTTTTGCCGGAGGATTCCGGTCCGAAAATTTCGATGACGCGTCCGCGAGGAATACCGCCAATGCCAATTGCAGCATCGAGTGAGATTGATCCGGTCGAAATCGAGTCGATCTTTGTAATGGGGCCCTCATCGAGCTTCATGATCGCCCCTTTGCCGTGTTGCTTTTCAATCTGCTCAATGGCAATGCGAAGCGCCTGCATTCGCGCTTCTCTATTCATATCTTCTGACATGCGACCTCCTTTGTTGTGTTATAACGGAAATGAAAGGTGAGTAAAATTCGTGCTATGCCTCCAGCGCCTACACTCTCTTAAAACGCATCAACAAATCCAGAACGATCCTCTTGACATCCTCCGAGTTGATCGGCTTCTCGACGTAATCGTCTGCACCGATCTCGCGTGCGGTACGTTTGGCATCGAGGTCATCAATCGACGACATAAAGACGTAAGGTACACTCTTGAGTCGTGGATCGCTCTTGACTTTCTCAAACAGATCGAAACCATTCATGAACGGCATCCGCACATCGCTCATGATCAAGTCGGGTTTCTTGCGCTTCAACACCTTTAAGGCTGCCTCGCCGCTGTCTGCGGTGATCACTTTGAACGACGCTTCTTGAACTGCCATTCGGATAGCGTCCAGCCAGGGAGATTCATCATCGATGAACAGAACCGTTTGCGATTTTGGTTTCGATTTATCCCGTGTCATCTTTACGTGTGTTCCTATTGTTATAGATGAATTGATTTTAACACTGAATACTCCGCTCCCTCAGATTTCAACACACTCCGCATCACAAAGATTCCATCGAGATGTGCTTTCCGTGGCTCAAAGGTAAGCTTTTCCAGCATGGGAGTCAAGTGACGTAGTCGGTTTTCACTTCGCACGCGCCCTAACGTAATATGAGGATGAAACATCCGTTTCTCGATCTCAAAACCAAACTGCACAAGGTTCTTGTCCAAAGAATCTTTTATTCGCAGAAGTGTTCCATCAGGATTATCGCAGCCAATCCAGATTACCCGAGGATGGCTCTTGTTGGGAAAAGATCCAAGTGAGTAAAACGTGACCTCAAACGGACGGAAAGGAAGCATAGTGGTCTCGATTGTCGAGAGAATTACTGGCATCATTGATTCCTCAACGTCGCCAAGAAATTTAATTGTGGCGTGAAACTTCTCAGCGCACTCCCATTTGACATCGGCACCCGACTTTTTTAGGTTATCTTGCAGCACCTTCATATCGTTGCGGAGGGGCTCTGGGGCATTGAACGCGATGAATGTCCTGATAAACGCCATACACTATTCGATTTTCAGAATCATTCTTCTCACCAGTTCCATAGCCGCTTGTGAAGCGCGTTCCTTAGTACGGAGTCGGTCGTTGCCGAACTGGAATTTCAGTGCGATCGCCTGGCGGCTATCAGAATATCCAATCCAGACCAATCCGATTGGTTTTTCAGTCGAGCCGCCGGAGGGACCGGCGATCCCCGTTGTCGACATGCCAATATCAACGTTTGCTTGTAGGCGGATGCAGAGTGCCATCGCTTCCGCAACTTCCCGGCTGACCGCACCATGCTTCTCGATCAATTCTCTTGGGACGCCAAGGAGGTCAATCTTCGATTGGTTGCTGTAGGTAACGAGCGCGCGATCCAAATAATGAGAGCTCCCCGGGACGTTTGTGATTTTGTGCGCTATCATTCCACCTGTACACGATTCTGCGATAGCGATCCTGAGCTTCCGTTCGGCGAGAAGTCTACCAAGAACCTCTTCAAGTTCCTCGTCGTTGACGCCGTAAATAAATTTCTCAGCCTCCGCACGGATACGTGATTCAATCCTCAGAAGCTTCTGCTCACATCGGACACGATCCGAGCCAACTACGGTGATTCTCATCCGTACGCCGGTGGGGGCCGGAAGAAAGGCGAGCTTTTCTCCCTCGAGCAACTCATCAAGGTTACCCAAGCGGGTTGCCAACACTGACTCAGAGATGCCAGTAGTCATCAAGGTCTTGTGAAGAATGATCTTACCGGTAGCTTTCTGTTGGAAGAATGGAACAACAAATTCATTCACCATCGCTTCCATTTCGTACGGAACACCGGGCATGACAACAACGAACTTATTGTCGCGCTCAAAGAGTTCACCCGGTGCGGTACCGTGTCGGTTGGAAATCACGGTCGCCCCTCGAGGGATGAGTGTCTGATTTTCGGCAGCTTCGGACCACGGATGATTTCGCGCTTTCATGAACGCCTCGATATTGTTTCGCGCTTCGTTATCCGATATCAAGTCGGTGTGGAAGAATTTGCAGATCGCACTTCTTGTGATATCATCATGCGTGGGTCCAAGTCCCCCCGTGACGATGACAACATCGAAACGAGGGTACTCCTCCTCGAGGCTTTTAAGAATTTGGCTCTCGTCGTCTGAAACCGTAACGATCCGGGTTACCTCGATGCCGATACTATTAAGCTTCCCGGCGATGAGGGAGGCGTTTGTGTTCACTACCTGCCCCATGAGCAGTTCATCGCCGATTGTGATGATTACCGAGTTCATATCAAGTTGCTTTTCGTTAAGAAGAGTATACAATCCGAGAACACCCTTACCTCACCATTCCAACTTCATAAGGAGTGTTACAATAGTCCGGGAAAAAGTACGAGTAACAATCGCATAGTGAGGTTCGCATACACCCCGGCGACAACGTCATCTAACATGATGCCCCAACCATTCTTAATCGATTCAAACGTACGCGCAGGTTGTGGTTTGATGATGTCGTAGATTCTGAAGATGAAGAATGCACCGAGCGCAAGCCAGATCGTCTTCGGCAGAAGCCACAGGGATATCCACATTCCAACGATTTCATCGATGACAACAACGGGAGGATCTTCACCAAGCAGTCTTTCCATTTGAGACGAGACGACTGTTCCAAGGAAGAATGTCACAACAATTGCGATGGAGAAGATAAGCAGGTTATCAGTACCCAACAGGGCATAGAGCGCAAGCCCAACAACGCTGCCGGTTGTCCCCGGTGCAATTGGAGAATACCCTGCAAAAAGTCCCGTTGCAACAACGCGAGTAAAGAGGGGGATATGCCCTTGCTTACTCTGGCTCTGCTGCACGAAAGTGTTGGAAGTAGAGTTCACGGAGGAGTTTCCTATTGTCGAAGACGTACAGTACTGCCGTTCCGATCGTAGAAATCGTTACCAGCAACATCATCCCGAACAAGACCTTCGGATGCATGAGAGATTCGATGAGGTTTTCAAAATCTTTTTGGATCACAGGAATCTTACTTGCAACGTAGAGGATGAGAATATAGTATATGACGATGAACTCCCCGAACGTCTTTGCCTGCGCTGTCTTCGATGTGATCACTGGTTCGTTCTTCCATTCGGCATAGGTCCGAAGCGCCGTAATGAACACATCTCTAAGGACGATCACCCACACCATCCATACGTCTACCAACCGGAGATAGGCGAATGAGAACAACGCAGCCGCTGAGAGAATTTTGTCAGCGAGGGGATCAAGAAACTTCCCCCACCGAGAGACGTAACCGTACCGTCGGGCAACCCATCCATCGTAAAAATCGGTGAGTGCTGCAACAATGTAGACAACCAGTGCAATCTGTTTGAGAAATGATGATTCGGAAAAGAGGAGGATGATGAAGACAGGTGTCAGCAGGATGCGGAAAATTGTGAGTGAATTCGGAATCGACATGCCGTCTTATGTTTTTGGTAATGTAGTAAAAACTGTGAGATAATCAAAGGACATAAACAAAAAGCCTCGCTCCTTCATAACGAGGAGTGAGGCTCTGAACTGATACTCTTGTTGTCACTTCATAAGCAACATCTTTTTGATGTCGGAGTAGTTGCCCGCTTGCATGCGGTAGAAGTACATACCGCTGGGGAGAGTGCTAGCATCAAACTGAATTGTCTTGTATCCGGCAGCTTCGAACCCATCAACCAATGTTGCTATTTCTTGGCCAAGGACATCGTAGACCTTTAGAGTAACATGAACATCCTCAGCAAGATCGTATTTGATTTCTGTCGTGGGATTGAAAGGATTCGGATAGTTTGGTAGTAATCTTGTTTCCTGCGGCAATCCTTCCGCAATGTCAGGTCGAATTGCTGTCTTTTGCTGCACCACACTTTTCACGCTCTTTTTATCAGAATAATTTGCGCGCCTGATCTCGTAAAACTACTCCGTGTTCGGGGGAGGATCGCCTTTTCCCGCTACGATGACATCCACGTCGGTATACGGTGATGCGGTTACCGTTGCGATCACAGGGTACGGGGTCGATTCTGGATGAGGATTGCAATCACCGCCAGGATACACACAGGAATACCTGCAGATTTTATAGAGTGCACTGGAGGTTGGATCCGATGTCCAGCTTAAGACAGGATGCTTGTTGGCGTCGGTTGTAATCGTCAGCGTCATCGTCTGTGAAGCAGAAATGGTAAAGGATGATCCCGTTGCAAAATCAGTTTCGCCTGCGACGTTATTGGCAGCTACTCTCCAATAATATGTAGTGTTGTTGATCAGGTTAGTTGGTGAGTATGAAGTACCTGTCACGGCAGAGAGATCTGATAATAAATTGGTGAAACCTGAATTATAGGATATTTGGAGATGGTACGCCGTTGCGGTCGAAACTGAACCCCACGACAACGAGACGTCGAACTTCGTGCCATTCGTTACAGTGGGCGATGAAGGAGATGCTGCTGGTTCAGCAATTTTAAATGATCCTTTATCCGTTGCAACATACATCGTTCCCGTTGTTGATCCCTCACCAAAAACGTTATTGATTGGAGTGGGAAGATTGCCTGTCACGTCGAACCATGTACTCCCTGCATCGGGGGAGTAATACAATTTACTTCCGTCATCAGGTATTGCAGCGATGTACGTATTGGCTGAGCCGACGCCCGGACACATGGCTACTTTTTTGTGCGCTCCACCGCGAACGCTAACCCATGAACCAGATGCACCGTAATTGTTGTTTTTCCATACGCCCAAGGCACCGGCGTTAGCTGCTGCATAGACATTTTGTGCGTTGTTCGGGTTCAAAGCGAGTGAACGTACGTTAGCAGTGGATGAAAAAAAGACCTGAGACCAGGTGCTTGCTGCATCCGTGGAACGGTAGACACCTTTATTGTTCATAGCAGCGAGTACGTTCTGGGAAAGTCCGGAAAACTGACTTGAAGGATCGACAACCATATCTTGCACGGTGGTGTACGTTCCACTAATAAGAGGACGATTATGCGTCCATGTGCCACCCGCATCATTGCTGTAATCCCAATTTCGTTGACTACCGTCGGTATACGCACAATACATACACCCGATTGTAATTTATGGGATCGATGACTGTTCCATAAAAATTTGTCCCCGATGTGGTAGACGGCTGGAATTGATTGGGATAGGTGCTTCCGCCATCGAAGCTGCGATAGAGAGTAGCGACATTACTGACGGCTCCGGCAGCATAAAGCGTGTCGGCTCCGCCGCCGAGGTCTTTCGCGATCCGTTCGCCGCTAAAGGATCCTTCTCCGAGCGGCACACGGCTCCACGTCGTTCCGTCATATTTGCTGGCGTAGGTGAAATCTTTTGAGACTGTCCAAGTAAGAGTTGGTGATGCTGCAACTGAGGAGAGTGACATACGACCGAGGCCTGTTGTTGTCTCAGTCCAGTTTGTTCCTCCATTGGTTGTCTTATACAGAGAAGTTACTGCACCCACATACATCGTGCTCTGGCTGTTCGGTACAATTGTCAGCGAAAGCAAATTATTGTCCGTCATTCCAGTGCCATTGTCACTTGTCCACGTGGAACCATCATCCGCTGAAAGATAGATGCCGTTATTCGCAGTAGCATAGAACTGACCGACATCGCTTCTAAATCGGATCGCTGTTATTGACGTTACACCGGTTGCTGGCGTCGTTGGAGTACTCCAAGTATCTCCATTGTCTGTGGATCGGGATACTTTGCCCGATGCAGTGCCGACGACAAGACGAGGGTTGTTGCCTGAGCCCATATCGCGGACACCGATGGCTTTCACATTGAACGCTCCCATGTTTTTCTGGCTCCACGTTTGCCCCAGATCGGCTGACCACCACACTCCTCGAGTTACTGCTGAGGCCTGTTGGTTTGTTCCTTCTGCAGTGCCATCCGAGCCGACTGCATAGACATACTGGTCATGCCCCACCCCAGATACGAGGTACGGTGCAATATCGTTGACGCTGGTAGCGTAGGTGAAGTTATCCCTCACGAACCATATGGCTCCTCCATTCGAGCTATAGTACAAAGATTTACTCCCACTCACAAACTGTCTCCCCAAATACATATTATCGGTAGCCCCTGCAATTGGTGACACTGCAAGACGAAGGGGAGTGAGGGTTGCATCAATCAAACTTTGACTCCAAGTACTACCACCATCAGTGCTTGAGTACAGATAGCCTGTTACACCTGTTACTACGACATTAGCATTATCCGGTTGGCATGTTACAACAAGTGGTGAAGGACGTTCAACAGCAGTTGTCGCCCACGACGAGCCGCTGTTTGTGGATTTGAACAAGAATGCTTTATCCGCCGCGTAGAGTGTAGTGCCCGCAGTATTGATTGCGATGTCCTTTTCGTCTCGTGCTTGCCATGGACCGTTGAGGGTGGTATAGGTTTGGGCTGTTGCTAATGATGTGATTATAGAGATTGCAGCAATAACCCATATCGATATTTTTCTTGCGAGAAACATATTTGTTTTCCCTTTTGATAAAGGTTTGAGAAACTGTGAGTTTATTGCTACATTACCGCTGCGCAGGCTGGCAAGACCTATGCACACGGTGAAAAGGAAATTGTCTTTGCGAGACCTCACGAAGTGACATTCAATTCCCTGGGGCGGCTGTAGCATGTGGGTTCACCCGCCTTTGGCGGGCAAGTCGGCTCCGGTACGTTCTTCGCGGATCAGAGCTTGGAATCGCACCACGCCGTCCCTTTTTTTAAGGTAAATTTCTGCCTCGCCTTTGCTCCTTCCATATGGTTACTATGACTTATCGGAAGTCACCGCAATTTGTGACTTTTGAATTTTGCATTTTTATCTTAGGATCAGTTTCCCCAGTGCCTTCACCTTCACCCAATAGCTCATGCCCGGCAAGAGTGTATCTGCCACGATGTAAGAACTGCCGCTGAAGGTGAAGAAGCTTGAAGCGATGATCGTGTCGGGGACTGCCGTGATGTTCGTTCGCGCCACAGGCTGCGACACCGTCCCGATCATGTTCCACCCTTGCTTGACCGAAAAACTATCTTCAAACACTTTGATCCCCTGAAACTCCTTGACCGAGTCAACGGGCTTTGCAAAGTAGCCCACACCGAACTTCATCGTGTCACGCTTCTGGTACATCGCCCCATCGAAGGAGAACATCTGCGGCAGTTTCTGCACAGGTCCGGGTTTCACCGGGATGGAGACCATGTTCCATTTCCCTTGTTGGTAACTGATTGTCTCGCTGTTCCACTTGCTTACTCCGGTGACAGCGAAGCAATCGGGAGAGGATTGTCCGTTGTGGTAGAAGATGATTTTTCCCGCGTGTGTGCCAAACGTCTTGGGTGTATAGCGAACAGCGAACGGATGGCTGCTTGCAGGAGAAATGGTGTCACTGGGAGGCATGACAGAAAAATTCTCGTTATCACTAATGGCTGTCCCGACAATAAGTGGGTCGGTCCCTGTGTTACTGACGGTGACGGTATCGGTGGATGTCTCGTTGATCTCGGTGGTGTCCATCTGCACAAGCCCTGTCGAGAGTGAGAAGCTCGCATTACTTGGAATAAGCTCTCCCCTTCGATAAAAGATGCGGAAGGTGGAGCCAACCTTTTCCTCATACACAATATGAATAGCATGAGATGAAATTGCGACTTCATTACCTGGGGTATTTCTTAGCGAGAGGATCGTTTTCGGACAGTAATTCGTGATGGAGTTATTGGTAGCACGTATAGCCACGCGAAAGGTATCAGGCGGATTAATCTCTTCAGTCCATGCAACAGCACGGTTGTTTCCATGAATAGCGGCTCGTGGCTCAGACCCTGTTGGCAGTTTTTCGGTAAGGACATTCTCCGGCAGCCACATCTTCCCGTTAGCAAGACCAGCCCGACTGATAATGCTTGCGCCTAAGAAGCAATAGACACAGCCGTACTTATCATCTCGCCAGGCGACAAGCAGCTCCGTGCTGCACTTGCTCTGGTAACTGGCGATCGTTGGGATATCGGAAAAATAACCATCCGCTGCAGAAACGAGCGTATCAAATGCCCATGAGTCGCCAATATTGGTTGATCTCCTGTACACCACTTCCCCAATATCGTTTATCACTTTGTTTTGAACCATATGAAGACTTGAAGGAGAGAGGCTGATGCGGTCTTCGAGATCTGATGTGTTTGGATTAGGATTGATGTTCTCGGTGGTTTTAGACCAAGTCAAGCCACCGTTGCTTGAGCGAAGGATCCTTCTGTAAAGATCAGGTTCAGGCGGATAGATAAGCGCAATGGTGTCACCGCTCATTGTGGCCCAAGTAATCTCACCTGTTATATCCGGACTAATATTCTTAACGCTTCCGAATGTAATTCCGCGATCGATGCTTTTAAGCATTCGCACAGGTGATAGATTAATGTTCGACGGAGAGTCAGCGCTCACAAAGAATAAATAAACATCGTCTCGCTCTGCTACAATTGCCGGACGATTTGAGCCGTAAGGCAAGTGGACACTATCGGGAAGCATCTCCCTTGTTACCTCAAAACTACTACCGCCTGTGACGCTTCTAGCGTAGGGCTGTCTCACACCGCCATAAGCCTCCTCCCAGATCACATGGACCGTATCATCACCAGAAAGAGCAATTCTGGGTTGATAGGCGTTCTGTGTGCTATCCGAGAGTTGTATCGCTGGGTACCAGACGATGCCGCAGGAGGTGTCTTGGGCGTTTGCCGCAACCTGCGATGCGATGAAAAAAGCCATGAAACAAATCAACCGTCGAATCATGAAGAGAATCCTTTCAATGAACGCGACGGAAACAATGAACTGAACTTCGGATGCGGTAGAACTCGAAGTGCTTGTGGGGGCTCTCTCCTCAAACCCCAATAATTGCTTATGAGATGGTATGCAAGTGAAATAAGAAAGTCAAGTAAAAACGATAAATTTCTTCACAGAGTGTGGCATTAGTCGATCCGGAGGAAAGAGTAACTCTTCGTGGGGGTATAAATGGAGACGAGATGATAACAAAAAAGCCCAACTGAAGGTTGGGCTTTTGACGATCGATTCGGAAAACCATTATGTTGCTTTCAAAACTTTGCCTTGTTTGATGCATGTAGCACAGACTCGCATACGTTGAGTGCGACCATTCACCTGAGCGCGAACACGCTGCAAGTTGGGTAACCATCGTCTGCGCGTTTTGTTATGAGCGTGGCTGATATTATTGCCGCTGACCGGCTGTTTTCCACAAATATCACATATTTTTGCCATGATGATCCTCTATCGAAAAGATTTTCCTTGATACGAACGTGAACAATATACGAAAAAGTTGATTCGTGTGCAAGGGCATCACTGGAAAAAGAACCGCGCTCCAAGTCCGACATTCCCCTGTAACTCTGTTGAGGGAGCAAGATCGACGATCGGCGCGACTTCAAAAAATAAATCGACCGGTGCATTACGGAAGATATACCCTACTCCAACAACAACTCGCAATCCAAGCCGGGTGTCCTGATGTCTACCGGTCTTAATTCTTCCACCAATCCCATAATAGAGCGGTATCTTCTCACTTGACTTAAAGACATCGAATGAATGCCAGAGGTAGTCGCCATGAATATGGAAGGATGTTTCCCTAACGAACGACCACGCCACGCCGGCATCGATAGCATTCGTGGCGTTAAGCCATCCTTTCACGCTGACACCCGTGGGCTCGCCAATGAGAATACCGATGCCGAAGCCACGATCCTGACTGAACGAAATATTCCACATCCCAATGACTAACAGGGTAGCGACAACGCAAACGCGGGAAGCGGTCATGTTTTTTTCTCCTTTCGATGGTGATAGTTTACGAAGCACGTAATGCATTAACGATATTGAGCCTGGCGGCTCGAACCGCCGGCAGGAAACCGCCTATGAAACCTATTCCGAGCGCAAAAATTGCAGTGTACTTGATGACGGCTAGCGAGAGAGTGAAGCCGAACGCAAGCTCCGAGAACGTGCCGAAATTTACCGTGGAGATAACGAACAACTGCAGAAACGACGCAGTGAACAACCCGATAGCAGCGCCGAGACTTGCGATAAGGACCGACTCGATGAGGAACGCAGCAAGAATATTCCTTCGCCGAAAGCCCAGTGAGCGCAGTGTGCCGATTTCGACCGTTCGGTTTGCCACTGCTGCATACATGGTAATCATTGCGCCGATGGTTGCACCGAAACTGAAGATGATGCTGACAACCGTACCGATCACGCGAATGAAGATTGCCATCAGGCGGGATTGCTCGGCGTAGTACTCCTTCTCATGCTGTATCTCGAGATAGTTTAGCCTTCGGTCACTCTCAATTTTCGTTTTCAGGGCATCAAAGTCCGACTGGTTCTTGAGCCGGAACGTCAGCGACGAGAAGACTGGCCGGCCGAACGCGGGCAGCATCTGTTCAACATCCCCCCATATTTCCGAATCGAATCCCGTTCCATTGCCGTCAAAGACCCCGACAATTGTCCAGTAATTTCCACCGAACTTCAACCGTTCCCCGATCGTGCAGCCCTGGAAGCGCTTTGCGATGCTGGAGCCGACGATGATCTCGCTTGTGCCTGCTGTGAACATCTTCCCCTCGAGAATCTTAATCTGGGGGCGCAGCAACATCGACTCGGAAGTAATACCGCGGACGGTGACGTTACCCATGTCGCCGCTTCCTTTCTTAAAGATATTGATCAGGACAAACAGTTCGTTCGCCGCAAACGGTTTACCGTCGGGAGTGGCTGCAAGCTCTGGTAGTGTCTTAATGATGTTCGCTGCATCGCGGTCGATCTGGCTCTGAAGTTCAGCCTGAGCTGCCTTCCGGATGACAATAACGTTCTCGTCCGAGCCTGTCTCAATGAGCGTCTTCTCCACACCGTAGGCGAGCATCAACACGGCGGCGAAAACGAATACCACCATCGAGATGCCGCCGATGGTCAAGGTGGTCGTCAGCTTGCGTGTCCAAAGGCTTTTGAGTGTGTAGGTGAGGGGAATTTTCACAGTCTTCTCCGTTATCGTGCGTCTAAATGTTGATGAGCTCGTGTATGTGCCAAGAGGTGTTCTTCCATCATCCGATTTGTCTCAGTCCATCGACGATTTTCGTCTGCACGGCGCGCGTCGCAGGAAATGCTGCAGCCAAAACGCCGGCGAGGAGCGCCGATGCGGCGGCAAGCACCACTGTCATTGTCTCCAAATTGAAAACAGGGAACCACTGCGGCGGAACCACCTTATGGATTCCACTCGTGATAGGAAATGTTATCGCCACGCCAAGCGCACCACCGATGCTGGAAATAAGCAGCGATTCTCCCCCAATCAAGCTCACGAGATGGCTCGACGAGAAGCCGAGTGTTTTTAATACGGCATACTCCCGAATGCGTTCCCGCGCGGTCATCACCATTGTGTTCATGAGAATCATGAGGATGATGCCAATGATGACGAACGACACCACGTCGATTGCCGTCAGGATTGCACCGGACATTGAAACAAAACTTTGATTGAATTCCTTCTCGGTCTGAGTCTTCGTCTCCGCCGGAGAGTTGGTAAAGAGGTTGTCGATCGCCGCTGAAATCGCAGCGCGCTGGTTGGGATCTCCAATGTCAACGATATACCACCCGACTTGCCCAGCCCTGCCCGGACTGGCCTGCTTTAGTCCCTCGTCGAGGTAATGCCAGTTGAAGAGCATCCAGGTCTCGTCTGACGTCTCGTCCCGCCCATGATAGATGCCAACGACTTGCATTTGCCATTGACCGGGGTAAATGTCGCCATCGATGTTCATTAAATCACCGATCTTCAGGTTGTATGTCCGAGCGATCTTCGCGCCGATGATGCAGCCATTGCGCTGGTTCTTCATCGCTTCCTTTTCTTTGGGAGAGACAACTACTTCGGGATAGAGATCGAAGAAGTTATCCGGATCCACGGCGAATCGCGCGAAAAACTGATCCTTGTCCTTGTAAATTCCCTGGAACCAATTTGCGAACGACACCTTGCGTACGCCCGGAACTTTGGCGATCTGGTCTTGATAGGAAAGCGGAAGGGGGTAAATGAAGGAGACGGCATGGACAGTCACGAGCCGATTCGCAGCCGAGGCTTCCACTCCGGAGTTCCACGAGGAGATCACGGTGCGCATAAGCCCGAATGCCATAACAGCGATGGCAATACCAAGGACGGTGAGAAACGATCGCAACTTGTGCCGCAACATATTTTTGAAGATGAGTTTGAGGATGTGCATGGCGTATCTCCTTACGATAATTCTCCTTTATCGAGATGGCGAATCTTGTGTGCGCGTTCTGCCGCACGAGGATCATGTGTGACCATGATGATCGTTTTCTTGAATTCTGTGTTCAGCCGCTCGAGGAGTTTTAGAATCTCTTCAGCGGAAACTTTATCGAGATCTCCTGTCGGTTCATCAGCAACCAACACTGTCGGATCGGTGACGATGGCGCGAGCGATCGCGACGCGCTGCTCTTGCCCACCTGAAAGTTGTTTCGGGTAATGGTGGACACGGTCTCCCAATCCGACAATCTGTAATGCAAACTCAACGTGCTCTCTCCGTTCCTTCTTTGAGAGCTTGGAAAGAAGCAGTGGCAGCTCGACGTTCTCGAACGCAGTCAGCACCGGCATCAAGTTATAAAACTGGAATACAAATCCAATATGGCGCGCTCGCCACTTCGCCAGCTCCGACTCATTCAGTTTTGAGATGTCCGTGCTTGAGACGGTAATGCTCCCCTTCGTTGGCTTGTCGATGCCGGCAATCAGGTTGAGTAAGGTAGTTTTGCCGGAGCCGGACGGACCCATCAGCCCGAGAAAGTCTCCCTCTGCAATGTCGAATGAGATATTGGTGAGCACGCGGATCTCTTGCGAGTCTCTCCAATATGACTTTGAAATGTTTTGAACTGATACTAGAGACATGGATTGTGATCGTTAAATTTAGAATAATGGATTTTATGTTATGTCGTGCGCCCTGAATGGAGTCACAGCGACGATTGATTGTTAACAATAAACACTTGTTATTGTTTCAACTTTACTCTCGACCCCGAACGTAAACTCTCGGAAGGTTTCAACACGACTTTATCTCCAGCCGAAAGACCCGACGTGATTTCGATGAGTCTTCCCATTGCATTACCGATCGAGACAGGGGTCTCAACCACGATGTTGTCGTGCATGATGAATGCAACTTTCCCACCATTGCGAGTTGTCAGTGCTAATGGGTCGACTGCCAGCCGTGGTTCACCATCAGTAGGTTCGCTCGATTGCATCGAGAGAAAGTGAACCTTGGCGCTCATCTCAGGCAGCACACGTTTATCTTGTTCAACAAACCGAATCTTCGTGAGCACAGTAGCCTTCGCACGATCTGCAGTGGGAATGATTTTGTCGACATTCCCTCGATATCGCTTATCGGGATACGCATCCAATGAAATCTCACATGGCTGTCCAACAGTGATACGTTCGATGTTGGATTCAGATACATCCGCCTCGACCTCAAGAGACGACATATCCGCGATCGTTACAACTGCAACACGCGAGCTTGCGCCCGCGGCAAACGGAGCAACCACTTCGCCGACATCGGCATTCTTTGAAAGGATCGTTCCGTCAAACGGTGCCCGGATCCGTGTGTTCTCGAGTTGCACCTCGGCTGCCTTCACCGCGGCTTGGCGGGATGAAATGGAAGCGACCACTCGATCGAAGCGCGCTTTTACGCCGTCGAACTCTGCCTGAGAAATGAGCTGTCGCTCCAAGAGTTTTTTTGATCGACCGAGGGATTGTTCAGCATCGCTTTTCTCTGCTTTGGCAACATCGAGATCGGCTCTTGCCTGAGCGAGTGCGGCTTCAACATCGGCGCTCTCGATCCGAGCGATAACGTCACCTTGTTTCACTTTGTCTCCTTCACGAAATCCGAGGTACATTATTCTGCCTGTGGCTTTAGAAGCGATCGAAGCTTTCCGCTGCGCAACGACGTACCCGCTTGCCGTGAGCAAGGCATTTGCCTGAGTTGGAGACATCATTGTCACGGTTGTGACCTCAACGATTTCCTCTCCGCCGAACGTGTTTCGCAAGAAAAAGAAAACAGAAAGAATTAAGAAAAGCGTTGCGGCACCATAGACCACGAGCCAATATTTCGGGCGCGATGGTGGCGCGGTTAGCTCATCATGTTCACGGCGAATTTGCAATTTTGATAGATCAATCTGTTCAGTTGGCATGAACTCCCGTAGTCATGTGCATCGTCAATGGAGGCATTGTTCGGCTTCAAAGATAAAAAAATACCGACACGTTTCCAAATCAAAACGGCGCAATTCTGTCACTGAATGCTTGAAAATAAACGAGAGATTTTGCTTATTGAATCACGTATGCGCATACTTGGAATTGAAACATCGTGCGATGAAACTTCTGCCGCCGTGATCGATAATGGTGTCCTGAAATCGAACATCATCTCATCCCAACTGGTTCATCAACGGTATGGGGGGGTGGTTCCCGAGCTCGCTTCGCGTGCCCATCAACAGCTTATTGTTCCTGTGGTTGATGAAGCGTTACGAGTTGCAGCCATCCGACAGGAGCAACTCGATGGAATTGCCGTTACCTACGGACCCGGACTCATGGGTGCCCTGCTGGTCGGATTGAATTTTGCAAAAGCGTTCTCGTATGGTTTACGTATCCCATATATTGGTGTCAATCATATGGAGGCGCATATCTATTCAAACTTTATTGAAGACCCAAAACCTGCCTATCCATTCCTTTGCCTGATTGTTTCGGGTGGACACACACAGCTCGTGCTCGTTACCAAGCCATTGAC
>JACOSX010000020.1 GCA_016178625.1 Ignavibacteria bacterium
AAGTCCATACATAAATTTAGAGAAGGAGGGGGGCACGGGAAAGGGATGAGTTCCACACAACGATACAGTTTTTAACGGTAATTATCGCTCTTGCGTAACAACGGTTGATTATTAGATCTGAGGAATACCATGAGCTTCTTTTACCATGAGAAAAAATGGGTAGCCTCCTGGCAGGGCCACACGATCGTCGTCACGAATTGGTGGGACCTCCTACTGCGAACAGGGGAATCTCTCATTATCGACGGGAGACCGATCCCTCAGTCCAGACCACCCGGCATGGCTGCAAGTAATCTCTACGGTGAGATCAACATCTCCGGGAACGTCCCCAACGTTCGTGTCCACATCGGACACACGTGGGGATTGAAAATCGCCTGTCATATCTTTGTGGGTGATCAATTGGTCGGTGGCGATATCGACAAAAAGTTTCTTGTCTAGCCAATTTGAAGTACTTGCTCTACAGGCTGTCGCGCTCGCTGCTCTAGATTGGAGTTTCAATCAGAATTTAGTACATTCGCCAAGGTTGATCACAGTCCCGGTCTGATCACGCATTGATGGACAGAGAGAAGTTACGATATCATCACATCGGCATCCCGACGATCATCCTTCGCGAGGGTGAGCGATATCTTGAAGATCTCAAGATGTTCGTTTCTGGTTATGAAACGAATCCCTACGGAATCGAATGGATGCGTTTCGAACTGGGTTGTACGCTTCCCGAATTGGTAAAGACTGTGCCGCACGTTGCGTTCGAAGTCGATGATCTCTTTGAAGCGATTGAGGGCAAAGGGATCCTCATTCAACCGAACAGTCCCTCGAAGGGCGTGACAGTGGCATTCATCGTCCATAATGGCGCGCCGATTGAATTCTTGCACATTGATGAACGAACGATGGGTGACACATGATTGTCCTTCAACAACGAGTGAAAGGCAAGCTCAAGGAGATGGGCTTCCCTGGTTTTTTGGCAAGTTTCTTTACAAGAGGGATCCCGAAGTTGGAACGTTGGAAAACTGAACGCTCTTGATCCTGACCAAAACCGATCTATAAATCCGCTCATCAGATCCCATGACAAAACTACTCTACAACGGCGTCCTTGTACTCTTCGTTCTGACACCGTCAGTTCATTCAACCCCCTTCGCACAAGAACGCCAACAGACGGACTCGCTTCCTACGCTGTATACTGTCCACATCGATGAGGTTGAACCCGAAATGGTGAATCGGTTCGAGGAATTGTCTGAGAGACAATCTCGCCTGCGCAACACCATCCTGAAGGAACATCATCTTCCCCTCAGAACATCCTATGAGATCAGCACCGCCTACGGCATGTACATGACCTTTCGTCCCCGCTCATCATTCACGGAGTTTGATCAGCAATCGACAACACCACCGGATGTGCGAAAGATACTGCAAGAGAAGGTCAACGTCATGGATGATTCGTTCCACGCGACGCTCCGCACACACCACAACGAAATCTGGCAACTGGACAAAGAGATGGCGTACTTCCCTACTCAGTCGGCATCCAAAAAACTCGTCCCCGGGTTCATACATATCCGTTCAGAGCTCGTCAAGCCCGGCAAAGATGGCGTATATGATACATTGACCAAGAAATTTCATGAAGCGCTTATCAAACAGCAACATCCCATCGGATGTCTCGTATTCTTTGGTCAGTACGGTGATGGCTCGTACAAATTCGTGTGGCAAGCTGAGGGCAAAGAACAATATCAACAAGCAGGTGGCACGGAAGCGATCTTCCTTGCAGCATTTGGAAAGCAAGAAGCGGATCGACTCATGAATGCGTGGCGAGATTGCCTGATCAAGGTGACTGACCTTGACGCGACTCCACGACCGGACTTGAACAGTCTCGAACCCGCACAGGGATGGTTCGGTGTGCCACTGCAGACACACTAACGCGAGAAAGCGAAGACGGCATGAAAAGAGTAACAGGGATCGGCGGTATCTTCTTCAAATCGAACGATCCAACGAACATGAGGGAATGGTACCGCATTCATCTCGGCATTGAGTCGGGCAATGATGGAGCTTCATTCGAATGGAGAGAAAAGGAACACCCTGAACGCATCGGGTATACTGTATGGTCTCCGTTTCCAGGCGACACCACGTATTTCAATCCAAGCAAAGCTCCCTTCATGATCAATTATCGGGTTGCGGATCTTGATGTACTTCTCGATCAGCTTCGACAGGAAGGTGTGCCTGTCGAGGATCGCATCGAAGAATACGAGTACGGTCGCTTCGCGTGGATCATGGACCCCGAAGGGAATCGCATTGAATTATGGGAACCGCCAAAGACAACGTAACATTTAGCTCTTTCACCTCGCGATTTCATTGCAGAAATTTCATGGAGGTTAAACTATGAAAAAATATCTATTGCTCAGCATCTTGATGATGATCGTCCTACTCATCTCCTGTCAGCACATTAGGGGGTCAGGAAAGATCATTACGGAATCAAGGGACGTTAAACATTTCACGCGGGTAGTGTTGGCGTGTCCCGGCACGATGACCGTTACGCAGGGGAAGGAGGAGTCACTCACAATTGAAGGAGACGATAATATCGTGCCGAAGATCGAGACATTCGTAGATGACGGAACACTTACGGTGAGATTCAGGCAAAAGCATTATGGTAACAACTTTCATCCCAGTCGACCGCTCAGATTCACTCTGTCACTGATCGATCTGAGTGAAGGCACAGTTGCCGGCTCCGGTGAAATGGTTGCGTCAAACATCCGATCCGACAAGCTCGAGCTCACCATCGATGGATCGGGTACAATCGACATAGACGAACTCACGGCACACGATCTGCAAGCACAGATCAACGGATCGGGAACCTTTAACATGTCAGGTGAAGTACCCCAACAGAAAATCTCAATCAACGGGTCGGGTGATTATAACGGACGAAAGCTGCAGACGCAATCCACAAGAGTAAGCATTACCGGCTCGGGAAATTCAACTGTTTCAGCAAGCGATCATCTGGACGTCACCATCACGGGAAGCGGTGATGTTCGGTACTACGGGCATCCCCAAGTTAACGAACGTATCAGCGGTTCAGGTGGCGTGAGAAACGTGGGAGGTTAAGAATCGTAGGATCATACAATCGTCTCATTGCAAAGAGTCCACCTTCAGGTCCATCCTTCAACTTCCTTCTCTCACTCTATTTCCTTATATTCTCATTGTTCAACACTTTCATTGTACCTCTGTGAATTTTTATTTTTGATTTGATCCTTGCTCTCCCTAGAACACATTTCCACGCAATTTGGCGGCAGGACGTTATTCGACAACGTCTCGCTCATGATTGGTCCGCACGACCGCATTGGCCTTGTCGGCTCCAACGGGGCGGGTAAATCCACTCTTCTCAAAATTATCTTAGGCAGCAATCAGGCAGACAAAGGAACAGTCAGCAAGGCACAATACATCACGGTCGGCTACTTGCCGCAGGATGGTGTCATCGCCAGCGGCAAGACACTCTACAAAGAGGCGGAGACAGCGTTCGAGGCCGTGATGGAAGTCCAGCGGGAACTCGACGAAGCACACTCACGACTGTTGTCCCTCGATCCGAACAGTCCTGAGTATTCGGAGACGCTCGAAGTCTACGGTGAGCTTCAGCACAAGCTCGAAGACCTCGATGCCTTCCGGACGAAATCGAAAGTCGAGCGTGTGTTGATGGGACTCGGCTTTTCGGTGACCGATCTCGAACGACAAACGGAAGAGTTCAGTGGGGGGTGGCAAATGCGTATCGCACTTGCCAAATTACTACTAAAAGAACCTTCCATCCTGCTGCTCGACGAACCGACGAACCATCTCGATCTCGAATCGTTGCAGTGGCTGGAGGAATATCTGCACAATTACAATGGTGCAATCATTCTTGTCTCCCACGATCGAGCATTTCTCGATAGCCTTACGACGAAGACGTTCGCCCTGAGCATGGGCAAGCTTGAAGTCTACACGGGCAACTACTCGTTTTATGAGAAAGAAAAAGTCGTTCGCAAAGAGCAGCAGATCAACGCGTTCAAGAATCAGCAGAAACAACTGAAACAAACGCAGCAGTTCATTGATCGCTTCCGGTACAAAGCAACGAAAGCCCGGCAAGTGCAGAGCCGTATCAAGCAACTGGAAAAAATCGAACTTGTGGAGATCGAAGACGACGAAGAAGAGATTCATTTCCATTTTCCCCAGCCACAGTCAAGCGGCGTGACGGTGATGGAACTGAACGAGGTATGTAAGATGTATGGCGAGAAGCGGGTGTTCGACGGGTTACACTACACAATTGAACGCGGCGACCGGATCGCTGTTGTTGGAGTCAACGGGGCAGGTAAATCGACCTTCTCCAGAATTCTCGCTGGCGTCGAGCCTTTCAGCGATGGCAAAAGAACTATTGGCTACAATGTCATCCTCTCTTACTTCGGTCAGCATCAAGCGGAGGAATTGGACTTATCGAAGGAAGTTCTGCAGGTCGTTGATGAGGTTGCCGTCGGTGACATCCGAACGAAGCTGCGAACGATCTTGGGCTCATTTCTCTTCCACGGCGACGATGTCTTCAAGAAAGTTGCGGTGCTTTCTGGCGGAGAGAAGAGCAGACTCGCCCTCGCAAAGATGCTGTTGCAGCCAGCAAATTTCCTCATTATGGACGAGCCTACCAATCATCTCGACATGCGTTCCAAGAAAGTATTGCAAGAAGCATTAGCTGCATATGAGGGAACGTACGTGATCGTCTCGCACGATCGCGCCTTCCTCGATCCTATCGTCAACAAGGTCATTGAGGTCACCACACACGGCATAAGAACTTTTCTTGGCAATGTTTCTGACTATATCGCGAAGAAGAAAGCGGAGCGGGAACCAACCTCAAGCCGGATACTCAGTTCGGAATCCACGAATATAATCAAGACTAACGCTACTGTTTTTGAGAAAGATCGCAAGCGGATTGACGCTGAACTCCGCCAGCAATTGTCGAAAAAGCTCAAGCCGATCAAGAGAAAACTTGAAATAATTGAAAACGCAATCGAGACGATGGAAAAGCGAAAGGCAGAAATCGAGACACTCATGGGTAATCCCGATTTCTATAAAGATGGTGAAGAAGCGAAAAAGCTCTCCCATGAATACAAAGAGGTCCAGATGAAATTGACCGACGCCTACTACTCCTGGAACGAAATAACAGAAGAGATTGCATCAATCGAGTCATCATCCAGATAGTCCACCCCTTACACTTGACTAATCGGATTTTAGTTTTTACATTCTTCACACACAAATCGTCCACTTCTAATCTATTAATCAATATCGAAAGGGAAATGAATGATCCACCGATGTATCTTCGGCGGCTTCAAGGAACAGAGGGTGCTACTCGCTCTACAAATATTCAGCCTCATCGTGACATCCACGCTCACCGTCTACCCGCAGCAACAAGCAAAGAGTATCTTACACGAAATCAAAACTGGCGGCAACCGTATAATTCAGATCGATGGAAAGTACCGCGTGTGGACAAAGCGCGTTGGCTCGGGCAACATCAAGGTACTCACCTTGCATGGTGGCCCTGGCTTCACCCATGAATACCTCGAATGCTTCGAAGATTTTCTACCGAAAGAGGGAGTGGAATTCTATTACTACGATCAACTTGGCTGTGGAAACTCCGATCAGCCCGATGATACAACTCTTTGGACGATCGACCGTTATCGTGAAGAAGTGGAACAGGTACGAGCTGCACTTGGCTTGGAACACTTTTACCTGTATGGTCAGTCGTGGGGAGGAATGCTGGCAATCGAATACGCCCTCAAGTACCAGCAACATTTGAAAGGATTAATCATCTCAGACATGACCGCAGGAATGACGGCATACACAGCATACGCAAGCGAGTTACGGAAGCAACTTCCGCCCGATATCATCGCCGTGCTCGACAAATATGAAGCCAAACAGCAATATGACGCACCCGAATATCAGGACGCGATGATGAAATCGATGTATGCCGAACACGTCTGCCGCGTGAATCCCTGGCCCGAGCCTGTGGAGCGAGCCTTCCGTCATTTCAACACGAAGATTTACAATATCATGCAGGGACCAAACGAGTTCGTCATCACCGGAAACTTTAAGAATTGGGAACGATGGGACGATCTACACTCCATCAGTGTTCCAACCTTGCTTATCGGAGCGCGATATGATGAAATGAATCCTGAGGATATCAAACGAGAGGGCACGTTAATTCCACACTCGCGCGTTGCGATTTGCGCGAACGGAAGTCACCTTTGTATGTGGGATGATCAAGAGACATACTTCAAACATCTCGTTACGTTCCTCAAAGATGTCGAGAAGGGAAAATTTTGAACCTTCCCGAAACTCGGCATCACCATAACGTTCCATCCGCTCGACAAGAAACGGTGTGACGATTTTGAAATGCTCTTCGGCAAGTGCGGTGCCTGGGGCGTATGCTGGTGCTTGTCGTGGAGCGTGCAGCACTCAGAATTTGTGAAGCACAAAGAGCGAGGCAACAAGGCAGTGAAAATCATCGAAGTATATCCTACTTATTCCCCCTTCGTCCAATATACCTGCTACCTTCGCATGGACGGGCATTTTCGCTTCATTCCACAAAGAGAAGGCTTCACAGAAGTCAAATGCTGGTCAAAAGCGAGACCAATTGTCCGGTATTATATATGTCCTGTGTTAAGGGGTAACCCTTGGTGCTGGCTCACTTTGAGAAATCACAGCGGTCACGGACCATTCCGTGACCGAATTCTGTGCTTGTGTCACGGTGTGGACTCCCGCTTTTCAGCGGGACAGGCTGTGACACCTGTGAAACTGAGCCACCACCTAACCCTTGACTTTCTTCTATCTCCTTCTTATTTTTCATCTCAGGGGGCTTCGCAGAGACTTCGCAACAAATAGGTAACTCTACCTGAGGATCATGCCGTCTCGATCATTAAGGGGAATGTTCCATGAACAATCAACTAAAAGAGTTTCTCGCCGCATATACTACGGAGGTTCGTTCGACTGCGTTGAAACTTAGGGAGTTAGTGCTCAACACTCTGCCCAAGGTGGAGGAAAAAATCTACCCCGGGTGGAAAGTCATCGGCTACGGTTTCAGCAGCAAGATGGCGGATCAAATTCTTGGAATTGCTCCATTCAAAACTGCTGTGAATATCTACTTCGCGCGAGGCACAATCCTGCCCGACCCCAAAGGGCTTCTCGGAGGATCCGGAAAGATGGGTCGTCATGTAAAAGTATTTAATGACAAAGAGATTGATACACCGGCACTCAAGTCGCTTATCAAAGCGGCAGCGATGACGGTAAAAAATATGACTCAATTGAAAGGAGAACCAATTATGAAAATGAGCAGCGAAAAAAGAAGTGCTGCGGGCGTCAGCGACGAGGCGGTCAAAACCAAGACCGGAAAAACCTGGGCTCAATGGTTTTCTATTCTCGACAAGGTGGGCGCTAAAACGATGCGTCACACCGAGATCGCTGAATACCTTTATACCAAACAAAAGTGTCCAGCATGGTGGAATCAGATGGTCGCAGTGAGTTATGAGCGAGAGCGGGGCATGAGGGCAAAGTATCAAACTCCAATAGGTTATCAATCGAGCGTGAGCAAGACGATCGCGGTGCCAGTCCAGGAGCTCTTCAAGGCATGGGAGGATGGAAATATCCGTCGTCGGTGGCTGCCAAAAGCACCAATGACGATACGGAAATCAACGCCAAACAAATCAATACGCGTCGCGTGGGATGGCGATGTCAGCAACATGGACATTCGCTTCTACAATAAGGGAAGCGACAAGAGCCAGATCGTCGTTGATCAGGTCAGGCTCGCGAGCGATAAAGACGTCGAGAAGATGAAAAAATATTGGGGGGAGAAGTTGGAGACGCTCAAGAGTCTGCTGGAAAAGTAATTCTCCATTTCAACCGTACATCGTTAGTACACGTCTCCCGTCTATAACTCCGTGGCAGCGAAGAGCCCGCAAACGGTCGAAGAATTCCTGAAACCCTACCCCTTGAGAATCCAACGGCTCTCACAGTGCCTCTGTGCGCTTATCAAGAACACTGTTCCCGATCTTGTGGAAATAGTGTATGGCGGATGGCGGCTCATCGGTTATCGAGTGATTGAAAGAAAGAAGAGTCATTACTTCTGTTATGTTGCTCCATTTGAGGACCACGTACAACTTGGATTTGAGTATGGAACATTGCTCTCGGATCCTAATCACCTCTTGACTGGCAAGGGCACCCAGGTTCGACAAGTCGTCATTCGCCGTGCTCATGACATCAGCACCGAAAAGCTTTCAATGTTGATTGCAGAAGCGGCGATGGTCGCTTTAGATAGAAAGAAGTATCCTGCTCGATAAACCTATCAATGAACGATTCACCGGAAGAGCCGGTCCCCTACACTTTGCCTCCAAGCATTGAGGCTAAAACCTCAGCCGTACGGTCGCTTTGACCTTCGGAACAACCTCTCCATTCAACATCAACTCCGGTCCCACATCAAAATCATAGAGATGCGCGCCAACATACGCATCGACAAGATTCAAGAAGTATAATGCCCCAAGGAACCAGGCAAATTTATCTCGCTCATCGCGATAAAAATCCCTGAGGCGAAGGTATTGTGGATTCCCTCCCTTGCTGGCTGCTAAACTTGCATTGTATTGATCCCGAAAATCTTTGTAGTTGTTGTTCAGATGAATCCATTCGTAAATCCAGTATCCTCCCAATCCCCAGATGACTGGAGGTTTCCAGTAGTTCTCGTCATAGAGCTGCCCAAGTCCCGGAACCGCCGCTGAGAGCCCAACCGCGAGCCACGGCGATTTCTTTTGATGAAATGGTACTACTTCACCTGATGAGGTTGACTGCGAGAGCGAATCAAGCGCTGCCGGCGGAAGAACGGAGGTCGTATCGCGGATCCCACTCAGCGTATCGACTTGACCATGAGCGAGAGTGATCGCAACAGTAAGTGACAGAATACCATAAGAGAGGAGTAATCTGGTAGAGCAAAGTATTGTTTGGATTCCGCTACCCACGGATCGCCGACTTACAGCAGTTAACCGTTGACAACGGCAATTGCTTCGATCTCCACTTTCACATCTTTTGGCAGACGAGCGACTTCCACCGTTGATCGCGCAGGGAAGGTCTCGCTGAAAAATTCTCCATACACTTCATTCATACCGCTAAACTCGCTCATATCCTTCAAGAACACCGTTGTCTTCACAACATTCTGCAGCGACGAGCCACCTTTTTCTAGAATCGCTCGCAAATTCTCCATTACTTGACGCGTCTGGACTTTTATATCTCCTGCAATAACCTGATTGCTTGTAGGATTAAGAGCAACCTGCCCCGCGGTGAAGAGAAGCTTCCCAGGCGCAATAACGCCCTGACTATACGGACCGATGGGTGCAGGAGCTTCGTTCGTGAGAATGATTGACATTGGCATATGATTCACTGTTCGATGGATGCGATCAAATCAAATAATCTTCCGAGATCATCGGCATTATAGAACTCGATGATAATTTCTCCCCGACCGCCCTCATGCTCATGCACTTTTACGCGCGTAGCGAGGATCTGCTGGATCCTCTCCGCGATATTGTCCACGCTGCTCGGTAGGGCTTTCGGACGCGGGGTAGGTTTCTTTTCAGATTGCTTTCCGACATCACGGACAAGTTTCTCTACCTGACGGACATTCAAATCCTTTTTCACGATCTGGTCGAAGAAACGGAGCTGTACACGCTCATCGGGTAGGGCAACGAGGGCACGGGCGTGGCCCATGGAGAGTTGATTTTTCCGCAATGCATCCTGGATGCGATGCGGCAATTTCAGGAGACGGAGAAAATTCACAACGGTGGTTCTGTCTTTGCTCACCCGGGCGGCCACATCTTCGGCTGACAGTCCTACATCGTGCATCAGACGTTGATAGGAGATCGCAATCTCGATGGGGTTGAGGTGTTCACGCTGGAGATTTTCAATGAGCGCAAGCTCGAGCATCTCGCCATCTGTCTTAACCTCGATAACGTATGCCGGGATGGTCTTGAGACCAAGCTCCATCGATGCTCGCATGCGGCGCTCGCCAGAGATCAATTCGTACGCCCCATCGTTCCCGGGTCGCACAGTAACCGGCTGTATAATACCGTTCTGTCGGATCGATTCTTTCAGCTCGTCGAGCGCCTGTTGATCAAAATCTGCGCGAGGCTGGAACGGGTTCGGACGAATTTTTGCAACTTCAATATGAGTTGTCACGCCGCCGCGGTCAATGACCGTCGCGATCGGTTCGGCGGGAATCGGGGGGCGCTCATCCTGCCCTGTCGGACGAATCAACGCCGATAACCCTTTTCCTAAACCACCTTTGACTTTAGACATATGCTTATGCTGTTGACGCCGCTGGGATTGCGGCAGGTTGTTGTCGTTTCAGAAATTCTTTTGCAAGTTCCATGTAATTCTTCGCTCCCGAGGAAACTGCTTCATACAACAGAACAGGTTTTCCATAGCTCGGGGCTTCACTCAACCGTACGTTACGGGAGATGATCGTGCTGTAGACTTTCTCGCCGAAATGCTTTTTTACCTCTTCCACGATCTGATTTGAGAGTCGCAATCGGCTATCATACATGGTCAGCAGGACACCTTCAATCTCCAACTTTGGGTTGAGGCTCTTCTTCACGATGTTGATCGTGCTGAGCAGTTGCCCCAAACCCTCCAGCGCAAAGTACTCGCATTGCACGGGAATCAGCACCGAGTCAGAAGCGACGAGGCTATTGAGAGTGAGAAGACCCAACGACGGTGGGCAATCGATGAAAACGTACTCATACTCATCACGGATTTTTTCTACGACGCCTTTCATCACTCGCTCACGATTCTCAACATCAACGAGCTCCACTTCTGCACCGACAAGATTGATGTTGGACGGTAAAAGTGAAAGATACGGCATCTCCGTTTTGATGATCACTTCATGTGGATCTGCATCGTTGATAAGCGTGTCGTAAGCAGTCTTATCTTTCTCGTGAGGATCGATACCAAGTCCGCTCGTGGAATTCGCCTGCGGATCAGTATCGATCAGGAGGGTTGGAAATTCAGCTACGGCGATGCCCGCGGCAAGATTGATTGCTGTCGTTGTTTTTCCTACACCCCCCTTTTGATTCGCAATTGTGATAACTTTCGCCATAGGCTTCACATCGCCGCTGCAAGCAGTAGTGCGCTGATTCCTAAAAAGATACTGATTTTCCTGAATTGATTCACTCGATGACGATACAATTCCGCCTTGTCGCTAAATCCCCCATTGGATGAAGGTGCTTCAAGATACTTGAGCATCCGCGCATATCCGAATGCATACAGAACCATGAAAATGAAAATCAGCTCCTTGACTCCGAGGAGAATTGACCAGCGGTCACGATACTCGAACCATACAAACTTTGGATTGAGTAGCATCATGATGACGCCAGTAATCAGCATAGTCCATACGCTCATCCACACAAATCCGATGAAGCGTTTATTCACTTTCCGCATCGCCGCTTTTGATTGGTCACCTTCCAATTGGAAGATCGGCATCGCCACCGCGCTTTGAAACATCAAGCCGCCCAACCACACAACAACACTGAACACGTGCATACTGCGACAAACCCAGAGAACGAATTCCAAGCGTGCTTAACGGTTGATTTGTGAATAATCAAACATGTCTATGGATTGCAATGGTTCAAATATAATTCATTTTTGATCGGAATGCAATGAAGATCCACATGCACATCTCGCCAGCCCACCCCCGATCCACATCGTGCTCCAGATCAGCTTTTGGCTGCAACGTTATCCATCAGGTGCGGTGGAGTAGCAAAGAAAAAAAGGTGCGCGCCAAGAACGAATAATCCAACATCCTCAAGCACGCGCATCCAACTGACAGGCGACGCGTGTTCTTTCCCGAAACAGCCGCAGTCAATCTTGAGCTCACGGACTAATGCAGTCATCATTGCAATGATGAAGATGAGAAGGAGTGCTGAGAGGACCGCTGAGCATGATTGAACTCGCACACCACCGAGAAGAAATATTCCACAAATCAATTCAATCCACGGGATGACAAGCGCCGTTATGTTGACAAGCGCGTACGGAACCAATTCATATGCTTGTACATTTGCGGCGAACGCGTCCGGCGCGACGATCTTATCGATACTTGCGATAATAAAGACAACACCGAGAACTACTCTCGAGAACAGGGAGAGATATGTATTTGAAAGGACGCTGCTCATGACCTCATTGGATACCTGCAGAATCAATCGGCATCTTCGCCCTTACCCAACCGTCCCAGCCATCATCATACAACACCATGCTCTTAAATTCCATTACACTCATGAAGTCGATGACCATGCGACCGAGATGACACTCAGGATTATTACAATAGACAATAACGAGGGTATCGCGGGGGATAATCACCAGCTCCGCAAAGTGTTGGTCCACTTCTTGTCCGGGGACATTCTTTGCTCCCTTGATGTGACCTTTCTGAAAATCTTCCGCACTGCGGGCATCGAGCAACACTCCGCGTCGAGAAGCAAGTAGTCGATTCAGTTGGTCCAGAGAAATAATCTTAAACGGCTGTTCATTCTTTTTCTCCTTGACCAGGTTCGCCACCGAGTCGCGATTGGTGAGCGCACGGTCACGAAGAGGTGAGATAACCTTCACATCCTTGGGCTTCGTGGTATCGGAAATAAATGATCGAAATGCCGTGTCAGATCGAGGGGGTTGGTTCGGATAGGAAAATAGCGCTGAATCAGAAACTGCAACTTTTTTTGGTTCCATTCTAATTAATGGAATTCCTTTGCCGGAGAAGGCATTGTATACCAGGGCAAGTAGGACAGCGAGAAGAACGATCGTTGTAACTTCGCGTATCATCACGTTAGACTCACCTCTTTTCATCACAGGAATCTATCACCACTTTGCAGTCGATAACCACGCAAGAACTCCTGAGCGGAAAGTTTTTTCTTTCCTTCCTGCTGGAGTTCCATGACTTCTACGGCGTCCGTCCCCGCACTCACAAGCAGACGCTCATCAGTGAGCATAATTTCTCCCGCCGACCGCGCACGGGTCTGTGGGATAATCCTGGATCGATAGAGTTTCAGCATTGTATCACCATGGATCGTATAGGCTCCGGGCTTCGGCGAGAGTCCTCGGATAAAATTATGAATCTCAGCAGCACCATTATTCCAATTGATCCGGCAATCTTCTTTAAAGATCTTCGGGGCTGGAGTCGCGTGAGTGTTATCCTGCGGTTTGGGTGAAACCTTCCCAGATTCGATCAGGCGGACGGTATGTAACACGATTTCAGCACCCACATCCGCAAGTTTATCGTGAACATCACCCGCGGTATCATCAGGATCAACAGGAATCCGCGCTTGAAGGACGATGTTCCCCGTGTCTACAGTTTCCTGCAAAAGAAATGTAGTCACACCCGTTTCCTTTTCACCATTGATGATCGCCCAGTTGATTGGTGCAGCACCACGGTATTTAGGGAGCAACGATGCGTGAAGATTGAACGAACCATTCGTCGGAATGGTGAAGACTTCCGGCGGCAATATCCGAAACGCAACCACTACCATGATGTCGGGTGATAAGTTTCGGAGCGCGCCGACGAAGACGGGGTCCTTGAGTCGTTCGGGTTGAAGCACGTCGAGACCGTGTTGAACGGCGAACATCTTCACTGGAGAAAGTGATAGGTGCTGACCACGGCCCGCGGGCTTATCAGGAACAGTGACTACGGCAGCCACATCATAATGGTTATCCAGCAAAATCTTGAGACTGGGGATGGCAAACTCCGGAGTCCCCATAAATACAATGCGCATCTGTTTTCAATCGGATAACCAATGGTTTAGACTGTCACATCAACTGCGGTCGTGACCGGGTAACTGACTTCCATTTCTCCACGCTGGATCTGTTTTAGACGGTCTGCATGGATTTTCTTCTTTTCAGGGGAGAGATGGTCGATAAACAACACCCCATTGAGATGGTCGATCTCGTGGAGGATGACCCTCGCCAGCATTCCCCCAACCTCAAGCTCAAGGTCGTGGAAATTCGAATCTTTATATCTCAGTGTAATCGATTCTGCGCGTTCAACATCGTCGCGGACTTCAGGGATGCTGAGACAGCCTTCTTCCATAACCCACATCCCTGTCTGATGAACAATTTGCGGGTTAATCAACGTCAGCGGTTTGACATCCTTCATCTCCTCCATTTCGGAAACATCAATGACGATAACTCGGACGGGACTTCCCACCTGATTTGCGGCGAGACCGATGCCGTTCGCTTTGTGCATGGTCTCGAACATATCCACGACCAGCTTAACAATCTCATCTGTAACTTGCTTAACGGGACGCGCTTTTTTTCGCAGAACCGGCGCGCCGTACGTATAGATTGGGAGAACTGACATGTGACCATCGTATGAGATACAATTTGCAACCAATATAACCATCCAATAAACGAAAAACAAGGGAAGGTTCACCGGATGACACGTCTTGCACCTACATATCGTTCTGAATAATATCCATTGGTTATGGGGGAGATCGTGACCCCCAATGAAATACTCACGTGAGCAAAGAGTCCATCGCCGACGTACATGCCGACGTGCGAGGCAGGCGCTCCCGTGGTATTAAAGAACACGAGATCACCAAATTTCAGGTCATCACGATTCACAGACATCCCAACTGTAAATTGTTCCCTCGCCGAATGCGGCAGCGTCTGTCCCATGATGTCTCGATAAATCTTTGCCGTGAACCCGGAACAATCTATTCCTGTACTATCGGTCCCGCTGAAGTCATACGGTGTGCCCATCAAGCTCATAATTTCTACAAGTGCTCTATGTCTGTTGATTGAGAGATTATTCTCGTCTCGATGTGTTGATCTCGTCGGCGGAGTGTTCTTTTCACGACGACTATCACCGAAACCTCCGCGACCGGCCTGTAGGTGAGTTGAGTCGCGAGCAACCATTGGAGATGAAGATGAGCGAGGTGATGAAGCGGAACACCCTACCAGAAGTGAAAAGATGATGACATAGCTGAGAAGAACAGTTACGCGGATGGAAGGAACATGAAGTGCCGAAAGCAAGTGAGCCACCCTATTCTGAAGGTGGCTCAACGCATTACCCGAGATATGCTCGCAGCTGCTTACTTCGCGAGGCATGTCTCAACCGACGGATGGCTTTTTCCTTAATTTGTCTCACGCGCTCGCGCGTCAACTGAAATTTCTCTCCGATCTCTTCGAGCGTAAGGGAATGCTCTCGACCCAATCCGAAGTAGAGTCGGATCACTTCCGCTTCTCGCTCGGTCAGCGTACCGAGAGCGCGCTCCACCTCTTTACTCAGCGATTCCTTGATGAGTGCGTGGTCGGGCAGCGGTGTACGTTCGTCCTGGATAACGTCGAGCAGTCGGTTATCTTCACCTTGAGCGAACGGCGCATCCATCGAGAGATGACGACCGGAAATCTTGAGCGTATCGGCAACTTCGAACAGCGACATATCAAGCTCTTCCGCCAACTCACTGGCACTCGGCTCACGCTCAAACTCTTGCTCCAGCGTGCTGAACGCCTTCCCGATTTTGTTCAGTGCGCCGACGCGGTTCAGCGGGAGACGGACAATGCGCGATTGTTCCGCCAATGCCTGCAGGATCGACTGTCGAATCCACCACACTGCATAAGAGATGAATTTGAATCCGCGAGTTTCATCAAATCGCTTCGCAGCTTTGATGAGACCAAGGTTACCTTCGTTGATGAGATCGCCAAGCGAAAGACCCTGGTTTTGATATTGCTTTGCAACGCTCACCACAAACCGGAGGTTTGCCTTTGTCAGTTTTTCAAGCGACTTTTGATCGCCTTTTTTGATCCGACGGGCAAGCTCGATTTCCTCTTCAGGATCGAGTAGTTCTACTTTGCCGATTTCCTGAAGATATTTGTCGAGCGATTGACTCTCGCGATTCGTGTATTGTTTGTTGACTTTTGCCATGAGGATCCTTTTTCAAATGGTGACGTGCAGCCGATGATGTTTCGCACGCGTTAGTATCAAACTATCCTGATCGGATACGTGTCTTAGTCGTTGCTGCTTACACTTTTTCTCGCTGGACCTCTTGTTCTCCAGGATGCACATCAATTCTGTCAACGATCCCAACAATGCTCGCATCCACAGGTGCCATTTCCACAGGCAACGGTATCGTGGCTTCGCGAGCAGTGATATAAAAAACCGTTTCTCCCTGACCGGCACCAACGGTATCGACGGCGACAATCGGATCCCCAACCCGCTCTCTTCGAGCATTCAAAGGCTGAATGAATTGGAGCTTGAAACGTTCCAGATGTTGATCCTTCCGAGTCGCCCAGACGGTGCCTATGACTTTCGCAAAGAACATGATCGATTGCTATGCCTTATCAATCAATTAATCTGAAACGTCCAGTTTATCAACAACCGCCATGATCACAGCATCAACAGGCTTATTCTTCGTCAGTGCCGTCTGACGCGCTGAACTTCCACTGCACACAAGCACAACATCGCCGACGCCAGCCTGAACGGTATCTACGGCAACAACAAATGTCTCCTTAAGACTATAATCGACGCCGACATGCTTAACGATCTGGAACTTCATTCCCACAAGTTCTTCGTCCTTGCGTGTTGCCCATACCGTTCCGACAACTTTTCCTAAAAACATCCTTTAGTCCTGTGTGTATGTACGGTGATTACCTGAAGAGGTTACCGATTGACCGTCACCTACTTTCCTGTATGATCTCTAACCCACCCTTTTCCTTCTTCACCAGTGAACCCTTCACCACAACTAATTCTTTGACACCGCGGAACTCGTCTGGTTGCAACGTCAACACGGGCAGCTTGCTATCCAGACAGATCCCTGCGACAAGAGTATTCATCCGAGGGAGCTTCATTCCTCGGGCAACCCACCCGCCATATTTCTAGGCGTTCTTTGCGTTCAATCCAAGGATTTTCATTGCCGACATCGAGTCTTCGATCACACGACGTTCTTTCTCGGTTCGCGCAAGTGCGAAGAGCTGAATTGCATTAAATACAGTTGTGTAACAAAAGAACTTTTGCATCGCGAGCCGCAATACCGATTCATTCTTGTGGTCTTGCACGACGTAGTCCAAAAAAACATTTGTATGGACTACGATTTTCTGAAGACTCACCGGTCGCGCCTTAGCAGCCCCGATGCTCGCGCTGCGAGCTTTCGGTCGTGCGCAAGAGCTCCTTCAGCTTCCAAAAACCGGAGGACATGATTACGTTCTTCAAGCTGAAGAGTCGCAATTTGTTCGATCTCATCCTCACTCACACCCTTCCGATGGAGAGAACGAGAGACAACACCCTCCGTCAATCGGATCGTAATGAAGGAACCGTTCTTGAGCCCTCGAGCAATTTTCTCCGGAATCGTGAGACTTCCATCGGCTGCAACCGTGGCTTCGAATTCTGTTGAAGGGTATGGTCGTTTCATCACGCTCCTTCGCTCATCATGCGAAGAGGAACGAACGACTCAGAAAGCAAGTAGATAAGCAACCAACGGTCAGGCGTAGATTTCTTTCTCATTACACTTGCAGACCTGAACGCGGCGATGACTGAACCGAACGCTACCATGCTTGGACGGTTCTGACGCCACGAAAAGAATAGGTTGTCGGATTGTGCCACACTTCGGACACTTTTTCCCCGGCTGCGCCGCGGCTTTGCTTGCTTTATCTGCAAATGTCTGTTGCTTTGCCATGATTCTTCTTTCAAAAGATAATGTAATCGATTAATTAGTAAACTCTGACAACGTTGCCGCCCGCTTCTGAAGCCCGATTGAGCACAGTAATCGTGTTGCCCAATAACTCTTCCTTCTTCATTCCTTCGAGTGCACCACACACACCGATACTAATGGTGATGGAAAAGCTCTTGCTATCGAGATTGATGACAAGACCCGCTATGGTTTTCCGTATTTTCTCCGCCCAGAGATATGCATCGTTGGCAGCCGTATCGAGTAGGAGTGCGCCGAAGCAATTCTCGTCATATCGTCCAACGATGTCATACGGTCGGATACTGGCACGGATAGCTTTTGCAAACGTCAACATCACCCGCTCAAAACCGTCTTTGCCGTAGCGCTGGACGATCTCATTGGACTTGTCTACTGTGATGAACAGGAGCGTTAAATCGTCAGCAGTATCGTCAGCACGCTGAAGTTCTTCTTCCATCCTCTGAATGAAAAATTTCTTGGAATACACCCCCGTAACACTATCAATGATCACATACTCATTGATGACCTCCTGCATATAGAAGATTTCTAGAGCCGATGCGGCGTTCTCGGCTAAACGGTAGAGCATCTCAATATCTTGCCGAGAGAAATTGAACTTTTCGCGGCTCTCGATGCTGACAGCGCCGTAGCATTTGTTGAGGGAGCTGATTGGGACCGAGAGAAATGAGCCATACGATTCCAGCTTCTCCGCCATGAAATACCGCGGGGTCGTGACCATCGAGAGGTCATCCGCTAGGCAGTGGGTGTTGTTCCGAATCGTTTGTCCGACGATGCTGTCCGGGAAATCGATCGGCTGCTCCGAAAGGATATAGCCGAGGTGCGAGCGGTTCGTTACTTTCTTCGCAACCCACGCGTGCTTTTTTTCTTCGTAGAGAACAATCGAGAGGAAGTCCCAATTGATCAGCTTTGACGTTTCTTCACCCAACGACTGGACAATAGTGCTCAATGAGAAATTATTCCGAATGCGCTCTTGTAATCGTCGGATCGAGCTCAGTAATTCAGAATCAATGAGCAAATCGTATTTATCATTATAGCTCTTGATAAGAGCAGAAATCAATTTGGTGAACTGCCCGAGGAGCTGGAGTGTTTCTTGACCGAATTCATCTTCAGCCTTGCCATCAACTGCCACAACAGCGACGGGTTGCTCGACAGTCGCGTCTTGAGACCCTCGTGAGAAGAACACAGGCACACCGATGAACGATTTCACGCTCTCAGTAACTGCATAGTAGCGAAGCAATTCAGGCTCAGAGACTGGATTGACTTCAGTGATGAATTCGGGCTTTCCCGTCTGTGCAACTTTGCTGACGAGATCATGCCCGATCGCGAAGCGACGCGAAGTGATAAAATTAGGGCTATCGGTTACCCGTGCTTCCAGGACCATCTGCTGCTTTTCTCGATTCGCCCAGAAGAATGCCACGGTGTGCGCAAAGAGCACTTCCTTGATAACAACGAGAACCTTATTCAACAAGAAATCGAATTCGGTCCGAGGTTCAGCATCACCCTTGTAAATATCGGAGTCGACATCAAAAAAATCCGAGACTTGGAACTCGCGAATAACCGGCACTGGCATCGATTTCACATGCGTAACTGGCTGGACAGTGGCACTTACCTTTTTCTCCACTTGAGAACTGATTGCCGTTGCATCAACCTCCGATTCTGCGGATTCATGATGGACCTCTTCGACCTTGAATCCACTTTTTGAATGGAAATGGAAATCATCGAAGATGAGCTTTTTCATTATTTCACTTTCATGTTGTGAGTGGAATAGTGAACTCGCGCCTTTCAGTCCTGTTTGAATATTCAGATGGTGGGCACGCATTCCAGCATACATGAGACCTGCCGAGCCGATCACAACAAGGAGACAGACCAAGCGCAGAAAAAAGATATCCACCAAAATACCGACGAGAAGAGCACTTACTCCAACCGCTAATAAAATTCCCTCGCTGGCATGGTACTTCGCGATGATTGTCTCGAACCGCTCCTTCATGCTCAAACGCCCATTTTTTATATTCTTCCTCAGTCCGTTTTCCCAGAAAACGTTTAAATCTAATCAATCGCGCAATAAAAGTCAATCAATAAACCCGTAGGACTATCCCTATTGCAGGAATCATCAATTTTTATCATCCTCTTCATGATATATTATTAGCCAACGAAGTGTTTCAAATAAAATTATGCTGAGAGAGTGCAGGTGTCCCTTGACTCGCACTGCCGAAAATCCAGATGCCATAATCGCAGAGCTGGTGATCGGGCAATGTTTTTGTGACGCAAAATGGAGAGAGATTGCAATTGTCTCCAACAAATGGTATAATTGAAAAGGGAAAAAATTACATGGGCGACAAAT